>CAIWMX010000127.1 GCA_903913885.1 uncultured Bacteroidales bacterium | reverse complement strand
TAAAAATTACGAATTAAAAAATTATTCAACATTAATGATTGACAACATGGTCGTTACGAAGTGTTCAACTGATTTGTTTGATTATTTTGTCGGATGACTGAATTCTATCCATACCTTTGCAGCCACATTTGAAAGATTGTATCTCAATCTGTAAGTAATCCTTCCACTTTTACAATTCAGCCAAGCATACACTTTTTTAATGCATCCCGGGTCAAGCTGTTTTCAGTGATTCCCCGGGGGTAACCCGTATTATTTTATTTAAAAACATTAAATGACATTTGAAAATCTGAACCTTATCCAGCCGTTATTGAATGCTGTGACAAGAAAAGGGTACCTGAACCCCCCACACCAATCCAGGAAAAAGCAATCCCCACGATCCTCCAGGGCAAAGATATTTTCGGCTGCGCACAAACCGGCACGGGTAAAACCGCTGCCTTCGCGCTTCCCATCCTCCAGCTGCTTGAAACTGAAAAGGACCGCAATCAACGACGGGCCGTACGTACCCTGATCCTCGCCCCCACCAGGGAACTGGTAGCCCAGATCAGTGCCGAAATCGCCGAATACAGCAAAGGCATGGACCTGCGCCTGGTCACCATTTATGGCGGCATCTCGCAACATGCCCAGACCCAGTCACTCCAAAGAGGGGTTGATATCATCGTAGCTGCCCCGGGGCGGTTGCTCGACCTGATGAACCAGGGGTTCGTGCATCTCGACAAGGTTGAATACCTTGTCCTCGACGAAGCCGACCGCATGCTTGACATGGGATTTATCAACGACATCAGGAAGATCACCGCCAGGCTCCCCGAAAAAAGGCAGACCATGCTGTTTTCGGCCACCGCCCCTGCAGAGATCAGGAAACTGGCGGCATCGCTGCTCCACAACCCGGTTCAGCTGAACCTTTCACCCGATTCAGCCCCCCCGATCCTTGTATCCCAGTCGGTTTACCATGTAAAAAAGGAGAATAAAAAACTGCTGCTGACCCACGTTCTGCAAAACGATGCGGTGAAGCATGTGCTCATTTTCACCCGCACCAAGCATGGAGCCGATAAAGTCGTCAAGGACCTGCTGCGTAACGGCATCAAGGCCCGGGCCATCCACGGCAACAAGTCGCAAAGCGCCCGCGACAGCGCCCTGAAGGATTTCAAGGACCGCACCATCCGCGTGCTGGTTGCCACCGATGTTGCCTCCAGGGGTATTGATGTGGACAAACTCACGCATGTGATCAATTACGAGATCCCCGAACAGGCCGAGACCTATGTTCACAGGATCGGTCGAACCGGCAGGGCCGGTGAAACCGGTGCCGCCCTTTCATTCTGCTCGGCCGACGAAAAAGCATACCTGAAGAACATCCACAAGCTGATCCGTCACGACATCAACGTGGTAAGCGCGCATCCCTTTACAATAAATTAATAATTACGATTTACTAATTACAGTTGGGTGGTCATGCCTGCGTGATTGATGCAGTCCTTCCGGGTGCACAACCCGGAAGGTTTTCCTATCCCCT
>CAIWMX010000126.1 GCA_903913885.1 uncultured Bacteroidales bacterium | reverse complement strand
GGTGATCGGGGCGTTTCCGGTTACACTGGTAACGGTTCCTGTGGTTGGGGTAGTCCAGCTTAAACTCCCGGCAGTTGCACCGGCCGTTAATACTTTACCGCTGTTTGTAGTACTTGTTGCAAGTACATGAAGGTTGCCATCGCCGGTTGGGTGCGTATAGTTTACCAATCCACTGTAAAGCGTATTCACCGCATTGTCGCCGGTGTTGCTTCCTGAAAGTGTGGTGATTCCCAATTTGGTTTTGATGGTTGCATTGGTTTCATCACCGGTGTTGGTGCCGCTTATACCATCCAGTTTTGTTTTGTCGCTGGCGCTCATAGTGCCGGCAGCGCTGGTGGTTGCTGAAGAAATGGTTATCGAAGGGGTGGTCGTTCCTGTAGTTACACTGATCGGGACGGTGCCGGTTACATTGGTAACTGTGCCGGTGGTCGGAGTTGACCATTGTGGCGCGGTTGCACCGGAGTTCATGGTCAAAACCTGTCCGGCAGTGCCTTTGGTCAAATTTGCAGCGGTTCCACTGGCTCCTCCGTAAATAACATCGCCCTGGGCGGTCATGGGTGAGAGGGCATCAAAAGCAGCTGCTTTTGTGGTGGTGCCTGTTCCGCCGTTGGTAATGGCAACCGTGCCGGTAACATTGGCGGCCGTGCCGGTAGTATTTTGGTTGAGCGTCGGGAAACTGGTGAGTGAGGCCGCACTTCCCGATGGGGTAAGGTAATCGGTGCCGGCCATTGCGGATGAAATCGTGGTCCCGTTGGATTTTACAATTCCATTGATGGCTTTCACCACCGGGTCGGTTTCGGTATAGGTACCGTTTGCAAGCCGGGTCCATGCAGTGCCATCAAAATAATAAAAACCTTCTGTTCCGTCATTCTGGTAAACAAGCAACCCTTTGGCAGGATTTAAAATGCCGGTACGCTGCAGCGCCGTCATCCGTGGCACCAGGATACCTTTGTTTCCAGCGCTCACGTCGAGCATGGCGCTGTTGTCGGCGTCGGCGCCGGTTGGGTTGATGGCTACTCCGGTCTGGGCATGGCTTTGGATGCTGAGGAGCATCGCAGCTGCAATCAAAAGTGTAAATAAAAGGTTTTTCATATGGATTTCAGGTTTTATTATTAATTCCGGAAACTGTACCCCTGACAGGGGTTGAAAACCTGCCAGGCTTAAACATCTGTTTAGATCAGTTGCAATACTATGATGAAAAAACAGGAAACAGGCAGTCAAAAGGTTAGCAAAAGGTTAACAAGACATGGAAAAAGGTTAGCAAAAGGTTAACAAGGTTTCTGCTTCACTCAGTAACCATCGCTGAGCAAAAGCGGAGAATCATTCCAGAAAAACCATCTTCATGGCAAAGCTTTTTTCGGTCACAACAGTAACATCATAGAATCCACCTTCGAGGTTTAATTGAATTGTTGTTTCTGTTAAGTCGTTCACAATTTTTTTAAATAAAATTTTCCCTGCCGGATCACTTACTTTTATCCAGCATCGCGGAACAGGTATTTTACTTTTGAGAAGGATTGTTTTGCCGAAAGCGCAAATTTCGACTTCACCATCAAGTGGTTCAAATGGTTTCATTATATTAAATTCAGCAGCAATAGTATACTTAAAAAACACTCCGCGGGCAATCAAAAGGTTAGCAAAAGGTTAACAAGGTGGGGGAAAAGGTTAGCAAAAGGTTAACATGCTTTGACAGCATCAACACCAGGGAAGACGGAGGGGTGGGAAGAGAAAGAAACGGAGGGATGGGCCGGGAAATCGGGGAGTCGAGAGATTCTGCTTAAAACGCCGACAAATAATTATGGAGATTGTGGGTGTGGGTAAGCCTGAGCTTTTGCCTGAGTCGTGAGCGTGCAACTTTGATACTTTCCGGGGTAAGGTAAAGCAGGTTTGAAATATCTTTGGTGTTCATGCCAAGTTTCAGAAAAATACAAAGCTTAACCTCAGCGGGGCTGAGTTCGGGATGTTTTTCAGCAAGAACTTGAATAAAACCAGTGTGGACAGCTTCAAAGGAAAGGTGGAAACGCTGCCAGTTGTTGTGATTCAAATGGCTGTCGAGGTTGGAAATAATATCGGCTAACACCTCCTTTTCATGAATTTGTTCAACAGGGATAGTGAGTAGCAGGCACTCGATTTGTTTTTTGAATTTGTCAAGGAAAGTCTCGTTTTTAGATACATCGAGGGCAATTTCAGCAAGCTGCCGGTCTTTTTCGGCCAACGCATTTTTATGCTGCTCTGAAAGCAACAATGCAGCGTGTGTTCGGGCGAGCAATTCTACGGCATTTATGGGCCGGGTTAAGAAATCGACCGCGCCCGCTTCGAGGGCTTCCCTTAGATTTTCTGGCGAAAGCATGATGCCGGTTGCAATAATCACAGGAATACCACGTGTCGCTTTGTGTTTTTTAAGTTCAAGGATCAAATCAATACCCGACATTCCGGGCATGTCCCAGTCGGTAAGAATAATGGCGGGCAAAGTCCTGATCGCCACATCCAACGCCCTTTTGCCGCTGTCAGACTGATAGATGACCAGGTCGGGGCGGTTTTGCTCAAAAATCGAAACGATCACCTGAAGGTTTTCAACAAGATCATCCACAATAAGTATGGTTCTGTCTTTCATTATAATTGATTTATTAACGAATGATAATATCGGTCGTTCATCGTATCCACAGCCAGATAAACTTCCTCTTTCCAGTGCTGCACTTCAACCGCTTTTGAAACAGGGATCGATTTAAGGCAGGCATGAATTTCGCTTACAGCAAACACCTCGAGTTTCCTGAGCTCCGAGACGTAGGGAGCAATTTCATCGAGGGCTGTTTTACTTAATTGCAACTTTTCCGTGTTGTTCAAAATCTGTTGGATTTCAACAGGGGTATCATCGCTTTCCTGATTTTTAATTAATGGCAGCGTAAACCAGAATACCGACCCGGTCCCTTTTTCCGAAGTCGCTCCAATGGTTCCGCCATGCGCTTCGATAACCATCTTACAAAAGGCAAGACCCAATCCTGTTGAGCCTGCCAATCCTGATTTTTTCTTTTCGGCTTGAATGAATTTCTCAAAAATTAAGGACAAAATCTTTGCATCAATGCCCTCACCTTTGTCGGAAACTTCAACTTTCAGCCATCCAGGTTCTCCTTCCAATAACTTGATATCAACACTTTCGCCGTTTTTTGAAAACTTGATGGCATTGGCAAGAAGATTGGAAAACACCCGTTGAACCAGCTCGCTGTCGGCATTTATGGTAAAGTTGGTGTTCGCAATGATGTTGATATTCAGATTTTTTTCCTGCGCCAGCAATCTCACGTCGTTGCATGCCTCCCTGGTTATTTTACCGACATTTACGGCTTCTTCCCTGATTTTTAAAGCGGTGTGTTCGTATTTGTAAACATCCAGAATGTTCATCACCATGTTGAGCATCAGCCTTCCGTTTCTTTCAACGATCTCCCTGGCATTCCGTGAGTTTTTCGCTATATATTCGAGGTTAATCATGGTATTCAGCGGATTCTTCAGGTCATGAATGATCATGCTGGTCATGGTTTCTTTAAAGTCTGACAAATCATGCAATTTTTGATTCTTGGTTTCGAGCTCTCCTGCCTGCCTGTTAATCTCCTCATTTTTCAGAAACAGCAGGCGATTGACCTTTTTTAATTTCCACTGCGTAAAGAAAACATATCCCAATATCAAACCCACCAGAATAATTCCGGCGGTGAGGAAGTTGTTCTCTCTTTTCTCCAGCCTGATCAGATATGTTTGCTCGGCAATACGCGACTCCTTTTTTTCGGATTCATACTGGGCATTCATCTCGGCAATGAGTTTATCGTGGGCTTCTGCATACCGCTGCCACTTCAGATTTTCCTTAATCTCGAGATATTTATAGGCTTGTTTGTAATTGCCTGTCGCGGAATACGCCTTTGCCAGACATTCGGCTGCGGATTCGAGCAGAATTTTATTTTGGGCTTTCGCGGCAGCCTCGTTCGACTTCACCGCACACGAAAGCGCATTTGGGAAATCATTCATAGCCATGTATGTCTGTGAGAGATTGTTATAGAGGTTAGCCTCAATTAAAATGAAACTTGTATCCGTAATTCTTTTCAACGCTTCCTGAAAGAAACCAATCGCCTTTTGGTAATGCCCCTGTTTGCGTTGTGAAGCTCCCATAATTTCGAGGTTGCTGATCGAAATACGCTCGTTTCTCCCTGGCTTTAATACCCTTTGCGATGAATCGATGTACGCCTCAACTAATTGATATTTTTCTAACTCGAACCAAACAGCAGCCATCCGGCTGAAAATATAGGCCTCCATATTGTCCATATCCGAAATATCGCAATGGGAAGCTTCCCCGAAATACCTGATAGCAGCTTCATAGTGACCAAATATCCTGCTTTTTTCAGCTACCAGAACCAACAGGTTTACCTTATGTGCCTTGTGTTTTTTTTTACCGAAATAAGCAATGGCTTTTTGTCCCTGAACAAGCGCATTTTCCCTTTTGTCGGTTTCATAAAGAGCAGAAACCAGGTTGTAACATCCCCGGAAATACGCTTCGGAATCCTGCACTGCCAGGGCTGCTTTTTGCAGTTCTCCGGAATAATAAATGGCAGAATCCAGATTATGGGCGCTCCAGTACTGCGAAAGAATGATGAGCGGAGGGATTTTATCCTTCGGCGTTCCTGCTGCTTCAACCGAAATGCGCAGACTATCAGGGTTTTCACTTTTGATTTGCGTTACTGAAAGCAAGAAACAAGTGATCCATAAAAATCTGTACATGCCAGCATCAATTTAGTGCAAAGTTAGGATAAATCATACACTTTTAATAGGTAGTACAGCGTAGTGGATTCGATGTTTGCTGTTTTGAATGTGCAGAACTTCCGGCTCCAACAAGGGAGGTTCGGTTGCTTCTTATCTTAATGAAAGCAACACCGGGTCAAAGTCAGCATCCTTTTAGAAGGCTGTTTTCGATAAAATAAATCAGCCTTTGGTCCATTTCCAAGGCAATCCAATTAGCTTAAATAATGGCACCCCTTGTACGGAAATGAACCTGGTTTGCACCATATTTCAGAAATAATATCATAACGGGTTGATAAACAGTATAAAGTTATGAACAAAAAGTAAAATGATGTTTACCTTTTCCTTTTTTTCCGATTAAGCAGGTAGAAAAGGTAAACATGTATGAACTCCTGGAGGCCCTATCCGCTGCTCCGGCTTATTTTTCCCTTTTTAGCCGGGATTGTTACTGAAATCATTGCCGGTAACGGCAGGATCCCGTTTTTTTTCATCCTGGCATCGTTATGCTTTTTACTGATCCTGAACCGGGTTTTTCTCCTCACGGTCTCCGGCTACGGTTACCGCTGGATCTCGGGTCTCCTGATCAACCTTTTTCTTATCCTGGCGGGATTCGGGATATCCTCCATCCACCGTCCTTCATTCGATTGTGACTTTTTAGGCCATTGCCCTGATGGATTGTTCATGGCAACGATCGCCGAACCTCCCGGCAACAACGGGCATGTAATCAAGGCCATGCTGGATGCCAGGTATCGTCGTGATCATGGGAGATGGGTAAGGGCAAGCGGCAAAGCCCTGGGTTACCTGCAGGTTTTACCCGGTGCAAAGCCGTTGCAGTATGGCGACTTCATCCTGCTGCATGCCGGGTTTTCCGAAATAACCGATAATTCAAACCCCCATTCGTTTAACTACACGGCCTACCTGAAAAACATGGGGGTTACCCACCGTTGCTATGCCAGGGTACATGATTGGGCGCCGGTTCATCTTCCGCCCATGGGGATCGTCAAGCGGGTTGCATTCCAGTTTCGCGACCGGTTGTTGAATATGTTGCGCGCCAACCAGGTGAAGGGGAAGGAGTTTGCTGTAGCTTCGGCTTTGCTGCTTGGGTATGTCGGCGAAATCGATGCCGGGTTACGCAAGGATTATGCGGCTTCCGGCGCCATGCACATCCTGTCGGTTTCGGGGATGCATGTGGGGATCATCTACATTTTTCTTGAATTTTTACTGGGTTTTCTAAACCGGAACCGGGCCGGACGGTTTGTCAAAGCCATTACATTGCTTGTTTTTATCTGGTTCTACGCACTGCTTACCGGGCTTTCCCCCTGCGTGCTTCGCTCGGCAGCCATGCTCAGTCTGCCCATCCTGGGGAAATCACTGAACAGGTCGCCCAATATGTTCAACATACTGGCGGCATCCGTGTTTTTTATCCTGGACATGGATCCGCTCCTCATCCGGGACGTCAGTTTCCAGCTTTCTTACCTGGCGGTGACCTCCATTGTTATTCTTTACAAACCCATCTACGACTTGTATGTTACTTCGGCCTGGCTACCCGATAAAATCTGGTCGATCCTTGCCTGCTCCATTGCCGCGCAACTGGGGACCCTGCCCATAACGCTTTTTACATTTCACCAGTTCCCGAACTACTTCATGGTTACCAATATTTTCGTGATTCCTTTGTCGAGCCTGGTCATATACGTCGGGATCTTCGCCCTGGCTGCCGGCGCCATCCCCGTCATATCGATCCTGAGCGCCAAAGTACTGATCTTCCTGGTGTGGCTGCTAAACTCGATCATTCATTTTGTCGAGCAACTGCCTTGTTCGACCACCCGGGGGATCTTTATATCGACAACGGAGATGCTTTTCCTGTACATGGTCATTGCGGCGGGATTTCTGTTCCTGACGCGGAAACACACGGTCTGGCTATGGATCTTCCTGGTTGTTGCCCTGACAATGAACATTTCCGCAGTGCATAAAAAGCTGGATCGTCAGGGGGCTTCGCGCTTCGTTGTATTCAATTCGCCCCATGCCGCTCTCTACGAGTTCACCGACCAGAACCGGGCTGTAATCTTTTATAATACCCTTTCGGCCATGGATGCCTGGACCGGTAATATGAACCGCGACATCGTGCAGGCCGACCTGGATGCGCATGGCATCAGAATATCCAGGGAGTACTGGCTTGGGAGGGCGCACCCCGGGTCGCAAGGGGAGGGCCGGATTATTCCTCTGATCCGTTTCGGAAACTTCTTTCAATCGGGATTTCACCGGGTAGCCTTGTTGGCCAGGCCGATTCCAAAGGGCTTTCGCGGCAGGCTCCATGTTGAGTACCTTATTTTATCAGGGAATCCGGCAGTCAGTGTTTTTGATGCTGTTAAGTTTTATCATCCCCGGCAAATCATTATCGACGCGACTGTCAGCCGTTTACGGACGGAACAATGGCTCCGGGAATCTGAGAAACTTAGGGTGCCGTGCCACGCGGTAACAATTAATGGCGCTTTTGAGAAAGAATTTTAAAAGATGTTGGTAGATTGGAAAAAATAGGTTACTTTTGCAGCACATTCGAGGATCGGTAGTTCAGCTGGTTAGAATGCCGCCCTGTCACGGCGGAGGTCGCGGGTTCGAGTCCCGTCCGGTCCGCAAAAAGCCCTGCAAGGGGCTTTTTTTATGCCCTGATTTTCCGTAAGTTTCATTTCAAAGGAGTCTCAGATTTCACATTTCAGATTTCGCATTTCAGATATCAGAATTCAAAAAAAATGAAATGTGAAATGTGAAATCTGAATTTTATACTTTGCTACGCTCTGCCCGGCAATTCCTCCTGTTCTGAAACCGTTACCCATTTCTTCACAGTAAAATGTTTATTTTCAATGTGGAGGATAATCCGGGAAAACATGTCGTACCTTTGTCAGGCATCAAGAACCCTTTAAGGGTACCAACCGAGTAGAACACCACGGTGGTAAAACGATGCGGATCGCAAGGTCAAAAATGTTCAGCAACATTCCTCCTTTCAATTTCCGCCCGTTTGCCTGATGCGATATTGTTTAACCATTTAAACTTTTATCGTATGGAAACAAAAAAATCAGATTCTTTGCCTGGTCAGGGTTATAACCTTGAAACCCTCATGGAATTCTACCTGCTTGACAAGTATCATGATTTTAACAT
Organism: uncultured Bacteroidales bacterium; assembly: GCA_903913885.1. Lineage (GTDB taxonomy): Bacteria > Bacteroidota > Bacteroidia > Bacteroidales > FEN-979 > CAIVAT01. The sequence goes on along the minus strand of CAIWMX010000126.1, from coordinate 40,262 downwards.
GAAACTTGACATCCGTATCAACGCAATGAGCGACCAGATGGATCAACGCCTGGAACTGCTCGGAAAGAATTCCTTCGCCTTCCTTACCGCATCAAATCCTATTGGACAAATCCTGTTTCCTGAAGAAAATTTAAAACGGTACAGGGAACTTGAACATGACCTGTCGGGATATGAGACTCACCATGGAGAAGTGAAGGGTGATGATGACAATTGTCCTGCATCTGCCGGGTTTTTTATTTTTCAAATTACACAGGAACGAGCTATTCAATTAGCCATTAAATATGGATAGGCTGCATTCCTGTTTGGTGAAAAGGGCAAATTAGCAACTTTGGTTTTCTGTCCCCTGAAACCATTTGATATCCAATTATTGTATGTTGACCGGTTGAAAAAAAGCTTTGGCACAAGCCCTGAGACTGACAAACACCACAAGGAAAAGTTCGGAAACCCCGTAATCGCAGTCTATACATCTTTAAACCAGCATTAACCACGCATTAAAACAATCCTGATGTTAATTGTCTGTATCGCCCACACTGGATCAGTCATAAAAAAAACTACCGGTTCACATGCCAGACCGTCAACCGATCTGCTCGGCAATGCGGTTATGACCTCACCCTTGGTAGAAGGGAATAGCAGGTATCCCGTAAAATATGCGGGTTGTTGACAGTAGGAACAAATTATCAAATCAAAAAAAATGAACAGAACTCAACGGCAAATAGCCTTGGCAGACAAGTGGAACAGGGCAAACGGGGTAACACCGGAGCATCTCAAAATGGTGAACGATTTATTCAGAACGCCCGTGATAGTTGTTCCAATGGTCAAACCAGCCATTGAAGGGGTGGAAGGGTCTTTTCCTAAATCGAACTTCAACAACGGTAAAGATAAAACATCTACATCTTCAGTAAGCCTTAAACCCAGTAAAGACTGGAATATGAACCCAGGCAGCAATGTTGACACAACCAAAAACCAAATTCCATGATCGCAAAACCCATGATCTTGTTTTTTTTCTGTCTTGCCAATCTCATTTACCCATGCAAGTGGGTTGAGGATAATGGTAAACTCTGCAAGAACCTGATCCACTACCCACAAAACGTGTGCAGATATCACTTTGACAAGGCATTAAAGCAATATACCCCTGCGGAGTCAATGAGATTGCAAATCCATTACACGATGGTTGATACCGTTAAGGAAAAGCCCCAATAATCCGAAACCCCTGTAAAGGCAAGGGTCTAATACCAGTGGTAATGTTGCCACGACCAAATTCCTAATAACCATGAGAGACATTCAGAGGGAACTGGCGATAATCAAAGAATTGAGAACCAGAAACAAAGTGCCGAAGTCGTGGATCGAACACATACAGAACTTGGGAAACGAACCCATTATCTGTACTCAGGTGCCCTTAAGGAAAGCGCAGGAGCAAATGGTGGAGCAAAAAAACAAACCATGAGAGACATAGCGAAGGAACAGGAAATAATCAAGTGGCTGGACAAGCGGAACAAGGTATCCCCAGCTCGCAGAAAACAAATCCAGAACTTGGGCAGCGCACCCGTGATCTCTACTCCGGTGTCCTTAAAGAAATCTCAGGGTCAGGCGGGTCAGGCGGGGGCGAAACCCAAGCCGATCCGTATTCCCCGAAGCGAAGGAGAGTTGGATGAACAATATAATGAGCTAAAAAAATAATATCTACAAATCGATTGCTTATGCATAGCCAGATGAAAATGAACAACTTTGAAACATATTACAAGACAAAATTCAGGGAAGACCTTCACAGGTTTTTCTCAACAATCCCTGATGAAAGCAGGTTTCATCTTAAGCAGGTACACGATGGTTATACTGTTCAATTTAATCGGCTGACAAGGGATTGTGAGCATTTAGATTTTTTAACACAGGATAATAAGGTAAATTTTGGCATTGCTCTATTTTATACGGTACTTACTGATATGGTGTGCTATTCACAGTTCAGGGATCAGTATGAAAAATTCAGGGGATTGACACTTTATCCAAAGTTCATTGGGAATTGTTTGAGTTCTTGCCACTATCACCACGATCCAATGGTAATCTTTAGGGCAATGAATTTTTCATCAAAACGAGTTATTAATCCCAGGTCCAGTGACTGGCTTAATTTTCGTGAGAAGTTCAATGAAGCCATTCCAACCATGAAAGAAGAGACTCTGGATTTTTTTGACAAGTACCTGACTGAAATTGATGGGAATGAGTTTTGGAAAAGGTGCAGATTAGAATTTCCTGTTGTTGAAATTGAAAGAAGTTGATGAGTTGATGAAATTATCAGTAAAGTGGATTATGCAAGAGTCAACTCCCGTTTGTTGACATTTCATTTTAGGTGTTAGAAACTTATGCATTCGTCTACTGTCAAGAGGGGTAACGGGTTTTCCCTTCCTTTCAACCAATTTTGGAAGGTAGAATTGTTGTAAACTTGTTTACGGATATGCGCATCAGGGAAAATAATCAAAGAAAGATCATCTGGAGAAAATTTAATGAAATATTGCGGAGTACCTAACTTTGGTTTAACAGTCCCTTCGATACCATCCACTTTGGCAATGTTGGGTTGTATCCTCAAAGGCTTCGTTAAATTCAGGTTGGCATTCTGTAGGGTTCGACCCAGTTTTGTGGTAGTTCTTCCTTCAGATACCGGTTTTGTATACCAATTATTTGAATGAACAATTCTCCATTCAGCTTCCTCTAAAAATAAATAATCATCTTTTTCATAATTAGACATAATTTTTAGAAAAGATTGAAATTGACTAAATAGCATTCTGGATTCTGATACTTTCTGCAGCGTATAAACTAATTCATCATCTTCAGGCAATTCAATAATTGTTGGGTCATTTGAAGGGCCATAGTTTTCATTTAAAGCTTTTTCAAGAATTAGCTGCTCGACGTCAGAAATATTTGCACTAATCGTGGAAATCATCTTGTAAATGCTGTCGTTTGGATGATTTCTCAAATAAAGGACCGGAGATCCACCCGCGTCTAACACAAAATCACGTGTGAATCCAAATCCTAATCTGCCATATCTTGAGGCATGGTTAACTGCTTTTGAAAGAAGAATCTCCGTAAAGCAAGTCATTGGATAATAAGTGTCATACCAGCGATTTTCAAGTCGCAGAGTCTCATGTGAGCTCATCATCCACAATCCGGTTGATAATGTGTTTATTAAACGATCTTCATATTTGGCATAAAGTGATGAAAGATCTATCAGGTCATTATTGAAGTCCTTATCCAGGTCTTTTCCAGTCCAGTGCACAAGGAAAGGTGATTTGGAGCTAATCTTCAATGAAAATGGTATAAGCAGAAAAAAGTTAATCAGTGTGTAAATAGCATTTCACACGTTGGAAACCTAAAAATACCAGGCTCTGTTTTTTCGTTAAAAGGACGTCAAAAACTTCATTGGCATCACAGTCAATGAAAATCTGTAATTGGAATTCTCTCCTTAAATTAATGCAAACCATGAAATATCACCGAAGGAAAACTATTCCTTCACAATCTTCCCCACTTCAACCTTATCCTTGTTTACAATCCGGATGGTATAAACACCCTTGGCAAAACGGCTCAGATCCAGTTGCGTTTTGGAGGAAACTACCTTCTTTGTCAGCACTTCCTGCCCGCTGATATTGTATACCGAAAGCATACTGTTGACAAAGGATTGCGATGTTTCGACCGTGACGGTGTTTCTAACCGGGTTGGGGTAAATTTTCATGTCGCCCTGCCCGGGGGTATGGTCGTTCACTCCGACCAGGATGGATTGCAGGTTGACCTTTTCAGCGTCGACCACCGTCTTGGTGGTTAAATCCTGGACCCAGGCAACCAGTTCATAATCGGTTACAAGGTCGCCACCCCACGAAGGGTTGACGGTGAAGGTTAAAGGAACCGTTACCTGGTTCGCGGTTTGCAGGTTGACCGGGGTTCCCGAGGCATCAGGCGGCATGGCCCGGTTTACAAATTCGAGGTGGGTTTGCCCCTGCCAGTTGACCATGATGTGCGATTGAGTCAGTACAAGGTGCAACACCAGGTTGCTGGTTGAAAAAGGTGTCTCGCCATACCTGTCAACCGTTACAGATACATTGTACACGTTGCCAGCCCTGGTGCCATTGCCGACGGTAACGCCAAAGGCTGTTTTGTATGCATATTCTGACTGGTATATTGGCAAATACGATGTGTACAGGCTCACTGAATGATCGCCACCCACAAGCTGTTTAATCCCGTCGAAGACGGCGGTAGGATATCCCGTGACGGCGTAATAGGTGTTCCGCGCATCCGAGGCTGTATAGGCGTAGGCGTCGCCGTTGTGATTTTCCACAACCGCTACCTGGTTGCCGTTCGTAACCAGGTCATCAGCGCCCATGGCCGCTCCCGGACAGTACTGGCACCAGGTACCGGTTGCGATTTCCAGTAAAACTTCCTGTTTGTCGTGTGTGTAGGTGTAAACCGTTTTTACCAGGGTGTCGTTGGAATGATCCATGTCGGAGGCCAGCGAAGTGTATATCTTCATTTTGTAGATGGCCTGGGCTGCCGGGAGTGAAAAGGATGCAAAGTTCACGACGGCGGTATCCCAGGAAGCCAGGGTCGGAATGGTCTGATCGTTTGAATATATTTCACTATTGGCATAATTATAAATCTTGCAGGTCACATGAAAAGCGGTTTCAGTGGTTAAACCGGTGTTTTTTATCGTGGCCGAAGGTATTGTTGGTACCGTATCCGTTAAATACATGGCATTATTGATTGACATGGTCGACAGATCGTCGGCCGGTGGAACCACCAGCGTTACATCATCCACAAACATGTTGTTGCCATACTTGCTGTATCCCCTGAAAATAAGATATTTGGTTCCGGTAAGGCTGGCCGGGAGAAGGTAGCTGTGCTTATACCATCCATCCACAGGGTTGTACCTTGGAATCGTTGCCAGCCATGTTGCGCCGGTGAGGCTGGCCGAGGAATTGTAATAAACGCCGAGGCTGTCGTTGTAAATTGGCCAGCCCGAATCACCGTATTGCCAGAAACTGAAAACATGTACTGACGAACCGGTAAAGGTCAATGCGGGTGAAACCAGCAATGCATTCGCTCCACCCAGGTAGTCATAACTGTTATACTCTGCCATGCCTGCCCCGCTGTGCGGGCTGCAATTGGGTTCCACGCCGGCGGTAACACGTTTCCACAACCCGGTGCCCCCAACCTGGATGTTTTGCCACCCGGCAGGAGGGAAAGTTGCACCATCAAAACTTTCATTTAAGGTTTGGGCCCATCCCGACAGGATAAATCCCAGTGAAAACAGCATCAGATAGATTTTTTTCATTTTTTTCATGTTTTAAAGTTTCCGGGTAGTATGACTTTTCGAATTACAGGTCAACGATCTTTGAGGTTGCCAATAAGTAGTGCAAATTAAGCATTTTATCACTTCCATGGCCACAAAAATCCGTGCAATTTTGCGGAAAAAAAATCGCCGGTTACAGGCCTTACGCTAATCAAACAACGTGTACTTCAATCCCACATTAAACCCGATCGAACTGAATGAAAAGTGGACAGGAAGCATTTTCCGGGGTTCGCTGGCCGATTTGTTGCCGGCATCGCTGTATTGATCAACGAAAATGATCTCTTTGTCATGGGTGCTCAGATGGGCAGTGATATCCTGGCGGTTTGTGATGTAACGGGTGTACGTCGCAGCTGCCGGGAAATAGTTGACCATGTTGCCCTCAAGTTCAGCATAGAGCCATAGTTTTTCCAGGATCAGGTATTCGAGTCCTATCGCCAGGTTCATCCCGACCGAGAGCCGCTGCTTATACTGCAGCGTGTATTCCATCCCGCCGTAAGGGTAATAGTAGGGATTGTCGGTGCTGACATCCATTTTCATGGTTTCGTTTGCACTGGCAAAATCAAGCATTGCGCCAAACCTTATAAATGGCCTGAGCTCCTTGCCGGGAAAGGTATACCGCACTGCTTGCTTTACCCCAAAACTGGTCCCCATCACGCTATAATCGCTGTAAGCATTAAACCTGTAGCCGCCTATGTCCTGCATGTGAATTTCAGATGCGAACTTTCTTTGCATGCAGGCGGTGTAGAAACCGGTAAGTTCCAGTCCGATATCCTTTGTGATCATAATGCCAAGGCCGGCAGAGAGCGCAGCCCCGGTGGCGAATGAATTCCTGTACGACTGGTACGAATTGGAGACGATGGTCGTGTCGGAAGTAGTGACGTAATCGCTGGAAACGAAATTACTCTGGGATTTCATGAACCCAAAATCGTATCCGATCTGGCCCTTGAAATAGAGTTTTTGCGCATTTAGCGTGAATTGCATGGAAGAAAACATCAACAGAATCAGGATTGCTTTTTTCATGGAAGTCAGGTTTAGGAGGGTTGAACATTTCCTTATGCGGAATCATTTTTTTATGAGTTGTGAGTTGGCCAGGAAAAAGAAACCACAGCGGCACTGAGAACACCTGGAAACACTGAGAATAATATAGCTGAGGTGAACCTGCATAGTGATTCTAAGTGTTCTTCGTGTCTCAGTGGTTAAAAAAACCATAAATATCCGGTTATTGTTTAGGCCTTATTTAAACCCGATCTGCTGGGTATCCGAGTTTACCACCGATTCGATAAAGTTGCGGTAGCCGGTATAATCGGCCACGGGAACATAATTGTCATGGTAAACCATCAGCCTGTCGACCACCAGTTCATTGCCATGAACGTTGAAGGTTAAGGTGTAATCACACTGGTTACATGCATAGTGAACCGATTTCGGAACTTCTGCCAGTTGCTTGTTTTCGGGAAAAACTATTGTAACATGCTCGGTGATCGTATCGCACGTGGTGTATTTCCACACTTCAATGGGAAATTTGCGTTCTTCAATTGACAGGAAGTCCATGGGAGTAAGTTTTTCGGTAAGCGGCAGCTTCAGGATCGCGAGGTCGTTGATCTTTGTAAACACCTTCGGGGCCGAGAAGGAATAGGTATAGGTAACCGTATCGGCGCAGTTATCCAGGGTTGAGCTGAAACCGAGCGAAAGCAACTTGATGTTGGGATAGGCATCGGTGATCGATTTTGTGAAGGTCTTTTCCCGTTCATCCTTGCCCAGGTCACGGTAATAGGAACGTGTTCCGGCTGCCAGGGCTCCCGTACGCTGCGTGGTGATCTCGTTTACCATACTCTCCCCGCTGAAGGTCACCCGTGCTTTTCTCGACAGGTTGTTGGGCTGGCGGGTGACTGGTGAAAGCAGTTTCGGAACGACATGGGTGGCAGGATCATTGTCAATGTCAAGCACAACAGCATTGAGCAGTGATTCCCCCAACGCGGCAAAGGGATAGTAGTTTGATGTGAGCTCAATATAATACTCCTTGCCGTCGAGAAAGGCTTTGGCAATGGCGTGATCAAAATTGAAGGAAGGGAGGCTCATCCAGTTCGTGCCGTTCTGGCGGCGGATGACCAGGACGATTTCGGCCTTGATCCCGGCAACACTGCACATGGAGGTATATAACACGGCAAGGTCTTTGCAATCGCCGATACGGGTGATGAGCACATCGGAAGCTTTTTGAGGAACCACGCCGTTCTGGCGGAAGGAAACAGAGCTGTATCGGATGTTCTCTTCAATGAAATTGTAGAATATCCGCGCTTTTTGAAGCTGGTTCAGGTTTTCCTTGCCTTTCAGCAGGGCGTTCACTGTTTCGGTTACCTCATGATCAGGTTTTGTTTTGGTATTGGAAATATCATAATACCACTTCGAGAGGTAATCCCAGTCGGGCAGGCTGGAAATGCTGAGAAGCTCGCCAATATCAACCATCGAAGGCATGTACGATTCCATGGGCATCGCCTTGTTCATGGTCTTTTTCCAGGAATAGAGCCTGAATTCATCCTGGCTGGTGATCTCCGGCTTCACGGATGAATTATCGACCTTATAATCAAACTTCAGGTCCTTTGCGATCAGTAGGCTGTACTGTATGTTCAGCGAAGGGTACCAGGTATTCAGCAGGAGTTTTTCGTAAAATTGTTTCGATATCTGGTCGGTGATGCGCTTGCTTTTCTTAAAGATCAGGAAGACGCCGTCGCCCGGTTCAAGCGAGGTGTAAACAATGTGGTTGTCGTTCACCTCCGCCTGCAGCCTGTTGCCGTTCTTCTTTAGCACTTCTGCCTTTTCGATGGTAAAATACTCGTTTCCGTTGCCACCGATCTTGTATTCTTTCAGATAATCTATGCCTTTCAGCGTAAGGGCTTTGTACATGAGGACCTGGCGCGACTCGAAGCCGCTGTTTTCATATACAACCACCTGTTTTTCTTCGGTAAGGCAGATGAAATTATCGGAAGGATAATCGGAAGCGGAAGGTGAATTGTCGAAGAGCTTGTAATAATCCGTTGCCGGGAAATATTCAAAGACCTCTTTTTTAGCCTGGAGTTCACGCAACTTCCTGATGGCCGGATAATCATCGGGTTTGTAGGCAATGTCAGCTTTGTATTCTTCGATGGCTTTCCCTTTGTCGCCCGATTCTTCGAACAGCCGGGCATAATTTCCATGGTAGGGCCCATAATAGGGTGCAATCTTCAGGCATTCCTCCAGGTAGGGCCTGGCGGTGGCGTAATTGGCGCTGTGCAGGTAATACAGTCCCAGCTGTTTATTATATTCGTCGCTGAACGGGCAATATTCAAGCAGCTTCTTCAGGATGTCGACCCCCTCGTTGTCCTGGCCTGATTCAATGTACTCATCCGACAGGGTTTTGAGGGCGCTTCGGTTGAAATAGGATTTCGTAAACTCCTTTAATAACCTGATGGCGCCTTTCTGGTTGTGTTTCACCTCTTTTTCAAGGGAAAATTTGTTGTAGACAAACGTGTAATCGTCAGGATATTTATTGTATGCCTTGTCGATAAGGGCGCCATATTCCTCGGCTTTTTTTTCAGCAAGCGCCAGTTTTATTTTGTAGTAGAGCAGGTCTTTGTTTTCTCCATACAGTTTTTCCTTCTTTTCGATGTACTGCCGTGCATCCTTGTAATTCTCCGCTTCAAAGGCATTGTTGATGATGTAGTTCAGCACGTCGGGGTTGTCGGGATCGAGTGCTTTGAGTTTCTCCTCGGTCAGGCTGGTGGAGGTTCTGTTTTTATCGCGGATATAAAGTTCCGACAACTGTTCCAGGATAAAACTGCAATTTGGCGCCATGCTCTGCGCTTTTAACAGGATATCGAGCGCGTCGTGAATTTTATCGTTAGACAGGTAGGCATTGGCCAGCACGATGTAATTGACCAGTTTCTCCGGGTATTTTTGAATCTGTGCTGTCAAAAACGACTCAGCCAGGGAAGCAACCGGTGCCTGCACCTCCTGGCTGGTTTTACTGTATGGCTGGTATTTTTTGGAAAAAGTGAGGTTTGGCAGGAGGTTGCCTTCCTTGTCGGTAACGCGCATCATAAAGTTGCATTGATCGATTTTGCTGCAGCCGATCTGAAGCAGGATCCGGTTGTTCCCCTTGAAAATCTTTACCGGGATGATGTATGTGTCGATGCCATTGTTGCGTTCCTCTTCTTCTTTAAAAAGCAGCTGGTCGTTGACCCATAATTTCAGGGAACCTGACGTTCCGATGCGCAGGTAAGCCTGCTGGTCGGCCATACTGTTGCAGAACGACTGTGCAAAAATCACCACATTTTCACAGTTGAAGTTGTAGGTGAAGTCGACCCATTTTCCCGGAACTTGCTTGTAAAGATCGAACCATTTAATATCCGCATTGATCTTGTTTTTAAAAACAGCATCTGGTTCGGGATGCGCGATAGGGGCATAATCCTTGTCGAACCCGCTTGCCGAGATATTCTCAAAATCACCGGCAATCTGCCACTCCATGACGGCGCCCACCTTCGAGAAATTATCCCTCGATTTGGTGAGATCGTGAAGGAGCTCGTAATATTTTGCGAATTCATCGTACACATGCGTCCTCAGGGTAGGATCGAGGTCCGCCCTTTTTTTTAGTTCAAGCAGCCACTCTATCTGTGCTTTGGTTTTCAGGCTTTCATACCCAAGAACGCTTTTATGGCGGAACAAGGCCATTGCGTATGGATCCGGATTGGGGGCACTCTTGTAAAATTCCTGAAAATAGTTAAATGCAACAGGTTGTTCCTGGTCTACGGTGGCTAGCAGCGAGAGCATCAAAAAAGCCTCGGCTTTCGTTTCAGGGACCAGCGTGGCCGCCGTAAAATGCTGGTATGCCTGTTTGATGTCATTTTTAATGAATGCGGAATAACCTTCGGAAAGTTCATCAGCAAACACGGCTGAAACAAGCAGGAACATGAATGTAACGGAGAGGAGAAGCTTTTGCATGGAGAAATAGTTAGCCGGTTAATTGTTGTGCAGCAGGATCAGCAATGACATTTAGCGGAAGAAACAGCTCGTCCTGCTTTCAATGAATTGCCGCTACAAATATAGTTTTTACAGGTGCCAAAGAAAAAAAAAGTTATTTGTCAGATCAAATATGGCAGCCTTAATTCCTTGAATTAAAATACCGGTCAAACGATTCGCAATTGCTTACCAATTCTTCGTAGAAATCAGGGTAGCCTTTTTTTAAATCGGTGTAATATTTGTTCTCAGCAAGGGGTTTTTGAGGTTCGTAGCCGATGCTGACGTTATTGATCCTGTAATCCTCGCAACGCCCGGCCATGCGCAGGCAAAGGGCGGCGAACTTTTTATTCCTGCTTGCCTCCCCGGCTTTTAGATAATAAGTCCTGGCCAGGTTGCAGTGGAAGTATTCATCATCATCCTCCAATTGTGACGGGTGGATATTCGCGGTCCAGAAATAACGCCGCATCATCCAGGAATTGCCGTACTGGGTCATGTTGAGGTAACAGTTTGCAGCAAGAAAATAATAGTACGCCCTTTCTTTGTTCGCCGGGTTTTCTGCTTTTTGCAGGTAGCCGATGAGGGTACGGGTAATGCCAGTTTTAGTAAAACGAACGGTATCGCCTTTGGTTTTTCCGTGTTCGCTGAACATGTTGGCATAAAACGGGTTGGCATCAAGGTATTGGGCAAAATGATAATGATTAGACGTCCACAGGGTGTCGCTGACTTTTTGGAATTCAGCCAGCGCCTTGTTCAACTCATTTTTCCGGATGTATTTTGTTCCCAGCAAATCGTAAAGCCGCGGTATCTCCTTTTTCACGCCCGCATATTTCCACTTGCTGAAAGCGTCGGTGCCATTGGCAGCCTGCATATCTGCAACAAGGCTATGCAACTGGCCGGTGGTGTATTGGGCGTCAAGGTAATAGAAGCAGTCGTCATAGTAATCGACGTAAAGCGTATACGACATGGAGGCTGATTTCCAGTAAATTCCGTTACGCCAGTATGCGCCGCCTTCATCGATATAATCTTCTTCCAGTGCCCTGGATTTTAATTTAAAGAGCAACAGTGCGGCATCGGTTGAATTCCCTTTGAATTCAAGCTCACGCGCGATGGCAAAAAGGAATTTGTGGTCGGAAACAGCCGGTGCGCTCATCAGCATGCGTTTGGCTTCTTCCGGAATGACGGCTTTTTCTTTTTGCCTTGCCGTAAGGCACAGCGATTTTAACAGGTCGATTTCCGTTAATAGTTTTTTGTCTTTCCGGCTTGTATTTCCGAGAAGATTGAATTGCGACAAAGCACCCCCGTAATCTTCTGACATCAGCATCAGGTAGCCCCTGGCAAGTTTCCAGAGCTTTGGATTCTCCACGCTGCTGAGGTTGACTGAGTCGGTGAAGTGCAGGAGTTCCCGCGCATAGTTCCGGTCAGCCGCAATCCTGGATTCCGGGTAGGTTTTAACATCCTCTCTCCAGGGTTCCTGCGACGGGTTGAAACAGGTATAGTAGGGGGTATAGATCCAGTCTTCCAGTTTGTTGACCTCCCTGAGCAGGAGAAAACTCAGCCCGGGTGAACCTGGCTGCAAGGCATAGAATTTTCTCAGGATATCGAGTGTTTTTCCGGTTTTTCTGAAACCAGCCATCATCAGCACGGCAGCTCTTTCCCTGTTGTTTCCTGCAAGTTTCAGCGTTTGTCCGACCGGAATTTCCTTGTTATAATTGAAGAAGATCTCGCATCGTTTGTCGGGGGCAGAAGAAAATACCTGTGCCGCATAAAAGTTGCGTTTGACGGTGTCGGGTTCAGCTTTGGCTGCGAAATACATCGACCAGTACCCGATGATGTTTCCCGGTTTTCCTGAAGAACAAAATTCCCCGTAAATTTTCCTGACAGATTCCATGTCTTCGTTATACCATGCCAGGCGGATGGCCAGGAATGCGTAACGCGACCGCAGGTCAGCATCGGAAGTCGCTTTGGCCCGGGCCAGCGCCTGGCTGATCAGTCGCGCCCGCTGGGGAACTTTTGCATGTTCCTGCCGTTCCCACGGATCGTCGATAATTGTGTTAAAGGGGCTGCATTGCCGGGCAAACACGAGGTATTTGATCGCCGCCGTGTCGTTAATTTTGTGAAGGTACCTGATAAAGGAATTGGCGGAGGACGGGTTGGCAAAGTCGGCGCCGGGCAGGTATATTGCTGAATGAACATCTGCGGTGGCGGGAATATTTTTACACCTTTTTCTCCACAGGCTGATGTTAGGCAATTCTGCGGTATCGGTTGTATCCCTGATCTGGTCGGTCTCCTTGCCGAAATTCGCAGAATAAAACAGGCCGGCTGAGTAATTGAATTCAGCAAACCCGGGATAATGGAACACCCCGGGCTTCAGGAGTGAGAACCTGATATCGTCGCCATAAGGGTAGTAGGGACCACAGGCAAAAGCGCCGGGAAACCGGCTACCTGCCAAAACCAGTAAACAAACCAGTAAGCGTTTCATTATCAAACAGGGTTAGATTGTTTTTGTCGAGGTGGAACAGGATCACAGTGAGGCTGGTATCTGCCGGGATGTACCGGTTCAACAGGGCTACTGTTTCCTTCAGGTCGTTCGCGGCAACTCCTTCCGCTTTGAGCTTGTCGCCGGTTCTCAGGTAGGTGTTGTCAAGTTCCTTATCACTGGTAACCTCGTACCACAAAGGTTTTACGGGCTTTATGACACTGTCGAGCTCATGGGGTTTTGGCGTAATGACCCCTGAAAACTGGTTGTTTTTCCAAACCTGCATCCATGAGAAAACCGGCAGGGCGAGGTCAAGGTGCAGCGGGTATTTGGTGGTATTGGCGAGGTAAAGCTCCAGTTCCCGGTTATCGAGAATGGAGTTTTTATTTTCGTCCGACAGGGGATTTGTCAGGTTGTAACACATCAGCACGACCTTATCGGCCGGGGGAATGCCCATTTTATCCCGGTATTTATAAGGATAAAGCCGCAGGGTGCAGGAAATTGTCTTGCCCGACATGGCTTTGATTTTCCTTAGCAGGTAAAAATAGTTCTCCCTGGTTGAACCTGTCCAGTCGCAGTCAAGCTGGATCTCCTTAAAATCGGGCCGGGTGCGGTCGATGTGTTCTTTATAGAGTTTGCCAAGCAGGAAGTAAATGTTGTCTGCGAGGGTGTCCAATCGGCCGCTGGAAGCGCCTGAAAGCGCTTCATTCCTGATATAAACTGTCGGGATGATCTCCAGTGCCTTCATGGTGCTCTTAAAAACAGTGTCGGCATCCCTGCTGAAGGAGTAATTCCAGATATGCAGTTCGCTTTTTGCCACCGGCACCTGCCCCAGGATGGCATCAGGTTCGACTTCGAAAAATTTCACGTAAAGTTTCGTAATTCCCTGGTTTTTCAGGCACATCAGTTCGTCGTGACTGAGGCTGTAACCGTTGTTTTTCCAATAGTAGAATGCCTTTTCCACATGGCCGTGGCGGTTGCCGCAGGATAAAAACGACATGGTTAACAGCAGCGCTGCTGCCAAAAGTCTTGATACGCTCATTTGCTTCTGCTGATGCTGGTGTTTATTTGATCTCTATCTTCTCTCCAAGGAACTTCGGCTGCTTGTCAAACATCAGGTCAAGGTACAGTTTTACACGGGCAAGCAGTTCCCGCACCTTTGTCTTAAAAGCGTAATAGGCCGAAACGTCTTTTGCATTGTAGCCTATGGCATTGATCCCGTAATGGCGGGCTATGAAAACCGCCCGCTGGTTGTGGAATTCCTGTGAAATTACGGTAAAACTGGTTTGTCCGAAGATTTTATATGCCCTGATCATCGAATCAAATGTACGAAATCCCGCGTAATCCCGGAAAATAACTGAATCGGGAATCCCTGATTTTACAAGTTCCTTTTTCATTTCAGTGGGCTCGTCGTAATACGCTTTGCTGTTGTCGCCACTGATGATCAGGTATTTTATCTTTCCGGATTTGTAAAGCGCCGAGGCCGCTTCAATCCTGTTTTGCCAGAATTCATTGATCCTGCCGCGTTTGACATATTTCGAGGTGCCGAGCAGTACGCCGGTTTTGTTAAAGGGGACCAGGGTGGTGTCGCTGTACAGCAGGGATTTTGTCGAATCATTGATGAGATAATTCAGGCTGCCGACCACTGCCGCGAACAGTGTAAAACAAACGGCAACGAAGATCAGCACGCGTTTCATCATAAGGTTATAAACAGGGTTTATGGGATTTTATTTTTTAAGGGAGGAGAAGAAATGGTGAAATGGTAAAATGGTAAAATGGTAAAATGGTGAAATGGTGAAATGGTAAAATGGTGAAATGGTGAAATGGTGAAATGGTGAATTGGTGAACAGTGGGGGATGATAGCGGTGTTTTTTTGAATTGACAATATATTAGGTTGTTTTAACTTATGCCGGTCATTTTTTGGTAAGCGACCACATCCAGGATTTTGCCGAATTTTTCACCCACCTGACTGAAACGGGCGCATTGCCCGTAGCCGCACTTCTCAAACAACCGGATGCTGCCTTTGTTATCTCCTGATATGATCCCGATCAGCACGGAGATTCCTGACTGGTGCGCTGCCTGCTCCATGTGCTGCATGGCTGCAGTGCCGATCCCCAGGCCGGTAAAACCGGGTTTCATGTAAATTGTCACCTCCGCGGTACGGTCGTAGGCCTGCCGTTTTTTGTATTGCGACAGGTAACAGTAACCACATGGGATGCCATCGGCCATGATCAGGTATGATTTATACTTCGGATGGCCTGTCAGTATGAATTCCTTCAGATCCTCCACCGTTACCGGCTCAGTGAAAAAGGTTGCCGTTGAATGGAGAATATAGTGCTCGCTGACCTCTTTGATGAATTCAAAGTCGGAGTCTTTTACTTCAGGAAATGCTAATTTTTTCATTCCACCACGAGTTTTCTGACCGCCACACCCGTAAGGGCCTGTATCCTGACAATGTAAACGCCTTTGAGTAATTCACTGATATCCATTGTGACCGGGTTTTTTGAGTTATTTTTTTGTTGTATGAGTTTCTCTCCGTGCATTCCGGTGATGCTGACCAGGGTTCCCGGCAGAATAATCCCCGGGCCATCAATGGTTATCTGGTTGCTGGCGGGATTGGGGTAGATCCGAAGATCGCCGCCGATGATGGTCCCTATACCAATGTTCGATCGCGCCTGCGTAACGGTAACCTGCACCGAATCCAGACCATTGGCATGAACTGTGATCTTCGCGACCCTGGCGGAATCCGCAGTGTTCTCCGGATAACTTGCCACGATGCTGTCGTTTTGCGAGCCGCCCTGGGTCACATTGCACCACGAGGCATTGGTCGACACCCACCAGAAGGTGTTGGAAACCACCATGAACTGCGTGGTCCCTGCCGTTGAAGCAACATTACGGTTGGACGGGGTTACAGCAAGGGTGGACGGTGGGCTTCCGCCGTTGGTGGTCTTTAGTATTGTGCCGTAACTGCCTGCTGTATAACCTGTGCTGGCATCGGTGAAACATACTGAATAGAGTTCATTGCAGGTCCCCGAAGGCTGGGTGGTCCAGGTGGCGCCTCCGTTTGTCGTGTGTAAAATCATTCCGTTGCTGCCTGCCACGTATCCGTTGTATGCATCACTAAACCACATAGCCGGGTACTCACCTGATAAACTATGCAGCACAGTCGACCATGTCGTTCCACCATTGGTGGTTTTGATAACCGTTCCGGAAGAACCGCTGACATAACAGGTATCGGCACTGATGACAGAAACAGCGAGGAAATCGATCAGTCCCGGTGAATATGGTTTAGATATCCAGTGCAGGCCACCGTCTACGGTTTTCATGACCGCGCTGAATGCCCCGGCGGCGTAACCTGTGTTCTTGTCAATAAAACGGATAGACCGGTAATTTATTAAGGTATCGGTGGTTTGTAAGGTCCATGTAGAACCTCCGTTCGTTGTCTTCAATATTTTGCCTTTACCTCCTGCAGCATAACCCGTGAGCTCATCGATAAAATACACAGAGGCAAGGGGCATGGACGTTCCGGAACTCTGAGCGGTCCAGTTAAGTCCGCCATTTGTCGTTTTATAGATCATGCCCTGGTACCCGACCACATAACCGGTATTGACGCTGGGAAACCAGAGTGAAATTGATGCATACATGTTTCCAGGGTTTACAATACCCCAGGTTGCCCCCCCATTGAATGTTTTCAGGATCTCCCCGTTACTCCCAAGCGCATAACCTGTATTTGCATCCGGGAAGCAGAGCGAACCGATCCGGGAGGTGGTCACGGAGGAAAATTGATTTCTCCAGTATGTTCCGCCATTGACAGTTTTAAGGAGGGTGCCATGCATCCCTGCTGCAAAAACCGTATTGGCCCCTGCCATGGAAACACTTCCCAGGACCTCGGTAGTATCAGCGGTCTGCACTGTCCAGCCAGCCCCTCCGTTATCTGTTTTCAACAGGACGCATTGAAATGAATCGCCTCCAACGGCCCATCCTGATGATGAATTGATGAAACTGACAGCATTCAGGGTTTTTGTTGTACTGCTGGTTAAGGCAGTCCAGGTGACCCCCTTGTTTGAGGTCTTTAAGATGGTTCCGCTGTAGCCAACGGCATACCCGGTATCAGCGTTGCTGAAACAAAGCGATAACAATGGGTTTGTATTGCCGGTAGGCACAACCGACCACTCCGTTGCCCCTCCGTCGGTGGTTTTAAGAATGGTGCCATCGCGGCAGGCAATGAATCCTGTTTTGTTGCCGGTAAACCACACGGAGTGGAGATCACTGGGAACACCGGCATAGGTCTGGTGCGCCCACGTCATTCCGCCGTTGGTCGTTTTTAATATTTCGCCGTATTCCCCGGTAATATAGCCGGTTCGGGAGTCGGTAAAAAAAACCGAATAGAAATTCCGCTGGCTGCCTGAAGTCAGCGCGATCCAGTCGGCCCCGCCGTTCACGGTTTTCAGGATCACGCCTGCCGCTCCAACCGCATACCCTGTGTCGGCATGAATGAAAAAGGCGGAAAGCAAGTCGGCCGAAATTCCGGGATTCAGGATGACCCAGTTGGTTCCCCCGTTGGTGGTTTTAAGGATTGTGCCGCAATTCCCAACCGCATAAACAGTGCTGGTGTTAATCGCCCTGATACAGTTCAGTTTGTTGCCCTGGGGCAGCTGATTTTGCCAGCTCCACTGGGAAAAAGCAACGCAGGAAACCAGTGCAAATAAAGAGAATAAACTGATCTTTTTCATGGTATCGTTGTTTTCGATGGGTCCGATAAAAAGTCATTTTATTGTTTGACGGATCATGCACCTGGGCAAAAATGCCCCATTTCATTGTAGTTTTTTAATGATCAAGGTTGCAATAAAGGATTCAAGGAGACTTAACGGAACTCCGAAAATTAAAAGTCCGAAGGGCAGTACGCCAAGGTTCCCGATAACGACCCACATCAATACAAATCCCACAAACCACGACAGAAGCGTAGTCTGGAGCAGTGTGAATTTTCGTGAAAGGATGAAAATGACCACTGCAAACAGGAGCGACCATAATCCCCACACCGCGCCATTCAGGGGGGCGGATGGGAAGTTAAGGCCCATCGACTGGTAATGACTTGTCCAATATGATTTTACAATAAATTCATTTCGGACAAATTCAGAAATGCTGATCCAGGTGGTCGCTAATAGAACAGGTAATATTGTTTTTCTCAGGAAGTTCATGGTTGAGGGATTTATTATGTCATGAATGAGCATAACAAATATAATTGATAATTTGCAAGATCGCATTCATCCTGGTGCAAACTTTTTTGAAAAGGCAATGCAAGATTGATATATTATTTTCCGGGCTGACATAGATACGTATCCTACATTTTAAATATACATCATATGGTGTGAATCGGGATCAAACATATCTATTGTCCCAGGCATCAGCCCGGGGAGGCATCAGAAAAGAAAAAGCCCTGCATCATTCCTGATACAGGGCCTTCACAACGGGGTTTACCCCGGTTATTTCGCGTAGCTCACAGCCCTGGTTTCCCTGATTACGGTGATCTTGATCTGGCCGGGGTAGGTCATTTCGCTCTGGATCTTTTTCGACAGGTCGAATGAGATCTGGTTGGCTTCAACATCGCTAACCTTATCGGCGCCCACGATTACGCGCAGCTCACGGCCGGCCTGGATGGCGTAGGTTTTAACAACGCCGGGATAGCTGAGGGCCAGTTCTTCAAGGTGTTTCAACCGTTCGATGTAAGCTTCAACCACTTCGCGGCGTGCACCCGGCCTTGCGCCTGAGATGGCGTCGCAAACCTGTACGATGGGGGAGATCAGGTTATTCATCTCGATCTCATCGTGATGCGCGCCTATGGCGTTAATGATCTCGGGTTTTTCCTTGAACTTTTCGGCCATCTTCATGCCCAACACGGCGTGCGGTAATTCCGGTTCGGTATCAGGAACCTTCCCGATGTCGTGCAATAGCCCGGCCCTTTTGGCCATTTTCGGGTTGAGTCCCAGCTCGGCAGCCATGGTGGCGCATAGTTTCGATACTTCGATGGAATGCTGGAGCAGGTTCTGTCCATAGGAGGAACGGTATTTCATTTTACCGATCATACGCACAAGCTCGTGATGCATGTTATGGATGCCCAGGTCGATGCTGATTCGTTTGCCGGTTTCGATGATTTCCTGTTCGATCTGTTTTTTGGTTTTGGCCACAACTTCTTCGATGCGGGCAGGATGGATGCGCCCGTCGGTGACCAGTTTGTGCAGCGACAGCCGGGCGATCTCGCGGCGAACCGGGTCGAACCCGCTTAAGATAATGGCGTCGGGTGAGTCGTCGATGATGATCTCCACCCCGGTCAGCGATTCAAGGGTGCGGATGTTGCGCCCTTCACGGCCGATGATGCGGCCTTTGATCTCTTCGCTTTCAATATTGAACACCGAAACGGTATTTTCAATCGCGTGTTCTGAAGCCGTGCGCTGGATGGTTTCAATGATGATCTTTTTGGCTTCGGTGTTGGCCGTAAGCTTGGCCTCATCAATGATGTCCTTCATATGGACGATCGCCTCCGTTTTGGCTTCTTCCTTGAGGGTTTCGATAAGTTGCGATTTTGCTTCAACAGCAGAAAGATTGGAGATCGCTTCAAGTTTTTCAACCTGGATTTTCATCGCCTTGTCAAGATCCGACTGTTTCTTCGCAATGATCTCCATCTGCTGCGCGAGCGTTTGCTTGATGGTGGTAATCTCTTTCTGCTTTTTGGCAAATTCATCGACTTTGAGGTTCAGCGTGCCTTCTTTTTGTTTCAGCCGGTTTTCATTGCGTGAAACCTCTTCATTCTTTTCATGTACGAATTTTTCGTGTTCGCCCTTAAGTTGCAGGAATTTCTCCTTAGCCTGGAGAATCTTCTCTTTCTTAACGACTTCGGCCTTTTCCATGGCCTCTTTCAACAGGACGTCGCGTTTGCGTTCGAGCGCCCGGTTAAGTATTGTTCCGGTAATCACACCTCCCAGGATGACTCCGGTCACCCCGATGATGATATATAGCAGAATTCCTCCCATTGGTTTGTAGTTTATGGCAGAATCACGGTGAACTGTGATTCTTTCCTATGATTAATAGTGAAGGAACGTCAAAAAGAAAAAAAGAAAAAACCCGCATCATCCAGCAAGGTATTGATAAACCTCATACGACACGAATAGGAATGCCATGTTTTTCGAACTTCCACTGTCAGGAAATGAATCCTGGTCTTCTGCCGAAGCAGAAGTGAGGCCTGTCCTACGAACTGATGAGTCATAACCTGATATTTGTAATGTTAGGTTTACAAACTGTCTGAATGAATACGGGTGTTTTTTCAGATATTTTCAAAGAACATTTACGGCTTCATGCTTTTAAAGTGCTCGTCAAGTGCCTGGTCCACAGCCACGAGTTTTGCCTGCCACTGCTTTTCGTTTTCAGACAACAAACGGTCGTTCTTCAGATAACCGGTTGCATATTCCAAAGCTACCATGGCGAGGAGGTCCTGTTTGTCTTTATACGCATAACTGCCCGAATAATCCCTGATCCGTTTATCAATCAGTTTGGCGGCTTTGCGGAAAAGTTCCTCGTGTTCTTTGTCAATCGCCAGCCGGTAAGAGCGCTCAGCGATTGGTAACGATATGGAAAGTTCGTCCATTGTCCTTTTTCCGAAAATTATCCTAAGTATTTAAAAGCCCGATACATTTATCGATTTCCCGCACAAGTTCGTTGATTTTTAATTTTGCTTCAACGTTTCCTTCTTTGTTTTCCAGTGTTTTAGCTAATTTAAGTATTTTAATATTTTCTTCAAGTTGCCTGATCTTCTGCTTCTGGTCGTTGTTGGCCAGCTTCAGTTCACGGATTTCGTTAACAAGGTCCAGATTTTCTGAACGCAGCAAATCGTGATGCTCAAGAAGTCTCCTTATTTTATAATCTATGCCGGAAACCAGTGTGGCGACATCTTTCATTGCGCTGACTCCTGTTTTAATTCATGCAAAGATAAAAATATATTTGATTTTTTGTTAACAATGCGTATTACCTTTTGCCTTTTACCCGATTAAGCATAAAAATGATTCACCATTAATATGCCGGGTTATGAATGAAGAATTTTTATCCTACGTGTGGAAGTCGAGGCTGTTACGCCAGGATTTGACGACTGAATCGGGCGATGTGCTTGTGGTCCTTCACCCGGGTGAACAGAACAGCGATGGCGGCCCCGATTTTTTCAATGCCCGTTTACGAATCGGCGATACGGTTTGGGCGGGAAATGTAGAGATCCATGTACGTGCATCCCAATGGTACAAGCACGGTCACCATATTGACCATGCATACGACAGCGCCATCCTGCATGTGGTGTACGAAGCTGACATTCCCGTGCATCATCCCGATGGAAGCCCGATGCAAACCCTGGTCGTCAAAGACGGTTATCCGGGATCGATCTATGACCGCTACCGGCAGCTGATGCTGAACCAGCAATGGATCCCGTGCTACAACCAGCTGCTGGCCGGCGCCGGGTTTGACTTTGAATTGTGGGCGCCGGGGCTTGCGGTGGAACGGCTGGTTTTAAAGGCAGATAACATCAGGCAGCTGTGGTATAAATGCCTGAATGATTGGGAGGAGGCTTTTTACCAACACATGGCTAGCTCGTTTGGGTTGAAGATCAACAGTTTGCCGTTTGAACTCCTGGCAAAGTCACTTCCCCTCAAAATTGTCAGGAAACACTGTGATAACCGGTTTCAACTGGAGGCGTTATTTTTCGGACAATCAGGGCTGATCGGCAACTGGTGCAGGGATGAGTATCCGGCAGCGCTTCTGCAGGAGTACCTGTTCCTTCAAAAAAAATACAACCTGCTCCAAATTCCTGCAGGCACATGGAAATTCCTTCGGCTGAGGCCGGTAAATTTCCCTACGGTGCGCATCAGCCAGTGGGTCGATTTTTTAGGGTCGACGCATGCGCGGATTTTCGATCTCCTGGAAGGCAGTTCTTATCATGAAGTCATGGAATCGCTGAACATCTGCGCCTCCGGTTATTGGGATACGCATTATGTTTTTGACAAACCCGCCTCTTTCAGGAAAAAGACGATCGGCAAAGGAAGCGTTGATCTGCTGGTTATTAATGGCATCGTGCCGTTTTTATTCTTTTACGGCCTGGAAAAAGACCTGCCGTTGCTTCGTGAAAAATCACTTTGCTTTCTGGAACAGGTGCGCGGGGAGTACAATTCCGAAATTTCGAATTGGGCTGCCACGGGTTTGCCCACCGGCAATGCCTTGCAGACCCAGTCGCTGCTTCACCTGAAAAAGTTCTACTGCGATAAAAGGCGGTGTCTTGAATGCCGTATCGGAATGGTGCATCTGGCACCCTGAACATTCCCTAACCAGGGGGTGGCAAAACATGGTTGGTATCAATGGCATCTGAAACATAAAGTGATCAAAAATTGAAAAATAATATATCAGCCCTTTATCAGCAACATTCCTTTCGCCTGAAGGGTTTTGACTACACCAGCGAAGGGTTGTACTTCATTACCAGCTGCACCAAAGACCGGCGGCATTATTTTGGAATGGTTTCCAACGGGGCGATGATTTTAAATGAAACCGGCGCTGTTGCAGAACTATTTTTAGGTGAAATTTCAACCCACTATCGCCAGGCTTTTGTAGCGGAACATGTGGTCATGCCAAATCATGTTCATTTGATATTGGTGCATCATGGCAACCGGGAAATTGGACAAGATGCACGAATAGCCGCGGGACCATGCCATGGCATGGACCCACCTTGCGATTTTCCCCAGGGCATGGCCCCGCCCTCTGACGTTCCCCGGGGCACAATCCCATCTTACGATTTTGCCCGTGGCCTGGTCCCACCTTATGCTTTATCCCAGGGCATGGCTCCTCCGGATGATTTAAATCAATTCGCCAACAAATTTGGCAAACCTGTATCCGGTTCGGTTTCAATGATCATCAATCAATACAAGGCATCTGTAAAACGTTGGTGCAATAAGAACGGACATGGCCATTTTCAATGGCAACCACGTTTTTACGACCATATTGTCAGGAATGAAGAGTCGTACCAGGACATTGCAAACTATATTCTGAATAACCCCAAACTATGGGAGAAAGATAGGTTTTATCATAAATGAGACATGAAACGTAAAAAAATCATCATCCAGGCCAGCCAGTGGATTGGCAACTCCCTGACATACAACCGTTCGGAACAACGAGGGATCGTGGTGCTGTGCATCATCCTGCTTGCCGTGATGGTGGCCAGGGCATTTATCCCGTCGGAGACGTTCAGGAAAACACCCGATTTCATGGCTTATTCGGCTGAAATTGCGGCTTTTGAAGCCGAATGGAAAAAAGCAGCCGATTCCGACAGCATGGCACGGGTGAACAGGTTTAAGAATTACCGATCAAGGTATGGTGCCTGGCGCCACGATACAGGTGCACCCCGGCTGTCGGCACCCAGACCTTTACTCCTGTTGGACCTCAATGCGGCCGATACGTTTGAATTGCAGCAATTGCGTGGGATCGGACCGGCCTATGCAAGGTGGATCGTAAATTACCGTAACCGGCTGAGGGGATTTCACGATACGCGTCAGGTGATGGAGGTTTTTGGAATTGATTCGGCACGGTACGCAGAGATCGCACCAAACCTGAAAGTTACCCGTGATTCGATCCACCCGATGGATATCAACAAGGTGACATTCAAGGAGCTGTTGCATCATCCCTATTTCCCGTTCCCGGTTACAAAAAACATCATGATTTACAGGCAGAAACACAAAATGTTCAAAAGCGTGGATGAGCTGAGAAACGTTGAAGGGATTACCGATTCACTGTTCCGCCGGATGGTCGTCTACCTGCGGGTCGGCCCATGAGCCGTCATCCTCCTCCTCGTCGCCCCAGTCCCAGGGTTTTGGCTGCGGACCCTGTTTCCGGAAGTAGACAGCCAATACCAGCCCTGCCACAAGTCCCATCAGATGGGATTCCCAGGAGATGGGCTGGTTTGGAAAAAGTTGCGGGAAAATCCCCCAGATAAGTCCGCCATAAAGAAAGGCGACCAGCAGGGTAATAACCATCAGCCCTTTTTCCTTGCGGATAATGCCACTGAAAAAGATGAACGAAACCAGCCCGTAAATGACGCCGCTGGCGCCGATATGGGCAGCGCCGCCGCGGGCAAAAACCCATACCCAGATCCCCGTGGTCAGGTATAACAGCCCAAGGGTCTTCCATGCAATGTCCTTGTAAAAATAGAAAAGAAAAGTACCAAGAATCAGCAGGGGAACGGAGTTGGCGAACAGGTGCGCCAGGTTCGCATGCAGCAGCGGACACGTGAGAATCCCGATCAAACCTTTGGTTTCCAGGGGGAAAAGTCCGTAATTGTTCAACCCCAGGTCAAAAATAATATCAACCCCTTTTATCAGCCATAAAAGGATTACAAACAACGCAGGATAGAATATGCTCCTGTAAAATCGTATTTTTTCTTCGTCGGCCAAGGGTTGATAATTCTCGTTAAAATTAGTTAAAATTGATTCATGCCGGCACCCGAACCTAAAATAAAAGTACCTTTGAACGCTCAAAACCACTGTTTAATAAGCTATTTACGATAAATAAATATTTCAATATCATGAACAGGTATCATGCAATTCTTTTCTTTTTGATGTTACTGGCACTTCCCTCCCTGGCACAAGCGCAAAAACAGGATCCAAGGGCGGGAGTTCAGAAGTATAATACGGCCATGCAGTTGATCAAGCTCGCTTATGTCGACACGACCAATGAAGCGAAGCTCGTGGAGAAGGCGATCATCGAAACCCTGAAGGAACTCGACCCGCACAGTGTCTACATTTCAAAAAATGACGTCCAGAAGGCCAATGAGCCGCTCGAAGGTAATTTTGACGGTATCGGCGTTCAGTTTGAGATACTGAAAGACACCATCGCCGTGGTTCACTCAATTCCCGGTGGTCCGTCAGAACGGCTTGGGATCATGTCGGGAGATAAGATCATTAAAATCGAGGGTCAGGGTGTCACCGGCAAAAAGATCACCAACCAGTTTGTCCTTGATCACCTTCGTGGCAAGCGGGGAACCAAGGTGACGGTTTCCATCTTCAGGAAAGGAAAAAAGGGGTTGACCGATTTTACCATCACCCGCGACAAGATTCCCATCAACAGCATTGATGCGGCTTACATCATCAGCCCGGGAATCGGGTACATCAACCTCAATAAATTCGCCCAGACTTCGGTGCAGGAGTTCACGGATGCTGTGACAAAACTGAATGCACAGGGAATGAAAAGCATGATCCTCGACCTGCGCAACAACTCCGGCGGGTACATGGGAACGGCCATCGACCTGTCGGATGAATTCCTCGGGCAGGGCAAGATCATTGTATACACCCAGGGCGTGCACAGCCCACGGGAAGATTACTATTCAACGCCCCGTGGACTTTTTCAATCGGGTAAACTGGTGGTCATGGTGAATGAGAATTCTGCCTCGGCCAGCGAGATCGTGTCGGGCGCTATCCAGGATTGGGACCGCGGCATCATCGTTGGGCGGAGGTCGTTCGGAAAGGGACTGGTGCAGCGGCCTTTTACGCTTCCCGACAGTTCCATCATCCGTCTCACCACAGCCAGGTATTACAACCCTTCGGGAAAATGCATCCAGAAGTCGTATGCAGAAGGCATTGACAAATATTATGAAGATTTTGGCAACCGCTACAAACATGGCGAGCTGATTCATGCCGACAGCATTAAGTTCCCCGATTCCCTTAAATTCTATACCTCTAAAAAACGTGTCGTTTACGGGGGAGGCGGGATCATGCCTGATGTATTCATTCCCTGGGATTCAACGCCTATCTCCGAATATTATCTTGAATTGCGGAGGAAAAATGTGATCAATACTTTTGTCTCTGACTATGTTGATAAATCGCGGAAGACCCTACAGGCAGCCTACCCCGGTTTCCCCTCATATGATAAGGGTTTCCAGGTTGACAGTGCATTCATGGACAGTTTTTTTGCCCATGCCGAAAAAGAGGGCGTGAAAAAAGACAACAAGGGGTATGCTGCTTCAGAGAAGCTGATAAAATCGCAGATCAAGGGATTTATTGCCCAGAAGTTGTGGGATCTGAATGAATTATATGCCATTATCAACCAGAACGATGAGGAGGTGCTTAAGGCGATTGAAGTAATTCAGGACGATGCCTTGTACGAAAAACTCAAAATTGACAGGTAGCGGGAAACCTTACACCGGCCTGCCTTTTCTACATCTTGCACTGCCGGTCATGGATGAACCGGAGCTGCTGCCCCGGCTCCTTGATTGCATTTCGGCGCAAACCTATCGGCGGTTCACCTTGCATGTATGTGTAAATCAGCCAGAGGCATGGTGGAACGACCCTGCAAAGGAGTCAGCATGTTTTCATAATGCCGCTGCCCTCAGCCTGTTGCAAAACCGGAAGGAATTTGAAACGGTGGTCATTGACCGTTCTTCGCCCGGGAACGGATGGACAGGCAAACGCCTCGGCGTTGGGTATGCGCGTAAAGCCGTGATGGATCAGATCAACAGCCATGCCCAACCTGGCGACATCATCCTCAGCCTGGATGCGGATACTGTTTTTTCAGAGAAATTCTTTCTGTCTGTTGCCCGGAACTTCAGTACCCATCCGGATGCAGTAGCACTGGCGGTTCCCTATTATCATAGAACCGGTCAGGACGAACTTGCCAACAGGGCCATGCTGCGTTATGAAATTTACATGCGCCACTATTTCCTTAGCCTTGCCCGGATCGGTTCTCCCTATGCCTTTACAGCACTGGGCTCAGCCATGGCAGTGCCTGTATGGGCATACCGCGCTGTTGGAGGAATGACCCCAAAACTAAGCGGCGAAGATTTTTATTTTCTGCAGAAACTGCGGAAATATGGCCAGGTCCTGCTGTGGAATGACGAAACGGTTTATCCCGAAGGAAGGTTTTCAGACCGTGTGTTTTTCGGGACAGGACCTGCCATGATCAGGGGGGCCACAGGCGACTGGGCAAGCTATCCGGTGTATCCCGTTTCGCTGTTTGATGCCATTCTGGAAACCTACCTCCTGTTGCCGGTCATTTACGTTGACTCGGTCGATACGAAAATTTCACGGTTTATCTCACAGGTTTTCAGGGAAACCGATCCCTTTCAGCCCTTGCGTACAAACCACAGGGACCTGGAACATTTCATCAGGGCATTCCATGAGAAATTTGACGGGCTAAGGATACTGCAGTTCCTCAAGACGATGAACGAAGATCACCAGACAACAGATGAAGAGAACCTGATTGAGTTCCTGCAAAAGGTGTGCTCATCCGAAGAAATTGAGAAAACAGGAATCACACGCGACGACTTTTCATTCGCTGATTCCCCTGTGGAGAACCTTGAAAAAATCAGGGAACTGCTCTTCCTGAAAGAGACGGAAAGAAGGTTTACTTCAGTACTTCCGTAACAAGGTCGGCGGCCTCTTTCAGCGTGATGGCCGAGTGAACCTTCAGTCCCGATTCGTCGATCAGCCTTTTGCCTTCCACCGCGTTGGTACCCTGCAACCTGACAATGATGGGGATGTTGATCTCCCCGATGTTCTTGTAGGCATCAACAACGCCCTGGGCTACGCGGTCGCAGCGGACGATACCGCCAAAGATGTTGACCAGAATGGCTTTTACGGCCGGATCCTTCAGGATGATCCTGAAACCTTCCTCCACCCGTTTGGCATTGGCAGAACCGCCAACATCGAGGAAGTTGGCCGGGTCACCGCCCGACAGTTTGATAATGTCCATGGTGGCCATGGCCAGCCCGGCGCCGTTAACCATGCATCCCACGTTGCCGTTCAGTTTCACATAATTGAGATCGTGCCGGGTGGCCTCCACTTCGATGGGGTCCTCTTCGTCGAGGTCGCGCATGGTGGCAATGTCGGGATGGCGGAACAGCGCATTGTTGTCGATCACCATCTTGGCATCGGCCGCCAGGATCTTGTTGTCGGAAGTTTTGAATACCGGGTTGATCTCGATCAGCGATGCGTCGCTGCCTTCATAGGCCCGGTAAATGGCGAAGACGAACTTCACCATATTCTTATAAGCTTCATCCTTCAGGCCGAGGTTAAAGGCGACTTTCCGCGCCTGAAAAGCCTGGAGCCCGATTTTCGGGTCAACTTCCTCGGTGAAGATGAGCTCGGGGGTCTCTTCGGCAACGGCTTCAATGTCCATGCCTCCCCTGGGCGAATACATCAGGATGGTGTGCCCTTTCTGACGGTTCAGCAGGATGCTCATGTAAATTTCGGAAGGTTCCGTCGGTCCGGGGTAATAAATGTTCTGTTCGACGTACACTTTACGCACCAGTTTTCCCTCTTTGCTCGTTTGGGGGGTAACCAGGTGCATTCCGAGGATCTGTCCGGCAAAAAGCCCGACATCTTCGGTTGATTTGGCAACCTTCACTCCCCCGCCTTTCCCCCTGCCGCCGGCATGAACCTGCGCCTTGATCACAAATTTATCGGTGCCGGTTGATCCCTGCAGGTATTCGGCGGCTTTTACCGCTTCTTCTTCAGTGTATGCAAGGGCGCCTTCGGGGACGGCAACCCCGTATTGTTTTAAAATGGATTTGCTCTGATATTCGTGTAGATTCATGTCGGGAAAATTTGTTGGATAACGGTTTTCAAAAATAGCGGTTTGGATTGGATTTACAAAAAAGAGCGTGCAAAGATTTCAAATTTCTTAACTTTGCCGTTTAAGGCTGTCATATGATCATTGCGCAAAACATCCGGAAATCTTTTGGGCCGCTGAAAGTTCTCAAAGGCATCAGCCTTGAAGTTGCAAAAGGTGAAATCATATCCATTGTCGGTGCCTCCGGTGCCGGGAAGTCCACGTTGCTGCAGATCATCGGGACACTCGACAAAGCCGATACGGGCACGGTCGAATTAAACGGCATCAGAATCCAGGACCTTTCCGAGCGCAAAATGTCGGATTTCAGGAACAAGCACATCGGGTTTGTTTTCCAGTTCCATCATCTATTACCGGAATTCACAGCACTTGAAAATGTGTGCATCCCTGCCTTCATCGCGAAGATTGGAAAAAAAGAAGCCGGGAAACGTGCCATGGAACTGCTCGATTTCATGAACCTCAGGGACCGGGCCGGCCACAAACCTTCGGAACTTTCCGGAGGCGAACAGCAGCGTGTTGCTGTAGCCAGGGCCCTGGTCAACAATCCATCCGTGATTCTGGCCGACGAACCTTCAGGCAATCTGGACTCAGCCTCCGCCGTTGAATTGCACAAACTCTTCTTCACGCTCCGTGATACCTACCGGCAAACCTACGTGATCGTAACCCATAACCTTGATCTCGCGGATATGGCCGACCGTAAACTCACGATCAAAGACGGATTAATAGATCCATGAGCCCGGAATGAAATTATTTCATCAAAATCCCGTTATAATAAGTTGAATCAATTATTATCTGAACGCACAAGCATACTATGAAAATACCTGGATTAATCAAATCTTTTCCCATTATTACCGCTATCTTTATTTCAACAGTGTCGTTGGGGCTGTTTTATACATTCACCGCCGGGCAGGAACACCCTGTGATGCAACCCGGCCCGCAGGCATCAGCCCGTTACGACACGTTGCAGGGAAAGAAGAAAAATTCGCAGGATTCCATTTTTAATGCGTTGATCGTTTCGGCCGATAAAGCCTTTAATGAAAAAAATTACGATAAAAGCCAGTCTGATCTTGAAAAGGCACTCCAGATAAAGCCCGGCGTGCAGTCGGTGAAAGAGAAACTGGCCCGGGTAAAGACCCTGGTCTCCGACAAAAAACAACAGGATGAGTCAGCCCAGAAAGCGATTGCCTCCGGGGATACCTATTTCAAAGCCAAGGATTACCTGAATGCCAAGTCATCGTACCAGATGGCTGCCAGCCTGAATCCCAATGACCCGGTGGCAAAGGAAAAACTTCAGAAAACCATGGAACTGCTGCGTTCGCAGAAAGCACAGAACATCCTGTTCGATGTTGCGATTGCCAGTGCCGATAAGTTGTTCCAGGCGGGTGATTACACGCGTGCTCAGCAGGAATATGAGAATGCCAGCCGGATGCTGCCCGGCGATCCCTACCCGAAGAACAGGATCAATGAGATCATAAAACTCAAGATTGATAAGCAGGTGAAGGATGAAGAGTACGCCAAAGCGCTGGCCTCGGCCGATAAGTTTTATCTTTCAAAGAGCTACCAGCTTGCCCTGGTCGATTATAAAAAAGCCAGTCTGGTAAAACCGGATGAAGAATACCCGCAAAAGCGGATCACCGAATTGAACGGCATCCTCGCGGCCATCAAGGCGAAGGATGAAGCCTACCTGAAAGTGATCGCCCAGGCCGACCAGTCGTTTAACGACGTCAAATACACCGATGCCATTAAATCGTACAATGAGGCCCTGATCATAAAACCCGAGCAGGCCTACCCGCGCGAGAGGATCAAGGAGATCACAGCGATCATGACCCGCAACAGCAACGCCCAGGCCGATTACAACAAGTATGTTGCCCTTGCCGACAGTATGTATATCGATAAGAAATACATGCAGGCCAGGCAGAATTATGTGATGGCATCATCGGTCAAACCAACAGAAAGCTACCCAAAGGAGATGATTTCGAAGGCCGACAAGATGCTCACCGGGCAGGAAGCGATGATGGCCAGGGCGCTGGAGGAGCAATACGCTAAAACCATAGCGGATGCTGACAAGCTGATGACTGCGCTTTCGTATGAACCCGCACGCGCATCTTACGCCAAAGCGGCGAACCTGAAGCCAGGCGAAAGATATCCCCAGGATAAGATCCAGGAGATAGACAACATCCTTGCAAATGCGCTGAAAAACAAAGAAGAGGAGTATCAGCTCATCCTCGCCACGGCTGACAAAGCATTTGCAAATAAAGTTTATGAAACCTCGCGGTCTGAATTCCAGAAGGCGCTGGCCATCAAGCCCAATGAGGCTTATCCAAAGGGTAAAATAGCGGAACTTGACAAACTGATCGCCATCGACGTCAAACTGAAAGCTGCCGACGCGAAATATGCCAATACCATCGGGAAGGGTGACAGTTTGCTTTTGATCAGGATGTTCCTCCCGGCGAAAAACGAGTTCCAGGAGGCGCTTAAGATGAAGCCTGGCGAAGTATACCCTAAAAACAGGATCGCAGAGATAGACCTGGCGCTGGCCGACCTTGACAAACAGAAATCCCTCGAAAACCAGTATGATGCATCCATCGCGAAGGGGGACAAGTTGTTGGCTGATAAGTCCTATGCCCCGGCGAAAGCAGAGTTTACCAACGCCCTGAAAATAAAGCCGACGGAAACCTATCCCAGGGATAAAATTACGGACATTGATAAAATCCTGGCTGAACTTGCCAAAGTAAAGGCTTTTGACGATCATTACCGGGAAGTACTGGCTGTAGCGGATAAGCTGCTGGCAGTGAAGACCTATGACCAGGCCAGGGTGGAATACCAGAATGCCCTCAGCCTGAAACCCGGCGAGCAGTATCCCAAGGATAAAATCTCGGAAATTGACAAGGCACTTGCCGATCTTGCAGCGAAGAACACCCTGGAGGAAAATTACAAAGCCGCCATTGCCAAAGCAGATAAGAACCTCACGGATAAAAATCTGGATGCCGCGAAGACAGAATACCTGGCCGCCTCAGGATTGAAGCCGGCAGAACAATACCCGAAGTCGAAGATCGCGGAGATCGAAGCCGCACTCGCCTCGCTGGCGAAGCAAAAAGCCATGGAAGAGGAGTACACCGCCACCATTGCCCGGGCCGACAAGCTGCTGGCCGCCACGACATACGATCTGGCATTGGCGGAGTACCAGTCAGCAATTAGACTAAAACCGTCAGAAGAGTATCCAAAAGGAAAAATCGGGGAGATCAACGTGATCATGGCCGCGTTGCTAAAGCAGAAATCATTGGATGCACAGTACGACGGTCTGATAACGAAAGCCGATAAACAGCTGGCTGATAAATCATTTGTGCAGGCTAGGGCCGACTATGCCAGTGCCTCTGCTTTAAAACCACTGGAAAAATACCCGAAGGAAAAAATGGCTGCCATCGACAAGACCCTGGAGGAACTGGCCGCCGCCGCAAAATCACTCGACGAAAATTACAAGTCCGCCATTGCCCGCGCCGACAAGCTCCTGTCAGATAAAAACTATGAGGCTGCCAAAAACGAATATACCAAAGCTTCCGGGCTGAAACCCGCCGAGAAATACCCGATTACGAAAATTGCCGAAACCGATGCTGCCCTGGCGGTCATTGCAAAACGAAAAGCATTGGATGACGAATATGCCGCCGATATTGACAAAGCCGACAAACTGCTTACCGACAAAGCCTACACCGGTGCCAAGGCGCAATACCAGGCAGCACTTGTGCTGAAATCCGCTGAACAATACCCGAAGGATAAAATTGCAGAGGCCGACAAGGCACTCGCTGATCTGGCAGCCATGAAAGACCGCGACGACCGCTACAACGCCTCGGTAACCAGCGCCGACAAGTTGTTCGGGGAGAAATCGTTTGCGGCAGCACGCACGGAATTCGTGAATGCATCGTCCATCAAGCCCCAGGAGAGTTACCCGAAAGATAAAATTGCCGCGATTGATGTGATCCTTGCCGGGATCGCCGCGGCCAAAGCGCTCGATGAAAAATATGTTGGCATCATTGCAGGAGCTGATAAACTGCTCGCCGCCAAAACATACGACCAGGCTAAAACCGAGTACCTCAGCGCCGGCAAACTGAAACCCGCTGAAACATACCCGACCGAAAAAATTGCCGAAATCGACAAAATCCTCGCCGACCTTGCTGCCCGCAAAACCCTCGAGGAAAATTATAAGGCAAGCATCGCATCGGCCGACAAACAACTGGCGGCCAAATCGTATGAGCCGGCAAAGGAGGAGTATACGCATGCATCGTCATTAAAGCCAGAGGAAACCTATCCGAAAACAAAAATTGCGGAAATTGACGCGGTTCTGGCCGGCATTGCCAAACAAAAGGCGCTTGACGAGGAATATAAGGCAACCATTGCATCTGCCGACAAACTGTTGGCCGATAAATCATATGAACTGGCCAAAACCGAATATCAAAAAGCCGGTGGACTTAAACCCGGGGAGCAATATCCTAAAACAAAACTGGCCGAGACTGAGAAGGCGCTTACGGACGTTGCCCGCCTGAAAGCCCTGGATGAACAGTACACGGCCGCCATTGCCGGGGCCGACAAACTGATGGGCGACAAGGTATATGAGAAGGCAAAAACTGCCTATGTCGATGCCGGAAAAATTAAACCGTCGGAACAGTATCCCAAAGATAAGATTGTCGAGATCAGCGCCATCCTGGCCGAAATTTTGAAACAAAAAACACTGGATGAAAATTACCATGCATCCCTGGTGAAAGCTGATCAGTTGCTCGTTTCAAAAACCTACGAGCAGGCAAAAACCGAATACCTCAATGCAGGCAAACTTAAACCGGAGGAGCAGTATCCGAAGGACAAGATTGCCGAAATCGACGGAATTCTTGCCGAACTCAAAGCCAAAGAAGATGCCTACAAGGCAGTGATTGCCGGCGCCGATCAGCTGCTTTTGCAAAAGAAGTATGAAGAGGCGCGCAAGGAGTACCAAAACGCCCTGGAGGCGAAGCCCCAGGCAGTTTATCCGAAGGAGAAAATAGCCGAGATCAACAAGGCGCTCGAAGAGTTGATGGGGAAGCAGAAGTATTATGAAAACCTGATCGCCAATGGCGATAATTCATACAGGGATAAGGACCTGACCAAGGCCAGGGATGCCTACCAGCAGGCGCTCGGAGTTTTTCCCGATCAGAAGTATCCCAGGGAGCGTGTGACGATCATTACCGCGCGGATCGACAGCCTCTACCGTGCCAATAAATCTCTTTACGACAAGGCCGTTGCCGAGGGCGACCGCTATTTCAACACCTATGAATTTGACAAGGCGGTTGATGCCTACACCGACGCCGCGAACCTCCTGCCCATGGAGAACTATCCCCGGGAAATGATCTCGAAAATCAGGAGGACCATCGCCGAGAATGCCATCGCCGATGTGTTGAAATCGACCGTAACGATTGAAGCCGGAACAGAGAAGCAATTTCCTTTTCCTCCCGTTAACATCGCGTCAAGAAAAAACAACTTCATCTATATAAAGATTAAGAACCTCTCGGGCAAATCGTTCAATGTGCTGATGCGGTATGGCAAGGACAAGGCTGCCAACGGGGGTGTCGTGATGAAAAACCTGGCCGTAGGAGGGAAGGTGAATGAACGGCTGGTCAGCGTAAAGGACCAGGACCTCTGGTCGCGCGAGGACAATAACTGGATCAGCCTTTACCCGCAGGGTGGCGACGTGGAGGTTTCATTTATCCAGGTTTCAAGGGCCAAATAGGGGGGAGTTTCTGTAGACAGAATAATTCAGCAGGAATTATTACCCGCCGCTTTGTAACACCTTCTCAAGAAGTTCCAGGAGCTCTGATTTTGCCACAGGCTTCGCCAGGTAACCGGTGAAGCCGGCCCGGCTCAGCAACTCTCTGTCGCCGGTCATCGTAAAGCCGGTCAGGGCGATAACCGGGATGTTCCCGTAACCAGGCTGCTGCCTGATGGCTTCAATGGTCTGAAAGCCGCTGTGACCGTTGGGATTTATACCGATCAGCACGGCGGCAAATGCCTGGTTTTTCACCATGTCGATGGCATTGGCCCCATCCCTGGCCCAATGGACCAAGTAGTTATTCCGGAGATAGACATAGATCAGCTGTGCATTTACCTCGTTTTCTTCCACGACCAGCACTGGTAACCCGGCGTTGCTCCTGACGGTTGCAGGTGTTACCTGTTTCTGCGAACCGGCCGGCGGAGTTGGTTCGGCAAGGTTTCCCGGGGCAGCAGGAAAAGGAAGGGTAACCAGGAAAACAGAACCTTTTCCCATTTCACTTTCAACAACAATATCGCCACCCAGGAGCTGAACCATTTTAATGGCAATCGTAAGGCCGAGTCCGGTACCTTCAAAATTGCGGTTGCGTCCTTCGCTTACCTGTCTGAACTCGTCAAAAATAATTTTCCGGTGGTCGTCGGAAATGCCGATCCCGGTATCTTCTATTCGGATCGAAAGGAACCGCGTGTGATCGCGGAAGATCTCCGAGGCTTCGATGATCACGCCCCCTTTCTGCGTGAATTTCAGGGCGTTCTCAAGGATGTTCGAGATCGCCTGCATGAGGAGGAACGAATCGAGATACCCGTGACAGGAAGGTATTTTCCGCATCTCGATGAACAGCCCCTTTTCAGTCGCAATGTCATTAAAGCTGTTAACGATTTTACGGAGGTCGAGTTCAATATCGATGTTGTCTTTTTGGAGTGTTTTCACCCCCGATTCAAGTTGCGACAACTGCATGATCGAATCGAGGGTTTTCATGAGCCTTTTCCCCGATTTGTTGATATAGGTGGCCATTTCAATGTAATCTGGATCCTTGAGCTCCTTCATCATGATGTCGGAAAAACCGAGGATTCCGTTAAGCGGCGTGCGGATTTCATGGCTTATATTGTGAAGCAGGGTTGATTTAAGCCGGGCCGATTCTTCGGCAGTCTCCTTTGCCTCGACCAGCTCCTGCTGCAGGATAGTCTGTACGGTGACGTTCCTCGAAATACAGAGTGCTTTTTTATCATCAACCCTGATAAGCCGGGCTTCATAATATTGCGGGCAGGTTCCCGTATGCAGCTTGTATTCGAATGACTGGATTGTCTCCGTAAGCAGGCATTTCCTGATCGCATCAATCGTTATCATAGCAATCTCCGGTCCGAAAAAATCCCTGACATTCCTTTCAATTAAATTGTCAGGAGAGTCGGGCAGTTCGTCGGGATTGGATGCATAAGTTTCGAGGCAGGTGCCTTCGTCGTCGAAGAGGAACATCAGGTCGGGCAGGGCTTCAATAATCGCCCGGTTACGCTGGTAAAGCGACTGGAACTCCTGCTCCATCAGCTTTTGCATGGTAATATCACGCCCGCTCCCGACGGTTCCGATCATGTTCCCGTCTTCATCCATAATGGGTGCCTTCTGGACATCCAGGAAGATGTATTCCCCTTTTACTTTGCCGTATTCATCGAACCTGCCCGGGGACTTCTGGCGCATCGTCACATCATCGGTATTGCTGCAGATATCTCCGAATGTATGATATTCGGCATCGTCGGGATGCGAATTTTGTTCCCGTTCGGCAAAGTAGAGGTCGGTTTTCCCGATAGGCTCCTCTGTGTCGGTTGCCCCCAGAATCATTTCACAAACGGCTTTGTTTGCAAACAAATAGTGTTTCCGCAGATCTTTGGCCCAGAGCAGATCGGGGATATTGTCGGCCATAAGCCGGAACACGTTGTACATGTATTTATAGCTCGTGCGGCTTTCGGTCAGTTCCTGCTCGGCCCGGTGGCTGTCGGTAGTGTCGTACGATAGGCCAATGATGCCGCTCGGATTTCCATCATTATCCCTGAGCAGGACTTTGCGGGTCGTGAAAATCCTGGTCTCCCCGTTAATGGAGATCTCGTCGTCGAAGGTATCTGAGGATCTGCCGGTGTGAATAACTTCAAGATCGGTATCACGAAATCGCAGGGCTGAGGCTTCATCATAGAAATCGAAGTCGCTATGGCCGACGAGCTCCGCGGGAGTTGTATTTAATTGCCGGCAAAACATCTCATTTGCTGCAATATACACTCCATCCAGGTCTTTATAGAAAACCATAGCCGGGATATTGTTGATGATGGTGTCGAGAGCCAGTTGATCCTGCGTGGGCTGGTTCTGTGCTGCACCATCGTTGATAATTGCCATAGCAAGCTTGATTATTAAGTACTTAAGAGACGTCGAATTACGGGGGGGAAGTTAGGTAATTTTTTTTACACCCGGTTACTTTTCCGCTACTCTTTTGAGAATAATCAGTGTAATCTCGGGCATGATGCCAATCCGGCCTGAATAACCAATGTTGCCAAGGCCTTGGTTGACATAAAGATATTGTGGCGTGGGCGAGGCTGGATTTAAGTACAGCCCGCACCAGTGCCTGTAAGCCCAGGTGATCGGGCTCCAGTGAATGTTGAAGCAGTCGATGCCTACCTGGCCACCGTGGGTGTGACCTGAAAAGGTGATATCGATGTTCTGGTACTTTTTACTGATGATTTTGTCCCAGAACGAAGGGTCGTGCGACAGGAGCAACTGGATGGCCATCGTCTCGGTTCCCTTCTGCGCCTGGTTGATGTTCGCGAATCGCTGAAACCGGTGAGAGGCCCCCCAGTTCTGAAC
The DNA here is from genome assembly GCA_903913885.1 of uncultured Bacteroidales bacterium. Lineage (GTDB taxonomy): Bacteria > Bacteroidota > Bacteroidia > Bacteroidales > FEN-979 > CAIVAT01. Next base: position 3,200 of record CAIWMX010000126.1, on the reverse strand, counting down.
GCCAATGAGCGCGATGCTGTCGGCTCCCTTCCTGAGTATTACATGCTCATTGAGGAGAAGCTTCCAGCCCAGTTTCTGATAGAATAGTTTCAGGTCATCCATGTTTTTCTGCTTGGCTGCAGGGGAGGGCCAGTTGATGTAATCGCCATAGTCATGGTTGCCAAGGATGGTGTAAATACCTAACGGAGCCCGGAGGGTTTGCAGGATATCCCCGAAACCCTGACCGTCGGCCGTGCAGTAATTGAACATGTCGCCGGTAAAGAAGATCACATCCGGGTGAAGATCGTTCATGGTGTTCAGGGCCTTCTGAAGCTGTTTCCTCGAGCCCCAGCTTCCGAGATGAACGTCGGAAAACTGGACGATCTTCATCCCGTCAAACGCCGGGGGCAGGTCCTTCAGGGTGACCTCCTGGCGGTTCACTGTGAAGTCAAACTGCCAGAAGAGGGTCCCGGAAACAAGCATGATAAAAAGAAATACCCCAAGGACCCAGCCGGCAGCAAGGATCTGCCGGGAGCGGGGAATGCCGGCCATGGCAACAGGCCGCTTCCTGATATTACGGCTTACCATATACTTCCAGGCCCTGACCAGGTCTGTGATAACCAGGGCCAGTACAGGGAAGACTTTGGCAAGAAAAAGGATCAGGATGGCGTTCTGCACGTAGGTGCGCAACGGCAGGTTCCAGTCGAGGAAGGAGACGAAGAAACCGCAGACCGTGGTCGTCAGCAGCAGCCCCGCTGCAAACCAGTAGAGCAGGGTTATTCCACACCGGGGAACGGGCTCCATTTTCCTGACAATGCCGCGTAACGATAACCAAAGATACCCGTCAAAAAGCAGGAAGAAGAAAATGAAGGTCAGCATCCCGGCATATTTGGGAAAGAATGCCAACAGTGTGAAGACAAGAACAACCGTGAAAACAATGAAAAGGGCGGGCCCGAGGAGCTTTTTCATTTATTTTTTACATAATTCACGAGCCCTTTGGCTGAAAAGATCTCCATGAGCTTTGATGGGAGCGGGGCAAAGGCAAATTGCTTCGTTCCGACAATGACCAGCCCTTTTTCAAAATCTATTTCCACATGATCCCCCTGCCTGAAAGCATCAACTGCGTCGGGCACCAGGATGATGGGCAGTCCCTGGTTTACCGCTGACCTGTAGAAAATCCGGTTGACCGATTTACACACCACGGCTTTCACCCCGGCGAAGGCCAGTCCCACGGAAGGGTGTTCGCGGGAGCTGCCGCAACCGAAGTTCGCGCCCGCCATGATGATATCGCCGGGTGTTACCCGCTCGGAGAAGCTGTTGTCAAAACCCTTGAAAAGGTAAGGCATGATCTTTTCAGGCTCGGAACTCTGCACGTTGTAGGTGAGGTTGCCGGCAAACATCTGGTCGGTGTTGAGGTTGTCGACATCTGAATAGTTCCAGGTGCCGTCGTTGAAACGGTCGTCGCCCTCTTTGATGTCAACAGTGGCGCTTTGCGGTGCATGATAGGGAAATTTGTCGGTGGCAACAATGCCCCTTGGGTCGGTGATTTCGCCATTCAGCGCCGATATGGCAACCGTTGCAGGGGAGCCCAGGTACACGCTGGAGGCGTTGTTGCCCATGCGTCCTTTGAAATTGCGGTTGGCCGTGGAGATGACCGAATAACCGTCGGCCGGGATGCCCTGGCCGGTACCCAGACAGGGTCCGCAGGATGATGACAGCACGTTGGCGCCGGCATCCATGAAAATCGCGATAAGCCCCTCTTCCATTGCCTGCCTGAAAATTTCCTTCGACGCGGGGATGATCTGCAGCTGCATGTATTTAGGGACATGCTTTCCCTTAAGCACGGCGGCGGCTTCCCGGAGGTCCTGGAGGCGGCCGTTGGTGCAGGTGCCGATAAGCGCCTGCTGGATTTTCGTTCCCTGGACTTCTGAAACGGCTTTCACGTTATCTACGTGGTGCGGCGCGGCAACGACCGGGAAAATTTCGCTGAGGTTGATGGCGATTTCCTGCAGGTAGGTTGCATCCGCATCGGCCCACAAGCCATCCAGTTTTTTGCCGAAATGATTCTCCAGCACTTCATCGGCGGGGAAAACCGCATTTTTTGCCCCCATTTCCGAGGCGAGGTTTGAAAGGACCATGCGGTCGGAGATGGTGAGTGTTTTCACGCCGTCGCCGTGGTATTCGATCGACATGTAATCGGCCCCGCTCGAACCGATCATGCCAATGATCCAGAGGGCGAGGTCTTTGGCGTAAACGCCTGTGGGAAGGGCGCCGGTGAGGGTGATCTTCACCGATTCGGGTACGCGGAACCAGGTTTCGCCCTGTTTCCAGAGGCCGGCGGTTTCGGTGCGGTCGATGCCAGCAGCGAACGCATTGAATGCCCCGGCAGTGCTGGTATGGCTGTCGCTGCCCACGATGATCATCTTCGGTTTGGCATAGTACGACATCAGCTGGTGGCAGATCCCGTCGCCAGCGTCGTGGAATTTGGTGATGCCGTATTTTTCAACGAATTCGCGGATGACCTGGTAGTCGTTGGCCAGTTTTGCATTGGTTGGCGGGGCGTTGTGATCGAGCGTGATCAGCAGGGCGTCGGGGTTTGCCAGGGCGGTGCCGCCCATTTTCTTAAACGTGCTGTAAATACTCGATGTGTTGTCGTGGGAGAGGATGATATCGGGCCGGGCAAATACGATACTTCCCTTTTTAGCTCCGAAAATTTTTTCAGCAAATGTTTTTCCGTTCATAATCAATGCATTTAGCGGTGGGTAGTGTTTTTTTTAACACCGTCAAAATTAAGAAAAACTAATGGAATTACCTCATCCCTTTAACCGCTTCTGCCGGAGAATCTCTTATTCCCCTGACCCCATCTCCAGCTGCGGGAATGCCTCATCCCCCTGACCCCTTCTACCGGAATATGCCTCATCCCCCTGATCCCTTCTACCGGAATATACCTCATCCCCCTGATCCCTTCTACCGGAATATGCCTCATCCCCCTGATCCCTTCTACCGGAATATGCCTCATCCCCCTGACCCCTTCTCCCGGGGGGAGAAGGGGAGAAAGGTTAGGCGTGAACTAATCAGTTTGAATCAAGATAAAAAAAATTTGTTAAACCCGTTAGAATTCCTAATTTTGCACTCCCGATTGACAAACCGTTGTCGGGAAAATTAGCCGTAACACTGGAGAGGTGGGTGAGTGGCTGAAACCAACAGTTTGCTAAACTGTC
>CAIWMX010000125.1 GCA_903913885.1 uncultured Bacteroidales bacterium | reverse complement strand
GAGCTTGACCAGGCAATGAGGTACAACATCAATTTTTGCTATCTGCGCTAAATGCATGGTCAGGTCTTCCACTTCAGGCAATTGCTTGTAATGAGCCGTGGGTGGTTTTAAAATATATCCTCCCCAAAGACCGACGATGGTGAATCTTTTTGGTGCCCTTTTTCCTTCAGGTGATTCCAGGTGAAGGGATAATTTAGCCTGAACACCGGTGACGGTTACCATTGTTTGAACAACCTTCAATGCCAGTTCGGCCATCTGCGCTTCCATATAAGGTAACTCCGGAGGAATGGGCTGATCAAAGATCTTCCTGCTACAGGATGGATGAAAATCGATTTCATTCCCGCGTAATGGTTGGTAGCAAAATAAGCATCGTTTCATCACTGATCCTCCTCTTTTACCTCGATTACACTTATTGCCCCGATGCAATCTTTGCAGCAGGTCAGCAGAAGCCCCATCCGGTCCCTGGCATTTAATTTCCAGTTCCTTTCGGCAATTTCGAGCAGCCATCCTTCCGGAATCAGGCCATCGAAGAACGGGAAGAGTACGTTGCTGTCAAATGGTGCGGCCTGCAGCGGAAGCGTAAGACTTACTGGTTCTGCCTCTTTTAATACCAGGTAGGCCGGATCGTACAAGAAATGATACCCGTTTTCATCCTGCGACAGCCACCCTGCTGTCTGTTTGTGAACTTTTATTTCGGCCTTTCTCATTTTTACCTATGATTCTTTATGGCTCATTGTTTATTGTTCATTGTAAACTCTTCCCTTCTCATCTCGACAGGGCCAAGCTCAAACCCAAAAAGCTTCAAGACCTGGTTGACTTTGTCCATTCGTAAAGTAACCTTTCCCTGTTCCATTTCCCTGATAAAGCGAAGACCCACACCTGCCTTCTCAGCAATCTCCGGCTGGGTCAAGTTCGCAAGTTTTCTTTTTTCTTTGATGAAAGTTTTTAGATCCATGGATATACCCTTTAGGGTACAAAGATAATGAAATGTTAATTGAATACCCCCTTTCGGGTATATTTTCATAAAATTATTATAAAGTATACCCCAAAGGGTACGCTGTATAGGCATTAGAAGTTATCCAATCATAACCAGAGGCTTCTCTGTGAAAAAATGCTTTTAGTGGAATAAAATCCCTCTAATCTGGAAAAAACGCTTGCCTTAACCAGTCCTGGCCGGTGCAACCTGACCACATCACGCGATTGATATTGAAGAGAGTAGGGTGGTCAACCAAAACCGGCGGCAGTTGGTCAGATGATTCGTTTTATGCAATCAGGGCGCCCATCTCGAGGATCCGTGCCATCCAGCGCTCGGTATTTGAAGAACGGTTTTTGGTTTTCATATTATCTCCAGGCTCCCAGTATGATACCGGCAATGCCCAACCCGAGAAACATATAGACCGCGTCGATGAGCCAAAGGGTGAGCGACCTCATCTGGTAAAGGTAATTAATCCCGATGGCTGTCATGGTAAAACATACCGCCGAGAGGGTCCCTAGACATAAACCCGACACCCATGTTACTTTTTCAGGTGGATAACCTGAAAGGATGAATGCAATCCCGAGCACCATGATAAACATCAGCAGGAAACTGAGCCCGAAGATCAGCACCATATTCGGTTTTTTTGCAGGATCCCCGGTGAATCCAAGCTCTTTCATCCATTGCTTTGAAAATAAAACCGGGCTGTACCACAAGGCTCCGAGAGCCCAGAAGGCAATCGCCGCTGCAGCAACTGCCATATAATTGATTGTTGAAACGTTCATAGGAAGTAGTTTTAAATTTGCGATAAATTTATAACTATTTTTCAATATCCGTAAAATGGAGGAACTGATTATCCGCCAGGCAATTAAGTCAGACTGAAATATTGTTGAATTATGCGCAGCAGTTCATCTTTGTTTATTGGCTTCGCGATATAATCATTACAGCCGGATGCAATCGCCTTTTCCCGGTCGCCTGAAAGCCCGTAAGCTGTCTGGGCAATGATGACCACATCCTTGTTAAACTGGCGGATCCGGTGGGTGGCTTCATACCCGTTCATCCCGGGCATTTTCACATCCATCAGGACCAAATCCAGCCCAGGATTTTTACGGCAATAATCTACTGCATAATCTCCCGTGCCGACATGCATGATGTCATTAATTTTTTCATTAATTATTTCGGTAACCAGCAAATCCGACGTTTCATCGTCATCTGCAATCAATATTTTAAGCTTTTTGATTTTCAGGCATAAACCTTCTGGTAAATTTTCCTTGTTCATGCTGCTTAGTGGAAGTCTCCTGGTTTTGTAAGGTATCGTGAAATAAAATACGGAGCCTTCTCCTTCCTTGCTTTCCACCCAGATCTTTCCGCCCAGCATCTCAACATACGCTTTGGAAATTGCCAGGCCCAGCCCAGTCCCTTGCAGGGCTTTACTATCGAAAATATCAGCCTGGATAAAACGTTCAAAAATAACATCCAGTTTGTCACCCGGAATCCCGGACCCTGTATCTTTTACAAAAAACCGGAGAAATGGCTCCCCGGGGGCGTTCAAAACCGGCTCGCTGGTCGCCTCTGTGAGGGTATACCCAAATTCAACAATGCCCTTATCGGTGAATTTAAAAGCATTTTTGATGAGGTTGGTGAGAATGCCTTCCAGCATATGTTTATCAGTTAGAATTTCGGCCTCACTTGACGGGAGTGAATTGCTGCAGACAAACTGTAAACCCTTCTTTTCAGAATCAGGTTTAAAGAAGTCATAAAATGTTTCATTGACTTCGTTGATATTCATACTTGAAACGGAAATTTCCATTTGTCCCGATTCAATTTTCGATATATCAATGATATCATTGATCGTATTAAGCAAGCGGTTACCGCTTTTTTCAATGATCCGGATATACTTTTTTTGCTCTTCGTTTTTAAGGTCAGTCTCTTTCAGCAGCTCGGCAAAGCCAAGGATTCCATTCATCGGGGTTCTTATTTCATGACTCATATTGGCAAGGAAAGCAGATTTCAGCCTGTCGCTTTCTTCGGCTTTATTTTTGGCATAAACTAATTCCTGTTCGACGGTTTTATGATAGGTAATATCCATACACATTCCGATCATTCTTACCGGTTTGTCATTAACATATGTTGTATGGCCTGTTGACCTTATCCATTTGATTCCATTTCCGGGAAATATAATCCGGTAGTCACTCAGTAGTTCAGTATGGTTATTCAGTGTTTCCCTGATTCTCCCGGTAGCAATCTCAAAATCGTCAGGATGCATAATATTCTTCCAGGTTGCAAAGCCGGCAATTGTATTTTTCGGCAGGCCAAACAAATGCAGGAATTCATCTGACCAGTAAAAAGTGTTGTTCAGGATATCCCAGTCGTATGTTCCTGAATTGCTTACCTTCTGGGCCATTTTCAGCATGGCCAGGTTTTCTTCGGCTTTTTCTTTGGCAAGCCTCAAGTCTTCCTCCATGAGGGTCCGTTCTAACTCACCGGCAGCGCGAATAGCCACTAATTTCAAAACATCTTCAGCAAAAACAGTGTTATTCATCGGTTTTTGACTGATAACGGCAATGAGGCCGATCGGCTTCCCGTCAAAACTCCACAGGGTAGTTCCAATGTAACTTTGAGCCTTTAATTCCCGGAGAGCTTCATCATTGGGAAACAGCCGGCATACATTTTCAGGAAAAAAGCAAATGTTTTTACCGATCACCTCACCACAGGGGGTTTGTTTCAATGCATAGGAACCATTGGGTTCAAATTTACCCTCGTTATAAACTGCAATCGTGTGAGCTGTCAGTCTGTCGCCTTGAAGTTTATCGATGCAGATGTATTCGGCGCCCAGGATTTCAGACAGGTATTTCGCAAGGGATTCAAAGAAGTTTTCACCTGAGCCCGGATAGCCGTTGGTGACCAGGAAATTATGTACATTTTCAAGTCGCTTGCGTTCGGTGATATCTTCAACTCTGCCGATCATGCGTGTTGGTTTGCCATGTTCATCGCAAACAATTTCTGCAAGCGCATGAATAATTCTGACACTGCCCTCTTTCCTGATTACCCGGTATTCAAGATCATAAGGCCGGATTCCTTTTAATGCATCTGCAAAAACGGAAAGGATATGTTCACGATCAGCTGGATGAACTAAATTTTCGACAAAATATTTGAAAACCAACTCTGTTGGCATCTCCGGATCAACATCGAATATCCGGAACATATTATTCGACCATAAAGCTGTGCCTGTAGCGACATTATATTCCCAACTCCCTGTATTTCCTATACGTTCAGCTTTTAAAAGATTGCTTTCGCTTTTAATCAGTTTTTCCTGGGCAAGTTTGCGGACGGTTATGTCAATCGAGGTGCTCTGGATGGCATCACCCCCCCCGTCTTTATTACCAAGAGCCTTGTCAAATATGAGAAATGTCCTGTGCTCTCCATTTATCAAAAACGAATCCTCGTATACACGCTGACCACCTGTGTCCATTAAAGACCGGTTCAACCCGATGTATTTTTTGGCTGAATCATACGGGATCAGGTCAAATATCGATTTCCCCTCCACCTCATCCTGTGACAGACCGAATTTCTTCACAGCCGTTGGATTGATCATCTGCAAAATCCCCTCACGGTCAACAACCGTAATCCCTACCAGCGAATTCTCAAAAAGATTTTTGTATTGTGCCTTGCTTATTTTCAGGGATGCTTCCGCCTGTTTACGTTCCGTGATTTCATTGGTGAGTAGCGCATTGATTTTTCTTAATTCTGCCGTCCTTTCGTCAACCCGGTGCTCAAGTTCGTCACGTGACTGCCGCAGGGAAGCTTCCATTTCTTTTAACCTGGTGACATCGGAAAAGATCATTAAAACATCTCCGTCGGATGAAGAGGGCATCGGGCATAACGACAGCATTAAGTGCAGGGGATCGCCTTCACCTGACCTGCAGGAAACAACCCCGTTGCATTTCTTCCCGGCGCCGGTGCCCAGTAACTTCAGGAAGACCTGTTTATCCCTTTGTTCAACAAAAGAGAGAAAGGCAGAACCCGCAATTTGTTCCGGCGGTGCAACAAGGGTATTTGCACAGCATCTGTTACAGTAAAGAACCGTGCCATCTTTGGCAAGGGATACTGCTCCCTCGTTCATTTCTTCAACAATGATACGGTAGGGAGTTTCGGCAGACCTAAGCGAAAACACCTGTTCCCCTCCGGGACCGGAAACGATGATGGCATCAACATCTCCGTTGCGGATTGCATTCATCGTTTCCGTCACCTCATCCAGGCGTGAACGCAGCTCCTCATTCTCAAGGCGCAGGAGGTTAACTTCAGCAGGTATCTCTTTACTTTTCATCTGGTAACTGTCAATTGCGGTTTGGTTTGCCTTACTTTTTTTTCATTGGTTTTATATCAAGTCCGATTAACAACCGTTCCGTGCTTGACATATCACCGATCACACGCCGCAACGGGGAGGGGAGTTCCTTGATGAGCGTCGGGACAGCCATGATCTGGTCGCCTTTTGCAAGGTCGGGATTCTGGTACAGGTCAATCACTTCAAGAACATATTGCCCGAAAAGGTACTCCTCGCAAATCGTTTTTATCCTGGAAATGGCGCGTAATGACCTGGGAGTCGAACCGGCCACATACAAGCGCAACAGGTAGCTTTCATCGTTGGCCTTGTTAATTGCCGCCTCAAACTCTTTTGTAGAGGGGCTGACCTGGCTTTTAGATTTTCCCATGTTGATTTTTCTTTCGTGTTAAACGGTTCGCGGCATCAGGTCAAGGCCAACAAGCACATGTTCCCGGTTTGAGAGATCCCCTATGATTTTTCTCACGGGTACGGGTAATTTCCGAACCAGGGTCGGCACGGCAAGGATCTGGTCATCGCGGCTCAGTTTTGGGTTCAGGATCAGGTCGATGACCTCTATCGTATAATCTCCCCCGAGCAGCTCATCGCAGATCAGGGTAAGGTTTTTAAAGGCCGTGATCGATTTGGGGGTTTGTCCGGCTACGTATAGGCGCAACACCCATTTTTCGGTCACAACAGATTGTGGTACCTCTATAGGCCCGCCAGTTGCCGGTTTCTGCTTATTGGCTTTCATAGCTGGTTTCTCTTTCGATAAGTTATCACTAATTGTTGATTATACCCAGGAGTCAGCTTTCCTGCTTAGGGCTATGTCGCGCTGTTCCAGCGACAGTCGCAGGGTTCGCTCTTCACTGTTTTTTATTAGTTTCCGCGTCTCCGCCTCCCCGGCTTCGAATTCAACCTGTAATAAGGCTATCTGCGCTTTGAGGGCTTTCCGTTTGCGTTCCAGCTCGAGTTTTTTACGTTCCGTTTCCTCCTTCAGCATCAGATGTTCTTCATTTTCCTTTGCCTCCTGAGTAATCCTTGCCGAACCTGTAAGAACACCGCCCGGCCCCACATAAACATCGAGTAATTCAATGCTATGATCGGTCCACCTGAATTCGCGGATCTGGTTTGAATGAGCCATGCCGCGTGATTTAAGAATATATAATCCCCGGTTACGCTCTCCGCCGATCTCGATATCACGCGCCAGCAGCGGTGCCATGCGATGAACCGCAGTATTTAACGATCCTCATCCGCCGGGTGGAAGTTTGCTCTGAAACACGGTGATCGAGGCGGATCACACAGTCGGAAACATATTCCTCCATCCCATGGTGTGAAAGCGCCTCATTTTCCCGCTCTCCCGTGATGATCGCGGTAACTCCCTTCTCCTTAAGCCAGCGGAACATCCGGCGAAGTTCGGCACGGAGGATAAGTACATTCGGGAGCCCTGAGAAAAGGGATTCAACAGTGTCGAGAACGACCCGCTTCGCCCCGATGCTTTCGATGGCATAGTTGAGCCGTATGAACAACCCTTCGAGGTCATATTCGCCGGTCTCCTCGATCTCGCTCCGCTCGACATGGACATGGTCAAATATGATCTTTTTCTCATCCACCAGCTTGTCCAGGTCGAAGCCGAGCGAAGCGACATTGGCCGTTAGTTCCTGCTCGGTTTCCTCAAAGGCCATGTAAACCCCGGGTTCGTTGTACCGCGTCGCACCCCGAACGAGAAATTCCATGGCGAGCAGGGTCTTACCGCAACCTGCGTTTCCGCATACCAGGGTTGGTCGGCCTTTGGGCAATCCTCCACCGGTGATTTCATCCAATCCATAGATACCGGTAGGTGTTTTAGGGAAGGGTTTGACCCTGTTTTGTTCATTTGCATTTTGCATGATATCTGTCTTACGGCGTTTGTTCTGTTTCTAAATAAGCTGCTGTTTTATCTGCCCGTTCTCTTAAAATTTCGCAGGTTTCCCTCCTGCCTTCAACCTTTTTTTTAACCGATTCAATGGCAGAATCGATTTTCTTAAAATCATCCCATTTGTTGAAGAAGTACCTGGCGCCTAATTCCATGCATTTCCTTTTATACTGAGGATAGTCGTAGCTGGTCAGAATGCACACAATTGCCTTATTACCCTGCTCTTTCAGCTTTTTCATTAACTGTATTCCATTCATAACGGGCATCCTGATATCGAGGATGATCATATCAGGGTCAGTTTGATTGATGAGCTGCAAAGCTTCAGCCCCGTTTGCCGATTCACCGGCTATCTGCAGATTTTCATGTTTCAGTGCCAGGTTCCTTATCCGTTCACGGAAGTCAACCGAATCATCGGCTATGATCAAAGTCATCTTTTCCCCCTGTTTTTATGAAGAATTTTTACGCGCATTAAATTACATGTTAACATCCAAACCGGATATCAGCAATAAATTGATTTTACTGTGCAGAAAACACTTAAATGATTGTCAGTAGAATCCTTACAGAAAAGAGTTATAAACAGAGGATCCGGAGTTTGTGCGGGGGTGCAGCCCGGTTAGTTGACGTGGAGCCAACTCAGAATAGATCGATCAGCTTATGATTGATGGCATAGAATGTAAGATCTGTATTTTTCTTCATTCCCATTTTCTCCATGATCCGGAACCGGTGAGTGCCAACCGTTTTCTCGCTGATGAAAAGCGCTTCGGCTATCTCTTTTGCAGATATTCCCTTTGCCAGAAGAACCATAATCTCGAATTCACGTTCAGACAGCTTTTGGTGTGGAACATCCTCCGACCTGACATTCAGGCTGGATGCGAGATATTCTGCAAGTTCCGGGGAGACGTACTTCCTGCCACGGGATATTTTCATTATTGCCTCAAGCAGGTCTTCCCCGGCCCTGTCTTTTGTGACATATCCCATTGCCCCGGATTTTAATGCACGAATGGCAAACTGCTCCTCGGGATGCATTGATAGTATTAAAATGGGGGTCTTATTATTTTGAATTTTCAACTTTTTAAGAATCTCCAGCCCCGACATCCCGGGAAGAGAAATGTCAAGGATAACAAAATCGTAATCTTCCCTTTCAATGAAAGCCAGGGCCTCGTTTCCATTGGAGGTTTCTTCAATTAGCAAATCATCCGGAAGCTTTAATAAAATATGTTTAAGCCCTTCCCGCACTATAGCGTGATCGTCGGCAATCAGAATTTTCATTTTATCTCAATGGTACAATGACTGTTATTTCAGTTCCTTCATTTAACTTTGTGCGGATTTCGAAAATCCCGTTAATTTGATTTGCTCTTTCGCGCATTCCCATAATCCCGTAAGCGCTTTTTGACTCAAGTTGTTTTTTTGAGATCCCGATGCCATCATCTTTTACCGAGAGTTGTAGCATTTCGTCTTTTTTGCTCAATTTTACTTTGATTGACCTGGCTTTGGAATGAAGCATGATGTTTGTCAATGATGCCTGGAAGATCCGGAACATCGAAATTGCAATAAAATCAGGAATATCTTCAATTTCTTCCAGATCAAGCGTGCTTTTTACACCTGTTCGCTTTTTAGACTCGTTCACCTGCCATTCAATGGCTGAGGCCAGGCCCAGTTCGTCGAGCATTTGTGGTCTTAACTGTGCAGATAATTTTTGCACTTTTTTTATGGTAGCGCCAACCAATGAAATTGCATTATCAACTTTGAACTTCGTAGCTGCATGGTTCATCATATCCTCTTTCATTCCAATCAACTCCAGTTTGAGACCTGCCAGGGATTGGCCCAGGTCATCATGGATTTCACGGGCAATGCTTGTCCGTTCTTCTTCCTTCACCTCGTTAAGATGCTTGAATAGTTGTGTTAATTGTTCTTTTGATCTTTTAATTTCCTCCTCACTGCATTTACGTAAGGTGATGTCATTGAACAGAATGCCAACCTGCCTGCCTGAGGGCAACCCAAAACGAAACGCATAAACATCGTACCAGCGTTGCACTGATTCGGCATGATTTGTAAAACGTACAGGTTCTCCTGCCAAAGCAACTTTTCCATAAATTTCAAACCAATACTCCTCAATTCCCGGGATAAGATGCCTCATGTTCTTACCTTTCGTATAGGTAAGTCCGGTCTGTTTTTGAAATGCAGGATTCACGTCCAGTAAATTTATATCAACCGGTTTTTCATTTTCATCGAAAATCATTTCGATGATGCAAAAACCCTCGTCGATGGAATTAAAGAGTGACCTGTAATGCTGTTCTGATTCAGACAACTTTTCCTCTGCGACCTTTCGTGCGGTGATATCAACTGCGGTCAGCCGGCAGTATTCATGGCCCCCAGATGCGATGCCGGTAAGATAAACATAGGTTGATGCATGGCCATCTGAGAAAAGCAGGATTTCACAACGCTGCTGAATGCTGCTGTTGAAGACTGTTTCCAGAAAATTATTAAACACCGGTCTGGATTCGTTGGGAAGAAATACGCCAAACCGTTTGTTTATCAATTCAAGCCGTTCTTTCATAAACAGAGATGCCCCGGCGGGATTAAGTTCAATCATGGTGCCATCCCTTGCGAGTGTAAAATATCCGGAAGGGGCAGAATCATAGAGGATCTTGGCTTTTTGCGTTGCAGCTTCGGCCTGGATCCTGGCCAGGGTCAATTCCTGGTTCTGCATTTCCAGTTCTACCTGGTGGACCTCAAGTTCGTGAATGAGCTTCAGCGCTTCGAGCTGAGAAAGCGGAGAACCGCGCAATGATACTTGCCCTTTCAACCGCGCTTCTGCTTTTTGGCGAAGGTTGTCAGTTTCCTGTATGTTGCCTGGTTTTTTCATAATTCTATCGTAAAGGTAAATATCTTTTCATTATAACTGCTATTTTCCAACCCCATCCGTCGTATCCCCGTAAAGGCAACCTCTTTCAGGTTATCCCCCCCATCCTGTTGAACAGCCGGGGTCGGCCATGCCTGAAAAATGCCAGCTATTTTTCTCTTTTATTTCATTCCATGTTGTCCGTTAACATAGTTCCAGTAATTTTACCCGCCTGGATTGTCAAAGCGCCCTATAACTATAACCCGAACTATGAAAAACGTTAACAAATTCATCGTGATCTTCTGTGTATCACTTTTATCCATTGCAACATCGGCCCAATCAGCAGGAAATAGGCCATTAACATTCGTCGCGGTGGAGAAACACGATGTTAATAAGTTTAAAGCATTAATAGATGGTGGTGCAAATGTAAATGAGGTTTATGAAGGTACTTCCTTGTTGAATTATGCATGCTGGAAGGGCAATAACAACATCGTAAAGATATTACTCGATGCGCCTAAAATTAATGTAAAGACTGTAACAATACTGGAACCTAATGATGGAGATGAATTTGCTACAACACCGTTGATTGCGTTACTTATGTCCAACGATTCTTATGAGAGCCTGGATAATGTTGTCCGGCTCATCAAAATGGGGGTGGACATCAATTATCACAGCGAACTTAATAACAAGTTCGATGCCTTGATCATAGCGACCTGGGGAGGTCATCCAAGCGAGGGGACAAAAGCAGTTCAAATGGCTATATTAAAAAATGCCGGTCCCAAATTAAACGTGAATTACATGGGAAAATTTGATCGCACCGGTTATCTGGACCTTGTTGAAGCGCAGCATGCTGAAGGTGTTGAAGCAATTTTAAAACGGGGTGCACTGGTTGAAGGCGTTCCTTCTGATGAGGTATCAGATGGGATGATTCCCAAAACAATAGAACATGACAGCTATGCTGTTTTGGATATTATCATGAAATATGGAGCCAATAAATACGGTCCTACTCCTTCGAGTGCGATGCCGTTAAATTCGGCAATGGAAAAAGCGAAAGATCTCAAATGGGCTGAATATTTTGTTACAAAGTACAAGGTGGATGTGACTCACCTGGGTAAGCCACGAACCGCGGCCGATGTACCGGCAATCAATGACGCCGCGTTATTTAACAATGTAGAGGCAATAAAATTTTTGCTTAAACATGGCGAAAATATTAACCATTCATCCTCCCAGGGATTTAATGCCATACAAATTGCAGCCCAGCACAACAGTTTGGATGCCGCAAAATACCTGATCGAACAGAAAGCCAGACTGAATGGATACAATTCAGTGTTTTTCAATGCGGTTAGTTATGCCGCGGTGGGCTATCACCTGGAAATGCTGGAGCTGCTGGTGAAGAGTGGTGCGGATATTAATGAAGTATCAAAAGAATCGCCCTGGGCGGGACCATTGGCCAGGTTAGCCATGATGTTCAGTCCGCTCGATAAAAAAATCCGGTTGAAAACCATCAGTAAATTGCTGGAATTGGGTGCAAATCCGAATGTTTTGCATGCACAGGACATGACTGCCATCATGTGTGCCGCAAAACTTGGTACGAGCGAAGGCTGGAAAGCCGCGTTAGACAATTGTGATCTTTTAATTAAAAGCGGGGCCAATGTGAATTTGGCCAATACCGCTGGTGAAACGGCACTCATGCTGGCTTCGGAAGCAGGGAACGAAAAACTTGTGAACTTACTTATTAAAGCTGGTGCCGACGTGAATGCGGTAAATAAAGTGGGTGACGCGCCACTGAGTTATGCCGGCAGGGCGCATGAAAATAGCAGCGATATTGTAAAAGCGCTGGAAAATGCAGGTGCAAAACCTGTTGCTGTTACGGCCAGATCTGTTCCAAAATCGGTGCCAGGCAGTTTGGTGGGTACCTGGAAAGGATACCAGGACGCCGATAAATTTTTGATGGCGACATTTGTGGTGAATAAAAACAACACCTATTCCTACTCGGCAGTGGGAAAAATCGGTGGTAAGGCTGTATCATTCAGTCATAAAGGGACTATTGTTGCCTCTGACGACACCTACACGTTGAAGCCTGAAGGACAAGCCTCTGCAACCTACAGTTATAAGATCGTCAATGGTAAACTGTCGGTTAATAACGGCAAACCTTTAAGTAAAGTTAAGTGACAGGGTGAATTACGCTTCAAGCATCTTTCTTAAAACTTTATAATCAGTTTTTCCGGTTCCCAAAACCGGAATTTCATCCAATTCAATGATGCGTTTTATCCTGGCTATTGGCGCTACGCCGTTTTTTAAAAGATAGTCGTTTACCTCTTCGAGGTTGATGCGGAGTGTGGTGAACAGCACAATCTGCGCAGGCGTTGTTTTGTCGGACCCTTCCACTGCCAAAACCTGTTTCTCCTGATCGCCATACTTTTCCGACAATATTTTTTCAATAAACGGAAGGCTGATCATTTCCCCGGCAATTTTAATAAACCGTTTAAGTCTGCCGGTAATGAACAGGTATCCATCCTGGTCCAGGTATCCCAGATCCCCGGTTTTATAGTAGGTTTTACCATTGATTTCTTCAAAAGGATTCAATGTTTCTTCACCTAAGTAGCCATGAAACACATTTTTCCCTTGCACATAAATCATTCCTGCCTGACCTGGCTGTACCTGTTTCCCTGTCGCGAGGTCCATGATCAGGTGGTCAACTCCAGGTATAAATTTGCCGACACTGTTCATTTTTTGCCTGTCCACAGGATTTGCGGAAAGTATCGGAGCACATTCAGTGATTCCATAGCCTTCCAGTAATCTGGCATCCGTGGTAAGACTGTCAAAAAGTTCCTTTATTGCCAGGGGCATCGCTTCAGCTCCGGAGATAACGTAGCGGATGGATTTAAAATAATAGGCAGATCCGGCAGCCATCAGCATCTTTAAAAAGCCAGGCGTTCCAATCAGCATATTTGACCTGGTATGTTTCAGGATTTTCAATACTTCCCTGGCATCCGTCGGGTTTGGCGTATAAGCAACCCTGATCCCGGATATCAGCGGAAGCGCCGACAATGCAGTAAATCCAAAACTGTGAAACGGCGGAAGAAATCCAAGAAAGATCGTTTTATCCTCAATCCTGATCAGTTCAAACGTGCCATGCAAATCGCTGGTGATATTCTGATGCGTTAACGGAACAGCTTTGGGCATTGCTTCACTTCCCGATGTAAACAGGATTACGGCGGTGTTGTTAATGTGCTTGTAATTCAGGAATAGTTTCGGAAACCTGGAAACAATCAATCCTTTTACTTTTAAGGCAATACTGATTTGAGGAATTTCATTGTCCAACAACAGGAGCTTTGATTTGATGCTTTCAGGAAGCAGCTCTTCAATTTTTTTGATAAAGCCGCCGGCCGAAAGTATAACCTCTACGCCTGCAGTTTCCGTGCAATGCTCCAGCACCTTTTTCCCCACCGTCCAGTTAAGCATTACCGGGATTTTTCCGGCCATATACGTGGCAATGATCAGTAAGGTAGTGCTTTGCAGTGCCGGCAACATTATTCCGACATGCCTGCCTTTCACCTTCTTTTTAATAAGTTCTGAAGCAACTGCTGCTTTCAGCAGGAATGTTTTCCTGTTGGTTGACCCCTGCACAGCATCATAAACAAAATACTCCTTTTGATTGGTAGTGAAAGTATCCAGAAATTGCCAGAGAATGTTTTTTTCAGCATCAACATGGATAAAGCCCTCCCTTGATAATGCCGGATCAAGATGGGAGGGTTTTAAATCAGCGCTTGTACTGAATTGGCCCGAAACTACCAGGCATAAATCGCCAATGGTTTTTATTTCATTGATTTCAGGTGGGGAAAAACTTTTAAACTGATTCTCAAGTCCGGAAATAATTTCCACCATATTGAGAGAGTCGGCACCCAAATCCAATACCAGGTTTGAATTTAGCGATAATTGATCCGGAGCAATATTTAAAACCGAAGAAACAATGCCTTTAACCTTTTCTGAGGTCTCTTCAGGAATGGCCCCGGCATCCGTCGGCAAGGCCAGGTCATTGACTTCCTCGGCCGAACCTGAAATCCTTTCAGCTACCTTTCTTTTCATTTGAGGTAAATAGAAAATATGCTTCAGAAAAAGTGCCGGTTCCTCTCCACGCAGGTTGTAAAAATCTTCCAGGAATGTATTGAATGGTTTCTGTCCCAGGATCGCTTTTTCTCTGGCGATGGAAGTAATATCTTCGAATTCAATGGTGACATTGCGTTTGGGCAGAAAGAAGAACAGGTTTGCCAGTACATAAAAAATTCCTTTCAATAACTGGGTAAAAAAATCCGGCGATTTCCCGCTCTTTGCTTTTGACCACATGCTTCCCCATAAGCCGGTAATCCGCACACCTGTAATTTGAACGCCATCAGGGATCGATTTAACAATATGATAAGCCGACTTCTTATTGAAGATTTTCTCATACCCCTGCCCTGCAATCTGCCCACTGGGGTAGATCACAATATTTTTCCTGCGTCCGAAACCTTTAATGACAGAGCGGGTGATTACTTTCAATACCTGGGTATCGCGGCTTCCTGTTTCGAGATCGCTGACCCGGACTGCTCCCAGTCGCTTAAAATACCATTTTAGAACAGGGATATTGAAGTATTTCTCCGATACAACCGGAGTTGCGGATGAGAACCGATAAATCTGGCTTAGTAAAATGACCGGATCGATCAATGCCTGATGGTTGGGTAAAAAAAGTACCGGTGAATTGGTTTGTAAAATTTCCGATCCTTTGATTGAGATCCTGTACCGGAAACGAAGCAGAAGCCGTATTTTAAAAGCTAAAATCTTCGATAAAATATGCACGAATGAGTTCGGTTTTTTCATTAGAATTTTGCTTGTATGATCCAAATATAGAAATTTTTGGTTATTTGAATAAATTTTTCCCACCTTATCCCTTAAGCCGATGTCGTGGGTGAGTCTTTTTCAATTCAAAAAAAAACAGTAGTTTTATCCGGTAAAATATCCGACTGATATGAGAAGACCCATTTTACCAATAAATTCACCGAAGGTTATCAATGCCTGGTGTTCGTATGATATCGCGAATTCCGCCTATATTTTAAGTGTGAATACCGTGTTGTACCCGATATTCTATCAGCAGGTAACCCGGAAAGCTTTTGGATCGGAGATGGTAACGTTCATGGGTTTGAATATGAAGAATACCGTTTTATATGAATACGCCATTGCAATGGGTTACTTTTTAGTCATACTCATGACTTTATCGTTATCGGGCATTGCCGACCTGGGCGGATATCGCAAGCGTTTCATGCAATCTTTTACCGTGCTCGGGTCCTTTGCCTGCATGGGGTTGTTCTTTTTTAAAGGTGAAAACATCGGGTTGGGACTCTTACTTCCGATGCTGGCTGTTTTAGGCTTTGCCGGTTCCCTGGTCTATTATAATTCATTTTTGCCAATAATTGCCACACCCGACCGCCACGACCGCATCAGCGCCAAAGGCTTCTCATTTGGGTATGCCGGCAGCATGATATTGCTGATCTTTAATATTTTTTCGGTACAAAAATATCAGTTGTTTGGTTTTGCCGACAGTTTGGAAGCCATACGATTTTCGTTTATTGAGGTGGGAATTTGGTGGTTGGCCGTTTCCCAGATTGCTTTTTACTATTTGCGTGAAGACCGTAAAGTGGTTCATTGGGATCTAACCATTTTTACCAGAGGGTTTCATGAGGTTTTTGTTGTATTTGGTTACATCAAAAAACATAAAACCATGTACCGGTTTCTGCTCTCCTTCTTCTTTTTCAGCATGGGAGTTCAAACCGTCATTATTGTTGCATCTCTTTTTGGCAAGGCAGAACTGGGAATCTCCGATACCATGCTGATCATGACAATCCTGATAATTCAATTGGTAGCGATTCTGGGGGCCTTTGTATTTGGGATGGTCTCTACCCGTTTTGGAAACAGGACCTCCCTGTTATGGATGCTTGGAATTTGGATATTTGTTTGTTTCTCTGCCTATAATGTTCATGACGATATTCAATTCTATGTTTTATCGGCACTGGTTGGTCTGGTTATGGGAGGAATCCAGTCTCAGGCACGTTCAACCTGGTCAAAATTGATCCCCCAAAACACAACAGATACTGCCTCCTATTTTAGTTTTTACGACAGTACCGAAAAGCTGGCCATCGTAATTGGGATGCTCGGTTTTGGCATTATAGAACAAATCACCGGCAGTATGCGGAACAGCACCTTGTTGTTGTCCTTGTTCTTTATTGTAAGCTTTCTGATTATTGCATTCACAAAATTGAAGAAAGAGGAATCTTGACCCGCATAAGAATACATTTTACAGAAAGCTTTTCTATAACATACAACATGTCAATTGTAATACTTCCCGGCAGGAATCATTTCCCGGATTCGTAAAAATTCTGCCAATAAAAAATGAATGTCTAGAACTCGTCGGGCAACGATTTCAGCTGTTCGTTGGTAAACACGGGTCCATCCTTGCACACATAGGTCGACCCGATGTTGCACCGGCCGCATTTTCCAAGCCCGCATTGCATCTTCATCTCAAGGGTGGTGATGATGTCCTTGTCGGCAAAGCCCAGCTTCAGCAGCGATTGGATGGTATATTTGATCATGATCGGCGGACCGCAGGTGATCACCTTGGTGTTTTCGATCACGGGCTTCACCACCTCTTCGAGGATCTTCGGCACAACGCCTACATTGTCTTTCCAGGTATCTTCAGGCTTGTCGATGGTAAGAAAAATCTTCAGGCTCTTGTTGTCCTGCCATTCCTTTATCTCCTCCTTATAACAGAGGTCGGACGAGGTGCGGGCACCGTAGAGGATGGTAAAATCCTTGTAATCGGCGCGGTTGTCGATGCAGTACTGGATCAGCGAGCGCAGGGGCGCCAGGCCGATGCCGCCGCCCACGAATAGCAGGTTTTTGCCCTTGAGGTCGTCGAGCGGGAACCAGTTCCCGAACGGGCCACGGATACCAACTTCGTCGCCTTCCTCGAGGCTGTTGTGAATGTCGGCTGTTACCACGCCTGCTTTTTTGATGGAGCAGTCGAAATAGCCCTTACGGGTGGCCGATGAGGCAATGCAAAAGGTGCATTCGCCCGACCCAAGCAGGGAGAACTCCACAAACTGCCCTGGCAGGAAGGTGAAAGTATCCATCAGCCCCTCGTCCCTGAATTTCAGGCGGTATGTGCGGATATCGGGTGTTTCCTCTATGACTTTGTCAACTTTGCAGATCGTTGGCACCAGTAACTTTTCCATATACGTTTAAACTATGTTGTTAAATTGCGAGGTAGCGAAATATTGAAATTGTTTGCATTGTTTGCATTGTTTGCATTGTTTGCATTGTTTGCATTGCTTGCATTGCTTTCATTCAGCTCCAATGCTCACCTGGTTTACGACTTCGAATATGCTTATGTTCACCGGGCAGGAGATGGTGCATTTGCCGCAACCCACGCAGAGGTTTTCGCCAAAGCGCTCCTTGTAGTAAACGAATTTGTGCATGGCACGCTGCCGCCAGCGGCGGTACTTGGCCGGGCGCGGGTTGTGCCCGCCGGCCATGAGGGTGAAATAGCCGTTGTTGCAGGAGTCGTAACTCTTGTACCGCACCCCGGTATCCCTGATCTTTTCGTCGGAAATTTTGAAGCAATGGCACGACGGACATACAAAAGCACAGGTATTGCAGCTGACGCAGTTTCCCGAAACGTTTTCAAATTCGGGGGTGTCGAAGATCTTTGAAAGCCTTGCATTCACCTCCTTGTAATCCATTTTCAGCCTGAACGAGCCGGCAAAGGATTCGTATTGTTTTTTCATTTCGGTCTCCGCCTCATCAGCAGCACTTCGAAATTCACCATTCGTTGTTCTTTGTTCGATATTCATTTCCTTGAGAAACGCCTCCCCCTTTTCGGTCCGTGCCTTCAGGAATACCTTTCCTGCTTCGCCGTTCACCACCAGCACATCGAGGGCGTCGAGGTTTTCAACATCGTAGTCGAGCGAGGTGCAGAAACAATGGGTGTCGGCCTTGTCGCAACGGGTTGAAACGAGCACGGTATTCATGCGCCGTTTCTGGTAATCGGTATCGATGTAGTCCCAGTTATAGACCTTGTCGAGCACCTGCAGGCTGCGGGCGTCGCAATGTTTCACCCCCAGGATGACCCTTTTCCCGGCCAGGGGGTCTTCATCCGTTTCGCCCACATCGGTGCCGGCGCTGGTGGCAACATATTTCATCACCTTGGCCGACCTCGGGAAGAAAAGTGGCTTGATACTCTGGGTCTTCGCGATGGGTGAGGCAGGATCGCATTCAGCGGGTGAGGTCACCTTTTTAAAATCAAATTTGCCGAATTTCTCTACCGGTGCATAAGTATCATGACTGGCCATGATGGCTTCATAGAATTTCTGCAGGCCGGCTGTATCGGTAACAAACGTTGAAAAGCTCATAAGTTTTGATTCGGGTTACAAGATAAAATCATCGGGATCTTTCAGGCTGTATTTGTAGAATGCACCGCGGTCATCGGCGATCACGCCTGCCAGGTGTTCCTGGAAGTTCTCATAGATCACACTTTCATTTTGCTTGTGCAGCAGGTGTAGCGGCAGGTGGCTGGGGCAGGCCTTTTCGCAGTTGCGGCAATCGACGCAGCGACCGGCAAGGTGAAGCGACCAGGTCATCAGGGCGTGGAAAGCAGCGGAGGTCGTGTTGGCGCCGTTGTACAGGGTGGCGGTTTCCTGGTCGATGCAGCATTTGGCGCAGTAGCACAGGGGGCACGAATGGCGGCAGGCGTTGCAGCGGATGCAGTTTTCAAACACCTCCTCGAAATAGGTGGCGCGTTCGGTCAGCGGCATGGCGGCTAAGGCGGCGACATCGGCATTCATCTTGTAGGTCAGGGTCTGTGACCCTGACGGGGTCATGGACCCTGACGGGGTCATGGACCCTGACGGGGTGGGGGACCCTGACGGGGTGGGGGACCCTGACGGGGTGCCAAGCAACTCGTCGAAGGCGACGGCGTCAGGCACCATGCAATCGGTGCAGTTCTGCATCTTCTGCCCGGCATCGTCGGTAACGCCCTCGCAGGCGATGCCCACCACGTATAGGTTTTCGCGCTTCACCTGGCTCTCGGTCAGCATCAGGTTCAGCGAACGGCTGTCGCATCCCTTTACCACCAGTCCCACCCGTTTGCGGCGGGTATGCTCCGTTTTGAGGTAATTGACGAGGTTAAAAACCGATTTATCGGTGAACACCAGCTTTGAAACATCGTTCGCTCCGGTGACCAGCACCGGAACCTGGTTGTCGTCGAAACCGTTCATGCGGTAACCAACGAACACGTCGATCTTGTTCTCAGCAAAGAGCTTCGCCGCGATTTCCTGGATCTGTTTCGTGTAGTCCATTACTTTTCGAAATTTTCTTTTTTATACAAATGAAGCGGTCCGAGTTTTTTGATGTCTTCGGTCACCTTGTTCACCACCCTGGCGAACTTGGGACCTTCGGCTGCCGAAACCCAGGAGAACTGGATCCGGTTTTCGTGAAATCCCACGAAATTCAGCAGTTTCTTGGTGACCAGGAAGCGGCGGCGGGCATAGTAATTCCCGCTGATGTAGTGGCAGTCGCCCGGGTGGCAGCCCGATACCAGCACGCCATCGGCCGTGGTCTGCAGCGATTTGATCAGGAACCACGGGTCGACGCGCGACGAACAGGGCACGCGGATAATACGGATGTTGGGCGGATACTGGATCCGGGATGTTCCCGTGAGATCGGACCCGGCATAGGAACACCAGTTGCACAGAATGCCCATGATCACCGGTTCCCAGTTGGGAGGGGCAATGAGTCCGGGCTTTTCAATGCTGACAAGTTGATCTTTTACTTCTGCTTCCATTAGATTGAAACTATCTCGTTAATGATTTGAGGATCGGTAAACCCGGCCAGGTTGATGGCCATGCTGCGGCAGATCGCCACGCAGGAACCGCAACCCTGGCAAACGCCTTCGTTGATCTTTGCAACGGTGCGCAGCTCCCTTGAACCATGGCCAACAGGCACTTCGTCGGTGATGATGGCACCGTAAGGGCAAACTTTCACGCAGTTCTGGCAACCCGAGCAATATTCGTTGCTGATGGTCGACACCATCGGATCCTTTTTCATGGTATCGCCGGCAAAGAGCCCGCAAACCTTGGCGGCGCATGCCGAAGCCTGCGACACGGTTTCCGGGATGTCCTTGGGGGCCTGGGTGCAGCCTGCCAGGAAAATCCCTGCCTTGGCCGTTTCGACGGGCCGGAGTTTGGGATGCGCTTCCGACAGGTAGCCGTATTTATCGTAGGAGATACCCAGCAAACGGGCCAGATCGGGATTATCCTTAGGGGCACTCACCGCCGTGGCAAGCACCACGAGGTCGGCTTCCACCTCCACCACCTGGCCGATCTGGGCATCTTCGCCCCTGACCATCAGTTTATCTCCCTTTTTATAGATCTTGGAAACGCGTCCGCGGAGGTAGGTAGCGGCTGTGTCAACCTGCGCCTTCTTCACAAATTCCTCGTATCCCTTGCCGGCGGCGCGGATATCCATGTAAAACACGTAAGCATGGGAATCGTGGACCTTGTGGTGCAGCAGGATCGTATGCTTTGTCGTGTACATGCAACAAATCTTCGAGCAGTACTCGATGCCTTTGGCTTCGTCGCGCGAACCGACGCATTTGATAAAAACCACGTTCTTGGGCACTTTCCCGTCGGAAGGACGAACCGGCACCCCGTTGGTGGGGCCGTTGGCCGAAACCATGCGCTCGAACTCGAGCGAGGTGATGATGTCTTTGAACCGTCCTACGCCGTATTCCTCGTAGGGTTTGGGATCCCACATATCGTAACCGGTGGCTACAACCACGGCGCCGATCTCGCGCTCGATGATCTCATCCTGCATGGTGTAGTCGATCGAACCCTTGTCACACACCTTGGCGCAGATGCCGCACTTGCCCTTGGTGAGCATGGTGCAGTGTTCGGCGTCTATGACCGGCTTGTTTGGCACGGCCTGCGGGAACGGGGTATAGATGGCTTTACGCTTGTCGAGCCCGAGGTTGTATTCGTTGGGAACCTTCACCGGGCATTTCTGCCAGCAGGTGCCGCAACCGGTGCAGGTCTTGGAATTCACGTACGATGCCTTCTTTTTGATCTTCACCTTGTAGTTGCCCACAAATCCTTCAAGTTCGAGTACTTCGGCATAAGGGATCAGCTCGATGTAAGGGTGCGACGCCACATCCACCATCTTGGGAGTGAGGATGCACTGCGAACAGTCGAGGGTAGGGAATGTCTCGTCGAGCTGGGCCATTTTCCCCCCGATGGAGGGACTTTTTTCAACCAGCACCACCTGGATGCGCGCATCGGCGATGTCGAGCGCCGCCTGGATGCCTGCAATGCCGCCACCGATTACCAGGGCGCGTTTGGTTACCGGCACCGAAATTTCGTGGAGCTGCTCGTTCGCGATGGATTTGGCCACCGCCATGCGGCAGAGGTCCATCGCTTTCGCGGTAGCGGCCTTTTTGTCTTTCTGGTGAACCCAGGATGAGTGTTCGCGGATGTTGGCAACCTCCAGCAGGTAGGGGTTCATCCCGGCATCGGATAACGCCTTGCGGAAGGTCTTTTCATGCATGCGCGGGGAACAGGCGGCCACGACGATGGAGGTGAGCTTGTGCTGCACGATGGCATCGCGGATCATCCCCTGCCCGGGGTCGGAACACATGTACTTATATTCAACGGCATACTTGACCTCCTTGATGCGTTTTACCTCCTCAACAACCTGGGGTACATCCACATAGTCGGCAATGTTGGCGCCGCAAAAACAAATGAAAACTCCTACTCTTGCCATTATTTAACCTCGCTTTCTGCTTCAACAGCCTTGATGGGTTTTTTAACTTTTTCGGGAACCGGCACCACTTTCCCGATGTTGGCCAGGGCGCCTTCAACAGGAACAATATGCTTGGGGAACTTCAGCTGGTCGATGGGATATCCGAAGGCCAGGGCCATGAGCTGGGTGAAATAAAATACCGGGATGTCGTATGTGATTCCCTGCTTCTTTTCAATATCAGGCTGGCGCATGTCGAGGTTCGACTGGCACAGCGGGCAGGCCACCACGATGGCGTGGGCGCCGCTCTCTTTGGCCATGGCCAGGATCTGGCCGCTGAGGTTCTCCACCACTTCGGTATTTGAAATGGAGAAGGAGGCGCCGCAGCATTCGGTCTTGTAGTCAAATTCGGTGGCCGTGGCACCCAGCGCTTCACAGATCTGGTCCATGGAGACAGGGTACTCGGGCGAATCAAATTGGGTGATGTCTTTTGGCCGGGTGAGCAGGCATCCGTAATAGCAGGCCACCTTCAGCCCTGTGAGGGGTTTGGTCACCTTGCTTTTGATGGTCTCCAGGCCGATGTCTTCGTAGGCATACTGCAGCATCGATTTCACATCGACCGATCCCTTGTAGGTGCCTTCTTCAACCACGGTGGTGTTGATTCTTTTGGCCAGTTCAGGGTTCTCGTCCATATGCACCTTGGTCACCTTCATGCGCTGGTAACATGACGCGCAGGCGATGCCCATGGTGGTATTGGACAATTTTTCGGCCAGTACCAAATTGCGCATGGGAAGCGCGTAAGCCAGGTTTTCGGTCATCACATGGGCAGAGGTGGCACCGCAGCAATTCCAGTCGGGAATGTCTTCCAGTTCAACCTCCAGGGTTTTGAGCACCAGCTTGAGGGTACTGTCAAATTCCTCACTGGTGCCATGTGCAGAACAACCCGGGAAATAGGTTAATTTCTTCATGTTCGGTCAGATTATTTTTTCTTTTCCAGTTTTTCGGCAATTTCATACATGCGCTTGATGGCTTTGGCGCTCTTGAGCGGTTTGACGCCCAGGGGAATCTTGCCTTTCAGCAGAGCCTTGGGAGCCAGGTGCATATCCTTGAACAGGTTGCGGGTGCGGATGTTGAACTCGGCCATCATGCGGAGTTCATAGTTTCGGCCGTACTTCTTGATCATGGAGAGGAAGATCTCGTGGAACTTGCGCATCTCCTTCACCTTGGTAGAGTCGTTGACGTGGTTTTCTTCGATGGCCAGGTGCCGCACGGCTTCCATCACGGCGGGGATGTCGATCTCGCGCGGGCAGCGGCCTGAGCAAGCTGAACAGGTGAGGCAATACCAGTGCGCGTTGGCCATATAGCACTCATTCTTCAATCCCAGCTTGATCATCTGCATCATCACGCGGGGCGGAAAATCCATGTACTGTGAAACCGGGCAGGTGGAGACACACTTGCCGCATTGATAACAATCCAGCACATTGGCGCCGCTTTTGGTGTTGACGGCTTCCAGGAATGTGTTTTTACCTTGTGATCCAAGTGTTATCATAGGATAGCTTTCTATTGTTAAAGAATTAACAGCACAAAGTTAATAAAAGATTCTTTTGGAAATATTCTAAATTATTGTCAGCTGGATATCAATATGATATATTTGTTTTTGCCCGGTATAAACCTTTGAAAGGAACCCCCTTTCCCTGACAGGAATCGTGACAAAACCTGACTGCTGCTTTCCCGACTGGAAGGATACGACCGGGTGAGGCCGGGAAGCAACCCTCGTAAAATTCAGCTTTTAGTGCTAAATCTTTTTACTATATTTGTGAATTGTTAGACAATTCGCCTTCAGCCTGCCATTGTACGCTGAAGGAAAACCCATGTAAAGTAAAGAGGGAGGTCAATCTATGAAACTTACCATCAAATCGCTGCTTGCAACGCTTTTCTCGTTTTTCTGCCTGATGCTGGTCGTCGCACTTTACTATGGTCGTAACCTGGTCGACAAAACAGATCAGCAAGCGGTTGGCGTTATCAATGCCGAGTTTTCCAAAACTGAGGCGGTTTGGAAGATCATCCGGGACCAGAAAACCATCGCGGGACTGGAACGGGAAATGATGCTCACCACCACTCCGGAAATAAAGCGGGATATCAAGGACAACTATGTCCAGGCTTTCAGCGATATCCATGCGAAAATATCAGACCTTTACCAGGAGGAAGATTCTACAGGGAAAGCTTCACTTGAAAAGGTAAAACAATCGCTTGACGAATACCAGTCCCTGATCACCCGGGAATATCTCTGGTCGTCAGAAAAAGCGCTAAAAGGCTCGGCTGCGCTGAGCCAGCAGGAAATCCTCGACAGCCAGGCTACCCAGGATGCCTCAAGGAAACTCGGGGAGATGCTCGGGGATTTTGCAAAACAGAAAACCAAAAACCACGCTTCAGCAAGTGAGAAGTCATCCATGCTCACCGGCTCCCTGAAAACGGACGTGACGGTTTTCATCATCATCCTCTTTTTATTCGGGCTGGTGGTCCTCTTTTCCGTTCTTTGGTTTGTATACAGCGTGATAGGCGGCGAACCGGGGATCATCCGGGAGTTGACCGGCAAGATCACCGAGGGGAACCTGAACCTCAAATTCCCGGCCGAAACCAAGGGGATATTCAACTCGGTAAAGCTTCTCCAGCAAACGCTGCTCGGCGTGGCCAACAAAGCCGAAAATATTGCCAGGGGCGATTTTTCGACCGAAATCATCCCCCAGTCGGCCGACGACCAGCTGGGCAATTCGCTGGCGAAAATGACCCGGACCCTGAGCGACCTGGGAACCGTGACCGAAGAAATTTCACACGGAAATTTTGACCGGCGGCTCGAGGTTAAAGGGGAAAACGACCTTGTCTCCAAGTCAATCAACAGCATGAGCCTGAACCTGGAAAAAAATGAAAAGCACAACAGGGAACAGAACTGGCTGAAAGATGGCCTGAACAAGCTCAGCATGGAACTTTCGGGCGACATGGGGCTGGACAAGATCACCTCGTCCTCCATCAGCTTTATCAGCCGTTACGTTGACGCCGGCCGCGGGGTGATCTACCTGTGCGACCCGGCACAGAAAACACTGCGTCTTGTCAGTTCCTATGCATTTACCGAACGCGACCACCTCTCAAATGTTTATGAATTCGGCACCGGCGTGGTTGGCCAGGTTGCCCTTGAAAAAAGGGCCATCCTGCTGAGCAATGTCCCCAAAGATGAAGCTCCCGTCAGCACCGGCACCCTGCAGTCGGCCCCGGTGAATACCTATACCTACCCCCTCGTTTACGAAGATGAACTGCTCGGGGTCGTCGAACTCGCCTCGCTGGTGCCGTTCTCTGCAGTTCAGACTGCCTTTCTCGACGAATCAAACCAGATCGTTGCCTCTGGCATTTACCTGTCGATTCAACGGCAGAAAGTAGAAGACCTGCTCGACAAGTCGCAGACTGCCCAGCGCGAGGCGGAAGAGAAGACCATGATGGTGCAGGAGGCCAATGCCCGGCTCGAGGAACAACAGCAGCAAATCCAGCAGCAATCGGAAGAGCTGCAGCAAACCAACTCCCAGCTCGAAGAACAGCAGCAGCAGCTGCAGCAGCAGTCGGAAGAGCTGCAGCAAACCAATGCCCAGCTGGAGGAGCAGCAGCAGCAACTGATGCAGCAGGCCGAAGAGTTAAGGCAGGGGAACGAACAACTGAGAACCTCCAAGGTGGAACTCGACCTGAAGGCGAAGGACCTGGAGATGTCGAACAAGTACAAAAGCGATTTCCTGGCAACCATGTCGCATGAACTGCGCACGCCGCTCAACTCCATCATCCTCCTTTCAAAAATGATGCAGAAAAACGAACGCGGAAACTTCACCGACGACGACATCAAACGGGCCAGGGTCGTCCATTCGGCAGGGGAGGAACTGCTGCGGCTTATCAACGACATCCTCGATATCTCAAAGATCGATGCCGGTAAAACCACCCTCTCGATCAGCGAATTTTCAACAGAAACCCTGGCAAACGACCTGAAGCATTTCTTCTCATCCACCGCCAAGAACAAGGAGCTGAAACTGGAGGTCGAAAACACCCTGAACACCACGATCACCACCGACAAGGACAAGGTTTCACAGATCCTGCGCAACTTTCTGTCCAATGCCTTGAAATTTACCAAAAACGGTACTGTCACCATCCGGGTCGAAGAGAGCGGCAACAAGGACCGGCCCGTGATGATCAGCGTACAGGATACCGGGATTGGCATCGCCCCCGAAAAGCACAAACTGATCTTCGATGCGTTCCAGCAGGTCGACAGTTCCATTTCCCGCGAATACGGCGGCACCGGGCTCGGGCTTACTATTTCGCAAAAGCTTACCACCCTGCTCCAGGGCGAGATCAGGCTGAAGAGCGAAGAGAACAAGGGCAGTGTGTTTTCGCTGCTCCTGCCTACGGTGCTGATCCCGCTCGAGGGCGATTACGCCGAATACACCAAACCGAGGAGCCGCGAAAAGGAGGGCCCCACGGCCACGCTCCTGGCTTCGCCCGGCGAAACGTTTGTCGACGACCGCAAATCGATCAAGGCAGGCGACAAGATCATCCTGATCGTGGAAGACGATTACAATTTCGCCGACATCGTGGCCATGGTGGTGCATAACATGAAGATGAAGGTGCTTCATGCTTCCACCGCCGAGCAAGGGCTGCGCCTCGTTCAGCAGTACAAGGTAAACGGCATCGTGCTCGACCTCGTGCTCCCCGATATGAACGGGGTTGATTTCATGCGCAGGCTCAAGAGCCTGAAGGAGCTGAGGCACATCCCGGTACAGATCATCTCTGGCCATGAAAAGAATCCCGAACTGCTGCGCATGGGCGCCCTCGATTTCCTCCAGAAACCGGTCGACCAGGACCAGATCCAGGCCTCCATCCAGGGAATCCTCAATTTCAGCCAGAAACACCCCAAGGACCTGCTGATCGTTGAAGATGACGAAACCCACCGCGAAGCCCTCACCGAACTCATTGCGAGCCAGGATGTCAGGGTCAGAGGCGTTGGAACCGAACAGGAAGCAGTGGATGAACTTAAAAAAGGCATGTACGACGCCGTGATCATCGACCTGGGACTTAAATCGGGCAGCGGGTTGAATATCTGCAAATTTGTGCGGGAGTCGAATTTAAAAGTTCCCGTGATCGTTTATACCGGGAAACAGCTGACCCAGGAAGAAGAAAAAACCGTCAAGAAATTCGCCGACCGCATCATCATCAAAACGGTGAATTCCGAGAACCGCCTGCTCGACGAACTGATGCTTTTCCTGCACCAGACCCAGGCCGAGAACCGCGACCAGGTGGCCAGCAACATCGATCCGCACCTGCAGCCGAAACGGCTTTCCGGAAAAACGATCCTGGTGGTTGACGACGATATCCGTAATGTGTTCGTGATGAGCACCGCGCTGGAACAGCATGGCGCGATGGTGGTCGATGCCCAGAATGGTCTCGAAGCGCTAAATCTCCTGCAACACACGCAGGTCGACCTGGTGCTGATGGATATCATGATGCCCGTGATGGACGGTTACGCTGCGATGCGGAAGATCAGGGAGGACGCCAACATGAAGTCGCTGCCGGTGATCGCACTTACTGCCAAGGCGCTGAAAGAGGACCGGGAGAAATGTATTTCCGCGGGTGCAAATGACTACCTTGCCAAACCGGTTGATTATGACATGCTGATCGGGCTTGCCGAAGCCTGGTGCCAGAAAAAAGGATGAACATGAACGTACACGCGCTGGAGACAGCAAAATCACGTCATATTTCAGTCCAGGGAAACATGCAGTTCCAGACTGACAAGGACGAGTTTTTCGCGGAGATGAAGCCGACGAACCGCGCGGAAGTGGAGCTGACCTTCTTCGATGCCAGGATTTTGCCCACGGATGTGCTGACCTGCATCAAATCGTTCATCGCCGCAAACAAAAACATCAAAGTCAAGATCAACGTTTTTCACCGTTACCTTGGATCGTACCTTTACAGGCTGGGCATTCCCTGCCACGTGATGCAGTCGCATTCGCTCGACGGCCGTGAATCGAAAAAGATCAGGGCGATTGCCTTGGGAGGTTCGGCGGGAAGCCTCGACAAGATCATGCAGATCATGGCCAAGCTGCCTGCCCGCGATATCAGCGTGTTCATCGTGCAGCACGTGCTCGAGAATGAACCCAATTACCTCGGCGAGATCCTGCAGCGGAACACCGAATTCAAGGTCATTCCGGTGGCCGACAAGGTCCATATCAAGACCGGGTGCGTGTATATCGCACCACCAGGTCATCACATGAAAATCGACCACGGAAGGATCCGGCTGACAGACGAAGAGAAGGTCAACTACGCCCGTCCCTCCATCCACGTTACCTTCGAAACCCTGGCGCAGGAATACAAAAGCGGGCTGATCGCGGTGCTGCTGTGCGGTTACGGCGAAGATGGCGCCAACTCCTTCAGGTTGCTGAAACAGATGGAAGCGATGACCATCATTGAAGATCCGCTCGACTGCGACGCCCCCGACATGCCCCTGAGCGCCTGGAAAACCGGGTTGGTGGATTACAAGTTCCCGTTGCCTGAACTGGTTTCATTCCTGGCAAGAATTATCGAGCCGGAAGAACTTAAAATAGAAGAAACCGAACTAAAGCATTTCCTGGCCGACCTGAATGAACATTACGGTTACGATTACCGCCATTACAGCGTTCAGAGCGCCATCAGGCGGATCACGCGCGTCATGTCCGATCACCACATTTATTCCTTCAGGCGGTTCGGCGAACTGGTGCTACAGGATCAGGACCTGTTCGAGAACCTTTTCCTTGAGTGTTCCATCAACGTCACCGAATTCTTCAGGAATCCTGTTACGTTCCAGGCGATCCGCGAAAAGGTGCTGACCTACCTCGACTCCTTTCCCCACATCAAGATCTGGAGCGCCGGCTGTTCAACGGGGCAGGAGGCCATTTCGCTCACCATTCTCCTGGAAGAACTCGGCATCCTGCACAAAACGCAGATCTATGCCTCCGACATCAACCCCTTCGTGGTGGAAGAGGCCCAAAACGGGCTCTATTCGCTGGAGATGATCGAAAACAGCCGGGCGAATTACAAACTCTCGGGAGGCACCGGCGATTTTGACAAATATTTCGTTATCAAAGACGGCTATGCCCGGATCAGGAATCACCTGAAGGACAAGATCCTCTTCTTTCAGCACAGCCTGCTCAACAAGGGCGCATTCAACGAATTCCACCTGATCCTGTGCCGCAATGTACTGATCTACTTCGATCAGAACCTGCAGGGCTCGGTGCTCGACCTCTTTTTCAGGTCGCTCGATATGAACGGTTTCCTGGTACTTGGCGAAAGCGAAAGCATCACCTCCTATCCCATCGGGTTCCAGGTTTTTGACAAGGCAAATAAAATCTTCAAAAAAATAATATGATGCCAATGGAAGCAAATTTTATTCCTGATATTCTCATTGTTGATGACATTGAACACAACATCTTCACGTTGCGCAGCCTGATCGAATCGCATTTCGAAGCCAACATCATCGAGGCCACCTCGGGGGAACAGGTGCTCAGGATCATCAACGACCGCTCCATTGATCTCATCCTGATGGATGTGATGATGCCGGGAATGGATGGGTTTGAAACAGCCCGGCTTATCAAGAACCGGCCCAAAACGACCAACATCCCGATCATTTTCATCTCCGCCTACGACCCCACCCAGAAGTTGCTGGAAAAGGGAATCGCCGCGGGCGCCTTCGATTATCTCACCAAGCCGATTGACGACAACCAGCTGGTTTACCGGTTAAAGATGTACCTGCGGTTCATCACCCACGAATTCATGATGAATTTGCACCTGCGCGAGCTGAACATGAAGCTCATCGAAGAGATAGAAGAGCGCAAGGCAACGGAGGAGACGCTCCAGATCTCGCGCGAAAAGCTGAAAGCCGCCAATGCCTCAAAGGATAAATTCTTTTCGATCATCGCCCACGACCTAAAGAATCCTTTCAACGGCATCATCGGGCTCAGCAGCCTGCTTATCGACGACTATGACAGCTTTTCAGTGACTGAGCAAAAGGAGTTCATCTGCGACATAAAAACCACCGCCGAGAACACCTTCAAGCTGCTGCAGAACCTGCTCGACTGGTCGCAGACCCAGACAGGCAAGATCCATTTTGAACCGGAACAGTTCGATCTGGCGTCGATGGCCAGCGAAATCACCGACCTTGTTAAAATTTCGGCCGGGAACAAGAACATCCTCCTTGAGTGCGACATCCCTGCCGATATACGCATTTATGCCGACAAGAACATGATCAACACCGTGATCCGGAACCTGTTGCTGAATTCGGTCAAATTCACTATGGGTGGCGGCCGTATCCTATTATCGGCGCGCAATGCCGGCAGTTATGTCGATATCAGTGTAACCGACAACGGCATCGGGATAAGCCGCGAACACCTGGACAAGCTCTTCAGCATCGACTCCAACGTGGTTTCCTACGGCACCGATGGCGAACAGGGAACAGGGCTCGGCCTGATCCTCTGCAAGGAATTTGTTGACAAAAACTCGGGAGCGATCCGGGTTGAAAGCGAAGTAGGGGCGGGAAGCACGTTCACAATCTCGATACCCGTAAATGCTCAATTCTATTAACAGAAAATGGAAAAAACAGAAAAACACACGATACTGATCGTCGACGACAACTCCAACAACCTCTTTTCACTGCACGAGCTGATCAAAGACAATTTCCAGGTGGATGTCGTTGAAGCCACCTCGGGGTTTGAAGCGTTGCGGATCATCACCGAGCAGCAGATCGACCTTTGCCTGATGGATGTGCAGATGCCCGAGATGGATGGTTTTGAAACCGCCCGGCTGGTTCGCTCGCGGCCGAGAACGGCACACATCCCGGTGATCTTTATCACGGCGTTCGACCCCAACAAGCACCTGATGGAAAAAGGGCTCAGCGCCGGGGGGCTCGATTACCTGACCAAGCCCATCGACGACGTTCAGATCGTGCATACGCTCAACATGTACCTGCGGTTCCTGGGCCGCGAGCGCGACATCAACAGCGAGCTGGAAGAGAAGGTGCATCAGCGCACCAGCGAACTCCAGAACATCAACCGGAAACTTAAACTCGAGATCGAGGAACGCAAGCGGGCGGAAACGGCCCTGCAGGAATCCGAGACCAAACTAAAGGAGGCCAACGCCGCCAAGGACAAGTTCTTCTCCATCATCGCCCACGACCTGCGCAACCCGTTCAATGCCGTGATCGGCTTTTCCAACATCCTGCGCGAAGGCATCGGCGAGCTTGGCACCGACGAGATCAGCGAATACATCGGTTATATCAATGAATCGGCCCTGAACGCCTATACCCTGCTGGGCAACCTCCTCGACTGGGCCCGTTCCCAAACCAACAGCATCCAGTTTGAACCCGAAGCCATCAACATCGCCGAAATCGTCAACGCCACCCTGGTAATCCTTTCGGGGGAGGCCACCAAAAAGAACATCACGATTACAAGCACCGTGCCCGATGACTGCATAGTGCGGGCCGACAGTAACATGGTCTCCGCCGTGCTGCGCAACCTCGTTTCAAACGCCATCAAATTCACCCGCCCGGGCGGTCATGTGTCGATCTTCTCCGCCATGGCCGGGAACTGCCATGAATTCACAGTGGAAGACAACGGCATCGGCATCCAGGAGAAGGACATCGACAAGCTGTTCCGCATCGACACCAAGCTTTACACCAAGGGCACCGCCGAAGAATCGGGCACCGGCCTCGGGC
Source organism: uncultured Bacteroidales bacterium (assembly GCA_903913885.1). Classification (GTDB taxonomy): domain Bacteria; phylum Bacteroidota; class Bacteroidia; order Bacteroidales; family FEN-979; genus CAIVAT01. The sequence goes on along the minus strand of CAIWMX010000125.1, from coordinate 336,009 downwards.
TGATCCTCTGCAAGGAGTTCATCGAAAAAAACGCCGGCGCCATCCGCGTCGAGAGCGAACAGGGCAAAGGCAGCCGGTTTATTTTCACGCTGCCGGTGGTGGAATGAATTGAGCGGCAATGGTGCGTTTGGTAAATAAACGTTCATGGATCGGAAACCACGATATCACATCAAACTCAGGAAAACTACTTCCTTAACCCTCACATTATTTCTCGGGGCCGCGATGGTTGTTGGTCTGATGATATTATCAACGATAATCTACGGTTTAACCGGCGATCCGGGAAGTATCAAGGACCTTGCACTGGCGGTTGTCCTTCTTGCACTTGTCATCATTTTCGTACTTGACCGGATTCTCTGGCAGATCCGGGGAGTTGAAATACTGGTGATAGATGAAAATATCGAGGTTTTGAAAAAAGGAAAAATCTTCACCTCCAGGAAAGTCATCACTTTTTCGGAATTCGAATCTTTTGATTACGGGAATGACGATAAAATACCGCTGATAATACGCGTGTACGGAATCCGGGGTGGCAAGATCATAATCAATTATCTCGGGAGAAGCTTAAGAATGGGGCAGGATCTGTCGGTAAACCAGGCGAAGACGATTGTAGATGAAGTTGATCATATACTGGGCCGGATGAATGACAATATAGGCTGAAAGCGCCTTTGCAAGGATATTGAAGCATTGTTTGTCGGCTGTATAATCGGTTGGCCCTAATTTGACAGCGACAATCAGCGACCAAAAGAAAAGGTAAAATTTGAATTAACTTTGACAACTAATTTTTAATAATATGGCAAAAATTAATCCTCATATACTTTTTAAAGGAAATACTGAAGAGGCATTTAGTTTTTATAAATCGGTTTTGGGCGGCGAATATGCCATGCTTATGCGCATGAAAGATTTACCAAGCGACCCAAACAATCCTGTTCCCGAAACTGAGCTTGATAAAATTATACATATTGCCCTGCCGGTTGGAAATTCGGACTTACTTATGGGAAGTGATGTCGCTGAACAATTTATGAGCCAGGAACTGGTAACAGGCAACCGGTACACCATATCTTTAAGCGCTGAAAGCAAGGAAGAAGCAGACAAATTATTTAATGGACTTTCAGCAGGTGGACAAATTGAAATGCCTATTGCCGACAGCCCCTGGGGTTCCTGTTTTGGAATGTTTGCAGATAAATTCGGAATACAATGGATGATAGATTATGACCCAAAATATAACGGGAAAAAGTAACAAACCAAAGCCACTACCGCAAATAACAACGTTGGCTGCGATTTTACAGCTGTTCATAAATTACCCGTAAATTGAAAAAAAGTCCTGCAATGAAAGTAACAATGCTGTTTGGCCTGGCCGTTGTAACATTACTCTTAATAAACTGTAAGAAATCCAACCACACAACCAATCATGTCAATTGTGATGGTCTTGTAATGGACACACTGGGCACCGGCGATAATGCCAGGATATTTATGCCAAATGCATTTACGCCAAATTCCGACGGATTAAATGATATTATCAAACCATATACGCAACATGTTACATCCATCGCGTTCACCATTTATGATGGAGATAATAATGTAGTGTATGCAACATCAACCCTGGGCCAGGGATGGACTACCACTTCGAGCCCCAATACCTGGTCTGTTTATTATTATAAAATCCAGGTTACCACAGCGGGTGGCCATCACATTGGTAAATGCGGGGAGTTATATAAACTAAGTTGCTTCCCGGGGAGCATACCAAAAAACAACTTGTATTTTGAAGATCAACTGACCCCCCTCGGATTTACCTTACCTACCTCTGAATCCATGGGAACTTGTCCTTAAACACGGCAAACTGCAAGCTGCCAACACAAATTTTATTAAGATGGACACATCAACCATCATATTCTTGCTGGTTATTTTTCTTTATCCCTCTTCATTGGCGGCAACAATTCTTAAGAAGAAATCGGGCGGGTTATTCAAAAAGGTTTTTAAAATCATCAACCTGGTGGCATTAATCCTTACCATTATCCTGGTATTTCTTTGGTCGTTCAGCAAACACCCTGGTAACCTGACCATGGAGATCATCCCTTTCTGGACCTTTGTAATTTCGGCCATCATTGTTTTCGGTTTGATTGCCACAAATAAAATGGAAAAGATCCTTTTTGGAATAATCTTTTTCGGAAACTTATTCCTGGCGGTAATTTTAATAATTCCATTCTTCGGATTGGGAATAACTTCCATGATTTATGCTCCCTTCCTGCCACACAGCATTCTTTACGAGGATCAAAAGGTGATCCTGACAGAAGAATCCCGCGGGTTCCTGGCGCCAAAGCCCAGTCCGACCGTTTACATAAATTGCGGATTTTTCCTGCATAAATACGGGACAACGCTCTCCCCGGTATTTTCACTGGACAGCGTATCCTTAAAAAAATTGACAATCAGGCAAGCTACGTGTTTTGTGACACGGTCCTGCCGTTGCTGATTAATGGAATGATGAATTGAAACCTCTTTTGAAGCGATTACACAGAATTAAAGGCATTACCAACCATTTATGACACCCGGATGAAATCTTCAACCCTAATTCTTTTTCTTTTGTTTTATAACCTCTGTATCGGCCAGCCGTTTGATACAACCAGGTATCGTGTGAAAATTGAATTTTCCGGAGAGACCGATAACTGTTTTACGAAGGATCTTGTTTGGCGTGGTGCTGATGGCGCCTCCTCTGTTGACCTTGAAAACGGAAAAGTATTATGGCTTTTCAGCGATGGCTTTATCTGCCGCGATTCCTCTGGGTCAAGAAAAAATTCAGCAATGATCCGAAACAGCATAGCCATTCAGGATGGTTATAATCTGAAAACGGCTTCCATCAAATTTTACTGGGATAAATCCAGGAAAAAGCCACGGGCATTTTTTCATGTTCCCGGCAGATTCTGGTTCTGGACAGGGCATGGCGTAAGGATAAAAGACAAGCTGCTGATTTTTTTATTGAAGGAACATGGCATAAAATCGGGAATCGGGTTTGAAGCCTGCGGCTGGTATGCCGTTCTTATTTCCAATCCCGACCAAGACCCTTCGGAATGGAAAATGCAATACATTGAAGGTCATGAAACCTGCGGTTTTATTGTTGGTTCAGCCGCGGTTCTTAAAGATGAAAAATATCTGTATGCATACGGGGCCGTTGAACCTTCCACGCACGAAGCATATCTATTGCGCTGGAAATTAGACGACGCCTACGCGGGAAGTATAGCAAACCCCGAATGGTGGATCAATGGTAAATGGGCCGAGAGAAAAGCCAGGAATCCCATTCCTGAACCCTTATTTACCGGGGCCACCGAGTACTCGGTTCATTATGACAAATTATTAAAAAAATTTCTCCAGATTCAGTCTTTCGGATTTGGCGAGGGGAAGATAGGCATAAGAATGTCGGATAGTTTGCAGGGTAAATGGACAGAACCCTTTATGTTTTATACCCCTGCATACCCGGGTGTGAAAAAGCCATTCATGTATGCCGCTAAAGCTCATCCCGAATTAACCGGCAATGGAATTTACATTACCTACAATGTCAACAGTTTTGACTTTGGTGAATTGATAGAAAATCAGACCATTTATTTCCCAAAATTTATCATGCTGCGTATTGTAAAGCATGATGAACACTAAACGGATGCTTACGAGCCGGCCGACTATTCTCCTACCAGGAAGCCCCCAGGTTGCCCTATAAGGTTTGTTTGTATATTTACAATTTAAATTTAAAAGTTATGCATAACAAATACCGGGTTTGGATATTTCTACTATTGGTGTCAGGCATATCTTCATTTATTCTTTTTGGTTGCAAGCAAAAAAACAATGAAAACAAGGAGCAATCAATCATAGGATTTAATTTTTTCAACCGCCTTCCCGGATTGTGGCATGGACCGGTTTCATCTTCCACCACAGCCGGAAACTTTGACATGTGGTACTCGGATTTCCGTCCTGTTTCGCCAGGCCAGGTTTCCCAGTTTTCGTTACTGGACACGATTACAAGCAACAGCTTCAGCTTTTTTATCGTAAAATTCAATGACCAGTTAAGTATCGCCATGCGCACCGAGGGTTGCCATAATGATACCTGCTGTGTTACCTACGAGGTATTGGATTCGGCTGTGGAATCAGAAGGCTATTACCATTTCAGGGATTTTGTAAGAGGGAATAAAAGAGCCTGTACCGAGTTTAAATTCACCGGAGATGAAATGAAGGTGACAACCTGGACAAATAAATTCAACAAATCGGATACACTGGTCTGGCATTCGACCTGGACGGCCACACTGGGCAGCAGCAACAGCGCATCGGGGGCAATCGCTCATTTCAAATATCCACAGGCGATAATGACTAAAGACTTTACGAATGCATTCCGCAACATGAACGAGAGTATCTTCTTCAACTTTGCCAACGATCCGTATAGTTCAACTTCCCAACCATACGTGGGCAGCATCACGGCCAATATCTCCATTGCGGGTAATCTGCCGGTCACCGGCACCGACCAGGTTTTCCTGGTATTTACCACCAATCCGCTGTTCAATGGCATTGCCTATATTGCTGATAATCTTAAGTACATTTCCCGGTACGTTCTCCTTTCTGCCAATACAAAAAATTATAAGATACGGAGCGTTCATCCGGGGAATTACTATGTTTATGCATTGGTTGATAAGAATCATGATGGAACTTTCCAGTCAGGAGATTACATGAGTTCAAATATCAGCAATTCATTTGTTGTCCCTGAAGATCAAAATGTTAATATTTACGCGAATATCGATTTTATCATTCCATAATAAATTGGCAATCAACTGAAAAGATGAACATGGACATTTTTGCCATAATATTCTTCCTTATTGTTTTGCTTTATCCCGCTTCATTGGCGGCAACAATTCTTAAGAAGAAATTGGGCGGATTATTCAAAAAAGTTTTTAAGATCATTAACCTGGCTGGACTAGCCCTGGCTTTGATCCTTGTATTTCTTTGGTCGTTCAACAAACACCCGGGCAACCTTACATTGGAGATCATACCTTTCTGGACATTTAATATTTCCGCAATCATTGTTTTCGGTTTGACCGCAACAAATAAAATGGAAAAGGTCATTTACGGAATCATCTTTTTCTGGAACTTATTCCTGGCGGGAATTTTAATAATTCCATTCTTCGGATTGGGAATCATTTCCATGATTTATGCTCCCTTCCTGCCACACAGCATTCTTTATGAGGATCAAAAGGTGATCCTGACAGAAGAATCCCGTGGCTTTTTAGCGCCTAAGCCCAGTCCGACAGTTTACATAAAATGCGGATTTTTCCTGCAGAAGTACGAGACAACGCTCTCCCCGGTATTTTCACTGGACAGCGTATCTTTAAAAAAAATTGACAATACCAAAATTGAAATTAACATCCACCGCGGCCAGGAGATCAATTTGGACCGGCAGGACAAACAAACCCTGGACTGTAAATGCTTATAAAAACCATGAGAAACAAAGCCCCGACACCTGGTGCGATTGACGGTAAAAAAAAAGCAATAAGATATGTATTGATCCTGGTTGGCTTGATTTTAGTCATTTTTTTGGGATTGCCTGATATCATCCTGTATTCCAAAACTGGTCCTTTACGCTGGCTCCCCTTTGTTATTATATTTTTTGGGATCCCCTTTCTTTTATTTAAAATATTAAGTGCTTTTAAACTACGCATAGAGATCGTATTAACATTTTCGCTTGGTTCGGTTTTGCTGATCGGACCATTATTCGGCTTTTGGACAGGGCATCTATCAGAAAAAGACCTGGAAGAAAACGGGCAGGTAATACCGGGTGTCGTATCTGAAAAATGGTACGCGCTAAAGCATAGAAGTACTGAAGGAGAATGGCTGTATAAGGCAAGATTCAAGGTTGAGAATGTTTTTCACAGCACCTACACGGAAGTGGATGAGGATAATAGTAAAAAATTCGGAGATACTGTCCTGGTAAAGTATTCGAAACGAAATCCGGAAAACAACAGGATACTGGAGAAAAAATAAATGCAGGTTGACCGTAATGTGAAAGTGTCATGTGCCATTGCAGGGATGAACAATATTCAGCTGTTGCCATGAAACAACCATAAAACCAGCATTCATGCATACCCTGAATGACAATATTTCTTTTCACTGTTTTACCGCCAAAAAGTAAAAATTTAAACCCGGAGGATATATCATGCCCATCGTACAAATCACAATTTTACCTCAGTCAGCTGAAAAGAAAGCTGAAATGTCAAAAGTAATAACCGATGAAATCCATCGCATCACTGGGATCCGGAAAGAGGCCATGGTTATCTTATTTTATGAATTGCCGGCAGAAAATTTCGCCGACGGCGGAGAAATGTTGTCGGAGAAATTCAAGCGGATGCAATCAAACGAATAAATCCACCTATCAAAACTATCTGGCCACTATAGAAAAGAAGACTTGTTGTTCCTCTTATAGTCGCCAGACTTCAATTCAACCATGTATGCAAACGCCTTGCAGCTATTTGGTTTGTTCCGAGGTTGTCTTTCCAAACAAATCGTGCGGTTTTTCACTAAACCGGTCGTTCATTAAATAGACACACAGGAAAACGAATGCGATAAAAGCCAGCAAAACAACAAACTGACTTGAAGATGTGCGTTGAATGTCCTGTTTTTGCTTTGGATCACAAACTTCGCCGGGACAGTATTGTACTTTATCCTTAAAAAACCAGGGATAAACCTTGCACCCCAGACAAATGCCAAAAGCCGATTCAAAGAAGAGGAAAATGAGGCAAATAAGGCAGATAATGCCCGTTATCGGGCTGTAGGCATTGACAATGATAAAAAAGTAAAACATGGCAGCCGATAATACTACGCCAATGATCCAGGCAAACTTTTTTTGAGCGGCGCCCACGTATTCAGGCGTTTGATTCCGAACGATCAGCCGTGCCAGGATGAGGGTAGGCGAGAACCTGGGATTGATAAAAACCCGCACCAGGAAATCGGTGAGGAAAATGGTTATGACATACTTGATCGGGATAAAGTTCCCCTTGAAAAGGATGAACATTAATGAAGTGTAGGTGGCCAGGAACAGGATGCCTGCAGCTGCGCGGATTTCCCGCTCGTTTAAAACAGGAATCACATATCCTTCGACCTCTTCCCCGAAGTTGATTATTTTTTTCATGTAGGTTTTATGTTAGTTTTCGTTTTATGTCCAATATGGAAGCGCAAAAATATAGATATTTCATGATGGATTATCCCAGATGCGTTGGCTACTTTACTTTTAAATGTAGAAGCACCAACCGTCAAATAATCTATCATCATGATTTTCAAAACAATGAAAACCACGAAGGCGAAAAAGGAAATCACGAAGGCGAACTACCGCAAATCAACCTCCTTTTTCGCCTTTGTGCCTCCTTTTTCGCCTTCGTGGTTAAATTATTAAATTAGAACTATTTCACCATCTCTACCCGCTCCTGCAACCTGATGTCCCTCGAAGATGCACCAACCATGACATCAAAAAAACCGGGTTCTGACACGAGCTGCGCGTGTTGATCATAAAACGAGAGTTTTGCAGCATCCAAATGAAAGGTGACAGTCGTTGATTCTCCCTTCCTTAGGAAGACTTTGGCGAAATCCTTTAATTCAGAAACCGGGCGGCTGACCGACCCCACCAGGTCCCTGACATACAACTGCGCGATCTCTTCACCGTCAAAAGCACCGGTATTGGATATGGTAACATGAATATCAATAACCTCGTTCTTCCTGAATTGTTTCCTGTTTACCTCCAGGTTGCTGTAGCCGAATGATGTGTAAGATAACCCGTAACCGAACTCATATTGCGGGTAGATCGAAAGATCGGTGTAGGCCGAACGGTATACCCGGTCGGAGTCGTTGCGGGCGGGGCGCCCGGTGTTGAAATGGCTGTAGTTGATGGGGATTTGTCCCACGCTGCGCGGGAAGGTCATGGTGAACTTCGCGGATGGGTTGTAGTCGCCGAAAAGCACGTCGGCAATGGCATTCCCCGCTTCGCTTCCCAGCCACCAGGTGTAAAGAATTGCCGGGGCATGCTCAGCGGTATATTTAAAAACCAGCGGCCGGCCGGCACTGATCAGCACCACCACGGGTTTTCCTGTTTTAAGCAAAAGCTCCAGCAGTTCTTCCTGAACACCGGGAATCCCGATGTCGCTCCTGCTCCGGGCTTCGCCCGACATATCCCTGCGTTCGCCCATGGTAAAAAGAACCACATCGGCCTGTTTTGCGATGGCCACGACTTCTTCGAACCCGGCACGGCTTGTTCCTTCAAAATCGCATCCGTGGGCATAGTGCAGCGTCGTTTCCCGGCTAACCCTGGCTGAAATACCCTGCCACCAGGTCACAACGAAATTCGAATCCACACCGGGCACATTGACATCCCAAAACCCCTTGTTTTGATTCACCGCCTTTACCATCGGGCCAATCACAGCGATGTTTTTCAGGGTGGGGGAGAGCGGCAAAAGATGATTTTCGTTTTTCAGCAACACAATGCTTTTGCGGGCCATTTCCCGCGCCATTGCAGGGTGTTCCGGGTTGCTCAGCGCTTTGCGTTCCCGTTCTTCGTTGCAAAAACGGTAAGGATCGTCAAACAATCCCAGTTCGAACTTCTTCTCCAGGATCCTCCTCACCGCTTCGTCAATGGCGAAAATATCAACCTTCCCTTCCTTGACAAGCTTTTCGAGGTTGTTCCGGTAACAGCGGCTTTCCATATCCATGTCGCACCCCGCGTTGATGGCGCTGAGCGCTGCTTCATAATCGTTGCTGACATTTCCATGATTGATCATCTCGCCCACGGAACCCCAGTCGCTTACCACGAACCCGGTGAAGCCCCACTCCTTGCGGAGGATTTGGGTGAGCAGTTCCCTGTTTCCCGTTGAAGGAACCCCATTGATGTCGTTAAAGGAGGTCATCAGCGTGGCAACGCCTGCATCCACCGCTGCTTTGAACGGTGGCAGGTATATTTCTCTCAGCAGCCGGTCGCTCATATCCACTGAATTGTAATCCCTCCCGCCAATGGCCGCGCCATAAGCCGCAAAGTGTTTGGCGCACGCCATGAGCGAATTGGTTCCACCCAATTTTTTGCCCTGTAGCCCCCTCACCCGTGCGGCAGCGATGAGCGATCCGAGGTAAGGATCTTCACCCGACCCTTCCATCACCCTTCCCCACCGGGGATCACGGGCAATGTCGACCATGGGGGCAAAGGTCCAGTGGATACCGGCAGCGCTGGCTTCATCAGCGGCCACCCGCTCCGACCGCTCAATGGCGTCCGGATCCCAGCTGCACGATTCTCCCAAGGGGATAGGGAAGGTGGTTTTGTATCCATGGATGACATCCTGGCCGAAAAGCAGCGGGATTTTCAACCGCGACTGCATGGCAACCGATTGCCATTTCCGGGTTCGCTGAACCGTTACGCAATTCAATAGCGAACCCACTTCGCCGTTTTTAACCTGTTCCGCTTTACCCGGGTCGACCGTTACCGGCCCGGTGGCGTTCCAGTCGTCGTTGTATTGGTTGAGTTGTCCGATCTTCTCGGGTAACGTCATCATTTTCAGCAAAGAATCTGCCCTGGAATAGGCATCGTTTGCCTGTGAAAAGAGCTGTGCGGGGAATGTGGTCATTACAAGGACCCATGCCATGGCCGCCAAAGTTCTGGTCGTTTTCATCGCGATTTGCATTGAATATTCTGCAAATATATCAAGATGGGTGATGGTTCCATGATAAAAAAGCACGCAAACAGCAGGATCCAGTGACGTTTTTCTGCAATTATGCCGAAGCCGGGATGGACGCCAGGCATTCCGGTTCAACCATCCATTTCAACAATTCAACACTTTTATTCTTTCGCGCCTTTTCGATTGTCCGGTATTTTGCCGGCGTAAACAACGGACCCGTTCCCGGCTTTTATTCCCCGGGAATTTCCGGTAATAAAGACAAATATTAACAAAAAACCAGGTAAAATGAAAAAGACACTATTCATCATTTCAGCATCGCTCTTATTATGGCTTGCACACGTTCCGGCTTCAGGCCAGGTAATTATTCCCTTATCCACCGATGTGGTGGTCGACGACACCTACACCATCATCTGGAACGGCGCCAGCATCGCTTACCGCATGGTAAATGACAAATGGGAACGAGCCGCCGATTATGACTACCAGTTCAGCGTGATGCAAAAACGGTATGACAACCTGTGGAAGTCAGTTAAAACCCTTCACCGGATGCACCCTGACTACAATGGGAAAGCGGGACAGCGCGACCAGACGATGTATTTTCAACTGCAATACAGCTCCCGGAATGATTCGGTGATATGCGACCTTACTTCTTCACTGGGAAAAGGATTCGGATTTACCGACAAGGAGTTCAGGAACCAGACCATCGAATTTAAAGTGGAAGGGATAAGCAAATTCGCCCCGTACGATCATATCCGCATTACACAGGTATATAAATACGAGCAGGGCGTTCTTGATGAAACGGTGTTTTTGTTCAAGAAAAAAGACGGGAAGGAAATTCCGTTCATGAAAAATGAAGAGCATGCCTCCTTTTATATGAAAGGAAAACTGGATGCTGCCCCGACAAAATTCAGGAACTAGGTTAAGTCATGAGGTGAGATAATAGAAACTACAAGCCCAATTTTTTTAAATAAGTTTTTATTTTTTCCGTCGAATCATTTGCTCGGGTAGGAGGCTTCCGCGGTTCTTGCTCTCTGATTACCGCCGACCGGCACAAGCGGAATCCCACATAGCCATAACGGTATGTGGGATTAGCGCTTTCCCGGTCGGTCACAGTAAGGCCGGAGTGATCGTAAAACCAGCTTCCTCCCCGCATGACCCGGAAAACGCCTTCGAAGGGGCCTACGGGGTTCAGTACTGGCGAAACCTGGTACCACGACGCAACGTACCAGTCGGCGCACCACTCTGAAACGTTGCCTGTCATATCGTAAATCCCAAGTTCATTCGGCTTTTTGCAACCTGCAGGATGAGTTCCCGAACCGGAATTCCCCACTTTCCAGCCCACAGCGGTATCTGTGTTGCTTCCGCTGTACTTAAACCCCTTTGAAAGCAGACCTCCCCTTGCCGCAAACTCCCATTCCGCTTCCGTGGGGAGCCTGTAATTCATCCCAGTTTTCTCATTCAGTTTTATGATATACTCCTGCACATTGTTCCAGCTTACCCGCTCAGCCGGACAACTGTCGCATCCTTCAAAATAAAACTTGTTGGTATCCTTGTCCATGATCAGGCGCCACTGGAACTGCATGACCTCAAATCTGCCAATGTAGAAATCATCCAGCACCACCGGGTGAACCGGCATCTCATCCGACCCCCCGTGAACCGAACCCATTTTAAACTTTCCGCCATGAACCAGTACCATGTCGGGAGGTGGCACCTGTGCACGGATGAATTGTACACACAGCAGAAGGAGGCATGATATTCCGGTAAGTTTAAGGATTCCGTGCATGGTATGCATTCTTCGCTGAAAAAATCTGTTACCAAAAAGCTGAAGTAAAGTTAAGGAAAAATCAATATAACTTTCCTGATGAAATCATCACGATGTATTTCGAGGTCCTGATTTTTCATACAGAGGAAAATAGTATATTTGTATAAAAGGAAACAGGGGAATGGACGAACTCACGAGTTGTAATTTGGCATAAACAGTCATATATGAACGTACATCATGAACCTATGGAGGGCCGTGAAATACTTGGCGCTCCATCGAACAGCAGGACCTCTTTTTTTAAGGGTCGCTACCTCGATTCACCCCTGATGGTGGACATAGAGTACATAAAATACCTTACCGAGTCGCACCGGGTCACCGACGGCACGGAAGTGCTTGAACGCCGCGCCGCCGATCATGCGTATGCGCTTTCACGGTTGACCCCGGTAATTCATGACCATGACACCCTTGCAGGCAACAAAACCCGGTTCATCCGGGGTGCAATCCCGTATGCAAACTATGCAGCAGAACCCTTCCTGAGGGAAATGCGCAAGGAGGAACAGGATGCACAGTCGCAGCATATGGAGCAGGGAAAAGGGGGAGGGATACGGAAAGCCCTGCTGGAAGCAGAGCAGAACGGATTAAGGTTGATTTCGGGTAAATTTCTGATTTCGAAAGATGAGTATGAGCAGTTTAAGGAAATATGCACGTACTGGGAAGACAAATGTTTCATGGCGCAGGGTAACCTGCTATGGAAAAATCACTTCAGAAATGCCTCCTTCATTGAGGATGGATGGAAGATAGGCCTGTATACAGCCCCCCATGAACCTTGTCCCGAAGGCCGGCTGATCCTGGATTTTGAAACAGCACTGGCCAGTGGATTTAACCAGGTTATTCGTGAAACGGAAGAGAAGATACGCGCCTTTCAGCCTGAAGATATTACGGAAGGTGCCAAAATAAATTTCTGGAAGGCTGCCATTACCGTATTAAAAGGCGCCATTGTTTTTGCCGAAAACTACGCGGCGGAGGCGGAGCACCTGGCTGAATCGGAGAGCGATCCTGCGAGAAAGGCCGAACTTATGCGGATGGCCGAAATTTGCAGCAGGGTTCCGATGGAACCTCCTCGAAATTTCAGGGAAGCAGTACAGTCATTTTGGTTCACCTATTTGCTGGGCCATTTGGAGGGCTCCCACCTGGGTTATTCTCCCGGAAAACTTGACCAGTTGCTTTACCCTTATTATAAAAACGATCCGAATCTAACCCGATCTGAGGCAATTTCACTTTTCGAGGAGTTATTCGTGAAAATGACGCAGATTGAATACATTGCAAGCATGAGCTGGCAGGGGCTCGGCCATGGGAACCTATACCAGAACCTCATCCTTGGCGGAGTGGATGAAAAAGGCGAAAGGGCCGATAATGAAGTCTCCATGGCCATCCTGCAGGCGCAGATCAACATGCAGATGACCCAACCGACACTCTCGGTGTGGTGGGATGAAAAACTTGACAGTGAGTTCCTGCTGAAAGCCTCCGAATGTGTAAAAACCGGAGTAGGTTACCCGGCATTTTTTAACCAGCCGACTTATGTGCAGCATGAGTTGAAAACCAGCGGGCTGCCGCTCGCAACGATACGGAAGCACAGTGCCATTGGGGGGTGTACCGAACCGACCCTGCAGGGCATGGCCTATGGAATTGTCCAGGCAGGTTTTGTGAACCATGGGAAAATAATCGATCTTGTGCTGAATGAAGGGGTTGATCCGGTAACGGGAATAAGGATGGCGAAACCCCGAAAACCAGGCACTTTTGATGAAGTCCGCAGCTATTACCTTGAAATCATGCAGGCTGCCGTAAGAAACTGGCAACAATACTGGAATTATGTAATGATCGCTCACAGGAATACCGTTCCCCTTGTGTTTTGCTCTGTTTTTGTCAACAATTGCCTTGAGCGTGGGAAATGCATGGATGACGGCGGGGCATTGCTCAACCAGTCAATCACCACGTTGTCGTCGGGCATGGTGAATGTTGCCAACAGCCTTGCGGTCATTAGGAAATTATGTTTTGATGATAAGGTTTGTTCGATTGACGAGCTGTTTAAGGCAGTCAGGGAAAACTGGCAGGGACACGAGGGGCTGAGGAAAAAAGCACTGGCGGTTCCGCACTGGGGGAATGACGACGATTATGTGGATGACATATTCCTTGACCTTTTTGATGAATATTGCGACTGGGTTTCGGGCCAGAACAATTACCTCGGCAAACCCTATGATCCGTCGATGCTGGCTATATCGACCCCCGTACCTTTCGGAAAAGTATGTAATGCTTTTCCCGACGGACGATTGAAGGGCGAACCTCTTGCCGACGGTGTAACCTCGCCATTCCCCGGCACCGATGTATGCGGTCCGACGGCCGTTATCCGCTCTTCAATGAAAGTTGATCACACGCGAATCAGGGGAGGACTGCTCAACCTGAAATTTCATCCCTCCGCCTTAAAAGGGGTGAGCGGTTCAAAGAATATGCTGGCACTCATCAAAACCTATTTCGAAAAACCCGGATTTCATGTGCAGTTCAACGTGGTTGACTCCAGGATGCTCCTGGATGCCCAGGTGCATCCCGAGAACTATCGCGACCTGGTGGTGAGGGTTGCCGGTTTTTCGGCCTATTGGGTTGAGATGAGCAAATCGCTGCAGGACCAGGTTATCTGGCGAACCGAACACAGCCTCTAACGAATGGACGGCACGATCCTGAATATCCAGAATTATGCGGTGCATGATGGCCCGGGGATCAGGACGCTGGTTTTCCTTAAAGGCTGCCCGCTCAGGTGTGCATGGTGCTGCAACCCCGAGTCACAGTCGGCAGGCGCCCAGTTAAGATACATCTCCTTTCGTTGCAAAACCTGCATGGCATGCGTGGAACATTGTCCGACCGGGTCGGTGTCGGCCGGGAATGGCGAAGTTCGCCGCATATTTGACGAATGCAATGCCTGCTCCGGTAAAAACTGCATCGATGCCTGCAATTACGATGCGGTTTCGGTTTCAGGAAGGGAGATTAGCTCTGATGAATTGATTAAAATAATTGCACGGGATATTCCATTCTACCGAAACTCTGGCGGAGGAGTCACTTTTTCGGGAGGAGAACCCCTGATGCAGGGGGCATTTCTGCTGGAAGTCCTCCAAGGATGTAAAAAACTGGATATCCACACAACAGTCGAAACCTGCGGCTGGTCCGACAGGAAAACGCTGCATAATATACTGCCATTTACCAATCTCTTTCTGTACGACCTGAAAATTATTGATCCCGGGCAACACCTCTGCCATACCGGCCAGCCAGTAGACCCGATTATCGGGAACCTGAAGTTCATTGCGTCTGAAAATGCAGACATTATCATTCGCTTCCCATTGATTCCGGGTATAACCGATACTGCTCAAAATGTTAAAAACATTGCAGAAACAATGAATGTCATAAAACTGAACCGGATTTGCCTGGAGCCATATCATAGCCTGGGAAGGGAAAAATATGATGAACATGGCATGGAATATGGCCTGGACCATGTTGTACAATATGAGCATTCCCAGGTAATTGCATTCCGCGATTATTTCCAGGAACTGGGCTTTCAGTGTGAGATTGCATAGTTTTTCCCTTGTGAAATTACCAGGAAAACTAATTGGGAGAAAAAGTACTTTTGTACCCCGGAAAAAAATATCACATGAAGCAGCTCGTTATTTTCTTCAGCCTTATCTTCCTTGGCTCTGCCATTTATTCCCAGTCGAAGCAGGCTAAACCATTAATGCCTGGAAATCAAAAACCGGTTAATGCCGTACCAACGGATCATTTAACCGGCAAGGCAGATGCCGGAGCAAACAAGCAGCCTGCCCATAACAAAATGTTCCTGGCGAAGGATACGCTTACGTTGAGCGATTACGTGATGAGCATCGAACGGGTGAATGACAACCTGAATGCCATCCGCGACAGCGCCAACCTGAGTTTTGAAGTAGTGGACGCGGCACGCAGGCTTGATGTATTGACGGAGGATATAGCCCTGATCCGTCAGAATGTGAAAGGCCGGAGTTCAGTCATCAATATCAAGAACCTGTTCCTGTATCAAAACTTCACGGCGAATCTCAATAAGGAAAACAGCCGGATCAAAGCCAGTCTTACCGTGATGTACAACAGGGTATATCATTCAAAACTCCGGTTGAAAACCGTGTTGTCCGACTCTGTTTTTAGCAGGATGTTCGCCGACAGCAATCTCCGGAATACGTTCGATCGCAGGCTGGTCCGTTTGGAAAGGAAATGGACCAAAACCGATTCGATCACACGATCCGGTATCGACAGCCTGAACGCCCTCAAAGTCCAGGCTTCAGACAATGCCATGAACCTCTCATCCATAGTCAGTATCATGGACAGGAGGTTAGACAGGACCGTTCCAAAGCTTTTCGGACCCGAAGTGAATTGCATATGGCAAAAACCTTTGAAGGAAGACCCTTCGCAGAAGCCTCAGAGTTTGTTAAGCAGCGAGCAAAAAGCAATTGGTTATTATTTTAATCAAACGTCAAGTGAGAGAGCCGTGGTCCTTGTTCTCGGGATACTTCTTTTTATATGGCTGTTTTATAAGCGAAAAACGCTGAAAATCATAAGATCAAAAAAAGAGACCTACAGCTTTTTGCAGATAAAATATCTTGGCAGCAATCCCTTCTTATCTCTCCTGGTATTGTTTTTGTGCCTGATGCCTTTTTTCGACGCGTATGCCCCTGCATCGTATATTGCCGTTGAATATTCGCTGTTGCTCGTGGCATCAACCGTCGTGTTTTTCAAATTAAGAGACCGCCTCTTCTGGTTTAACTGGCTGGCTTTGGTGATATTGTTCATTGCCGGGTTCCTTACCTACCTTTTAATAATACCAGCATTGGTGGAAAGAATCTGGCTCCTGGCCCTGCAGGTAGTCACCATCGTATTCATTATCAGTTTCAAACGAAACCTTGATAAACAAATGCCTTATTACAAATGGATAAAATGGGCCGCAGTTATAGCGATCATATTGTCGGGGATGGGTATTCTCAGCAATTTATTCGGACGATTCTCGCTTTCGGGTATTTTCGGCATTGCCGGTATTTTTGCTCTCACGCAGGCAGTCGTATTGCCTGTTTTTATCGATACTTTTATTGAGTTTGTCCTGCTGCAAATGCAAAGCAGCCGGATGAACAAGGGAATTGACCGGCCTTTTGACGGTGACGTTGTGATTAAAAAAATCAAATTGCCGTTGATGATCGTGGCCGTGATCCTGTGGCTTATCATGATTACCTCCAATTTGAATATTTTCTACAATATCAGTAACAGTGTCGTTGATTTCCTTACCACCACAAGAGCTATTGGCAGTATTTCCTATAAACTGATCAACGTATTGTTGTTTTTCGTAGTTATCTGGTTCGCTCATATACTTCAACGGCTGGTAGGATTTTTATTCGGAGAAACCGGCATCGAAAAGGAGGATACGTTATCAGAATCCAAAGCAAAACACTCCCGGTTGCTGATCACAAAGTTGCTGATCCTGATTAGCGGGTACCTGCTGGCCATCGCGGCTTCGGGATTGCCACTGGACAAGCTCACGATCATTTTAGGAGCCTTGGGCGTGGGTATCGGTATGGGGTTGCAGCATATGGTAAACAACTTTGTGTCAGGTATAATCCTTATTTTCGACGGATCGCTGAAGATTGGCGACGAAATTGAGGTAAACGGGCAGTCTGGAAAAGTGAAAGAAATCGGATTGAGGGCGGTTACCCTGAGCACTTCCGATGGTGCCGAGGTGATCATCCCGAACGGGCCAATCCTGTCGCAAAATATTGTTAACTGGACTTACAGCAACGATCAAAAAAGAGTTTTCATCTGGTTCTCCCTCACGGGAGAGGAGCTGGATTCGAATGTGATCAATGAGGTGATTAACGGCACCATTATAAAGATCCCGAATGTCATTTCACAAAAAAAACCCGTCATACTATACAACAGAGTCACCCAGGGAACATGCTCGCTGACCGTGCGTTTCTGGTGTAAGATCGGTACGGCGGACACTGTAAAAAGTGAAGCAATGCAGCGGCTCAGTGCTGCTTTTACTGCGAAGAACATAGGGTTTGAATAACTATACTGCGCGATTGTTTTCTTTTTATACCTTTGTGGATGCTATGACGATGAAAGCACTGGCCGTTTTTCTCTCTTTTTATCTTATCCTGCTCTGTTGCATCCCTTGCGTAGATGCTCCCGGGAAAGATACATGCCGGAAAATGGAAATGTCGAGGCACTCAGCCGGTCATCCTCAAAACGACGCGGACCACTGTTCCCCTTTTTGCACCTGTCAATGCTGCCAGGCAAACTTTTGCCCGTCCGCCCCTCCTGAAATTACTTCCACTCCGGCGGTTGGATTCAATTACAGCGAAAATTCCCTTGATTTTCAAAGCATTGTCCTTTCCGATTTTCTGGTTCCTCCAAAAGCCTGATTTCTTTCCACAACTTAATATGCTTGACCATGCGGCTGTGAATTCACAGCCGTGATCAGGTCATTCCGGGTTGTGCCTTATTATCTTCCGTTAAGGGGAAAGGGTGTTGTTGTATTCAGCACTTTATTCCAAAACAACAGTAATAAAAGGAATATGGTAGAACGTATCATTCAGTTTTCAATAAAAAATAAATTTATTGTAGGGTTGCTGATATTGGCAATAACGGGTTTGGGAATCTATTCCTTAACGCAACTGCCCGTTGATGCAATACCGGATATTACCAACAACCAGGTGCAGATAATATCCCTTGCCCCCTCCCTGGCAGTCCAGGAAGTAGAGAGTTTTATCACCGCGCCGATTGAAGTTGCCATTGCCAACATCCCCGACATCACAGAACTCAGGTCTATCTCCAGGTTGGGGTTGTCGGTTGTCACCGTGGTTTTTAAGGACAACGTAAACATCTACTGGGCGCGGCAGCAACTGAACGAACGGCTGAAAGAGGCTGAGGATGTCATCCCCCCGGGGTTGGCTCAAATAGAACTCGCCCCGGTCTCAACCGGGCTGGGTGAAATCTACCAGTACAGGCTTGCAGTCGGAAAAGGATTGGAAAGCAGGTACACAGCAATGGATCTGCGTACCATCCAGGATTGGATTGTGCGCCGCGAAATGCTTGGAACGGCGGGTGTGGCTGATATCAACAGTTATGGCGGGTTTGTCAAACAATATGAAATAGCAGTGAACCCTGAAAGGCTTAAAGGGCTGAACCTTACCTTGACCGATATATTTGAAGCCCTTGAAAATAACAATGAAAATACGGGAAGCGCCTATATTGACAAGAAACCAACGGCCTATTTCATTCGCGGAATCGGACTGGTAAAGTCCATTGAGGACATTGAAAAGATCGTTGTAAAAATAAGTCCTTCAGGCGTCCCGATCCTGATCCGGAATATCGCTGCTGTCCAATACGGGAGTTCGACCAGGTACGGAGCGTTTGTTGTTGATACGTCCGAAGCCGTTGGCGGGGTTGTGATGATGCTGAAAGGGGCCAATGCCCGCGAAGTGATCGGCAATGTTGAAACACGGATCAGGTCAATTCAAAAATCCCTGCCCAAAGGGGTGACGATAGAACCCTTCCTGAACCGTTCCGAACTGGTCGGGCGCGCAATAGACACGGTTACCCGGAACCTCATTGAGGGCGCCCTGATCGTGATCTTTATCCTTGTTCTTTTGCTGGGTAATCTCCGGGCGGGTCTCATTGTGGCTTCTGTAATCCCGCTTTCCATGCTGTTCGCCGTTACACTGATGTATCTTTTTGGCGTTTCGGGGAACCTGATGAGCCTTGGAGCGATCGATTTTGGCCTGATCGTCGACGGGGCCGTGATCATAGTTGAAGGTGTGGTTTACCGGATCTATGCGGGAAATCACCATCAGCAGGGATTCGGGAGACTTTCGCAGGAGCAGATGGACGAAAATGTTTTTGAATCAGCAAAACGGATGATGAGTTCCGCCACATTCGGACAGGTTATCATACTTGTTGTTTACCTGCCCATCATGGCACTGGTGGGAATCGAGGGGAAAATGTTCCGCCCGATGGCCCAGGTAGTGGCCTTTGCGTTGCTGGGAGCCGCCATTCTTTCACTGACCTATGTTCCGGTGGCTTCGGCCCTGTTTCTCAGTAAGGACAGACGGCAGAGTCCCAATTTCTCCGACAGGTTGATGGACTACCTCAATACAACCTTTGATCCGGTAATACGGGTTGCGCTGAAACATAAAGTAATTGTTGCTTTTTCAGCGCTGGTCCTTTTTCTTTTCAGCCTTTTCCTCTTTACCCGGTTAGGTGGCGAGTTCATCCCCCAACTTGAAGAAGGAGACCTTGCAGCCGGGGTGATGACCCTGCAGGGCGGTTCACTTTCAAACACCGTTGATATGGTCAAAAAAGCGAACAAGATCCTGCTTGACAACTTTCCCGAAATAAAACATACCGTTTGTAAGATGGGCGCCGGTGAAATACCCACCGACCCTACGCCCATGGAGACCGGCGACTATATTATCACCCTCAAACCCAAAAGCGAATGGACATCAGCAACCTCGCGCGAAGAGCTGGTGGCCAAAATGGAAGAAGCGCTGATCCCTCTGGCGGGCGTTAAATTCGAGTTCCAGCAGCCGATCCAGATGCGGTTTAACGAACTGATGACAGGCTCAAAACAGGATATTGCCATAAAGATCTTCGGCGACAACCTGGATATATTGACCGGGAAAGCAGCTGAACTTGAAAAAATCATTCAACAAATCGAGGGGGTTAAAGATATCAATGTCGAAAAAGTGACCGGGCTGGCCCAGGTCCAGGTTGAATATAACCGCGACAGACTTGCCCAGTATGGCCTTTCTGTAAAAGAGGTAAATAGGGTTTTGCGGACTGCTTTTGCAGGAAGCCAGGCTGGGGTGGTATTTGAAGAGGAGAAGCGGTTTGGACTCGTTGTTCGTCTTGATAAGGATTACCGTCAAAACCTTGGCGATGTAAAAAACCTTTCGGTGGCATTGCCCGATGGCGGACAAATACCATTTGAGCAACTGGCCAGGATTGAAATAAAATCAGGGCCTGCACAGGTTTCACGCGAAAACACCCGGAGGCGGATAACCATCGGGTTTAATGTCAGGAATCGCGATATCCAGGGCGTCATTAACGAAGTTACGCGGCAAACCGAACAAAAGATACAACTCCCGGTGGGTTATTCCATAAGCTATGGCGGTCAGTTTCAAAATCTCGAAGCAGCCAGGAAAAGGCTCTCCCTTGCCGTACCGATGGCCCTATTGCTGATTTTTGTACTGCTCTATTTTACCTTTCATTCTGTAAAACAATCATTGCTTATTTTTTCAGCGGTTCCCATGGCAGCCATTGGGGGCGTGCTGGCCCTGTGGCTGCGGGGAATGAGCTTTTCCATTTCGGCCGGGGTAGGGTTTATTGCGTTGTTCGGGGTGGCAGTGTTGAATGGCATCGTATTGATCACTGAGTTTAACCGTCTTGAAAAAGAAGGCGTTGCAGATATCACCGAACGGGTATTGAAAGGATTGCGCACGCGCCTGCGTCCAGTCATCGTAACAGCAGCTGCTGCGGCACTCGGGTTTTTACCCATGGTTATTTCAACATCCGCCGGTGCTGAAGTTCAGAAACCTTTGGCCACGGTGATTATCGGAGGATTAATTTCGGCGACGATCCTCACGCTGATCATTTTACCTGTCTTTTATGCCCTCGCTTCTACCATTTCCCTGCGAAAACGAGGTAAGAGAAACATGGCCAGGCGGATTCCCACCATGATAATGCTGATCACGGGTTTGACAATTTCCATCAATACGGAGGCCCGGGATGGGAAGAGAATAGAATTGAAACAGGCGATACAAATGGCCATCGACAGCAACCTGGCGTTGCGTTCCGCCCGATATGCCGTTGAATCAGACAAGGCAATGAAAGGCGCCTCCTGGGATATTCCCAAAACGGCGGTTAACGGAGAATATGGACAAATTAACTCCTATTCCGGCGATAACAGTTTCAGCATCTCCCAAACCATGGCGTTCCCGACAGTCTATATGAACCAGAACCGGGTCGCCCTGGCCAATATAAAAAGCAGTGAATGGAAATTTAAATCTTCGCAGGTCGCGATAGCGTCGCAGGTCAGGGAGGTTTACTTTCAACTGGTGTACCTGATCTCTAAAAAAAGGTTGTTCATATTCCAGGACAGCTTGTATTCGGGCTTCTTCCGGGCTGCCAAACTCAGGGCCAATTCCGGGGAAACCAACCGCCTTGAAATGATTTCTGCACAATCGCAATGCCTTGAGGTTAAAAACCAGGTACGCCAGATTATCGCCGACATCGAAATTTCTTCTCAAAAGCTGCAGATCCTGCTGAATTCCCGGATCGCATACCTACCGGCCGATACGGTACTGGCCCGCACTATTTTCCTGCCTGAACCCGACAGTTCCATACTGGCATCGAATCCATCTGTGGCCTGTGCCAGACAGCAAATAGAACTGGCCAGGCTCGAGAAACAAGTGGAACGAAGCAGGATGCTGCCTGATATCAGCATTGGGTATTTCAGTCAAACCATGCTGGGAGTGCAGGAGGTAAACGGTATTTCACGTGCTTTCGGGAAAAGCGACCGGTTTACAAGTGTCCAGGCAGGCATCACCCTTCCGCTATGGTTCGGACCGTATGCATCAAAGGCTAAAGCGGCAGGGATAAGAGAACAAGCGGCACGGACCGATGCGGATTATTACTTCAAAACCATGACAGGCAATTATCGCGTGTTAATGGGGGAATTTGCCAAATACAACAACAGCATTGAATATTACGAAAAACAGGCAATTCCGGAAGCAGACATGATTATTGACCAGGCCACCAAAAGTTATAAAGCGGGCGCGATGGACTACCTTGACTATATCCTGAATCTGAACCGTGCGTTGAGCATAAAGCAAAGCTATCTTGAAACACTGAATTATTACAACCAAACAATAGTATCTATTGAATCGATGACAGGAAAAATATTTTAAACTTTTCAGCATATGACAAAGCGAATTGTTAAATCAGCCGGAATCATTTTTATCCTCTTCATAAGCGTCACCTCCTGCAATACCAGCACGAAGGATGGCAAAGAAAAGAAAGCCGCCGAGGTAATCCCCGACGACATCGTTGAACTGCGCGACGACCAGGTAAAGCTTGCGGGCATTCAGACCGACCTGGTCGGGATGCATTCGCTCAGCGGGATCCTGAAAGTGAATGGCACCGTTGCAGTAGCCCCCCAGGATCTGGCAACCGTATGCATGCCCATGGGCGGTTTTGTAAAGAGCACCTCCCTGATTCCCGGAAGTGCCGTGGCCCGGGGACAATCGCTGGCCATCATCGAAAACCAGGAGTTCATCGATGTTCAACAAAATTACCTGGAAGCAAAAAACAAGCTTGAATATGCTGAAGCAGAATACAAACGGCATAACGAACTCTACAAGGAAGATGTTTATTCGCAGAAAAACCTTCAGCAGGTGACGGCCGATTTTAAGAATCTGAAAGCACAGGTCAAGGCGCTGGAACAAAAACTCGCGTTGATTGGAATAAACCCGGCAGATTTGAATGAAAACAATATTTCCCGGTCGGTATCCGTCGTTTCCCCGATAACCGGGTATGTTAAAACAGTCAATGTCAACATTGGCAAATATGTGGCGCCTTCGGATATTATGTTTGAGATTGTGAACGGGGACAGGCCCTTGCTGGAACTTATGCTGTTCGAGAAGGATGCCGATAAGGTTTCGGTGGGGCAGAAAATCAGGTTTTTTATCAATAATGAGACAGAACAGCATGAAGCGGTCATATACCAAACCGGGAAGTCGATAAATTCAGATAAAACCTATAAGATCTACGCGTCGGTTTCAGGAACCTGTAAAAATGTCATTCCCGGGATGTATGTGAACGCCATGATCGAATCGGGCAGCAAACCGATGGCAGCCGTACCATCTGAGGCCGTGGTAAGTTTTGACGACAAGGACTATATCTTTGTCTATAGCCGTAACAAGATGGAAAGCAGCAAGTCCTTTACCGAATATCGCATGGTCCGGGTTCAAAAGGGAATCGAAGACGGGGGGTTTACGGAAGTCGCGCTGCCGGATGGATTTGATCTCAAAACAAGCAAAGTGGTGGTTAAAGGGGCCTACAATCTGTTATCTGCCAAGAAGAATGCCGGGGAAATGGCTTGTTAGTTGTCGCCGAATATCCTTAATTTTACCAGTTCTTATCTTCAACCTTGACCATATGAAAAACCTGATGATGCCGCTCCTCATGCTTGTATCTCTTCCCATATTCGTTCAGGCACAGGCGACCAGTGAATGGCGCGAAGCAAACCGCACCGGTGTATCAGCCGAAACCGGGCTGTTAAAATCGTGGCCCGCCACCGGGCCAGCGCTCCTCTGGAGCAATACGGAACTAAGCAATGGCTACGCGTCTGTTTCATTCGGAAAAAGCACGATTTACACGACGGGCACCAAAGACTCGGTTGATGTGCTCTATGCCCTGGGTCTTGATGGCAGAATGCTTTGGCAAACGGTTATTGGCCGGGCCTGGAATGAATCGTTCCCCGACAGCAGGGCCACGCCCACGGTGGAAGGCAACTTCGTGTATACCTCCAGCGGTTACGGAGACCTGGCATGCATCGATGGAACGACAGGGAAAGCAGTTTGGTCATACAAAGCCAGCGAGCTTAATAAAGGCACCTATGGCAAATGGGGCATCGCCGAATCGCTCCTGCTCGATGGGAATAAGCTCTATTTCTCTCCCGGCGGACCCGAAACAATGACGATTGCCCTGGATAAAACTACCGGAAATCTCCTCTGGAAATCGGCCAGCCTCAACGACAAACCCGGCTATGTTTCACCCATCCTCATTGAGTATGCCGGGAAAAAATGCATTGTCAATGTTTCGCTCGGCCATGTTTACGCGGTGGATGCCGCAAATGGCGACATCCTCTGGAAGGTGGATCACATCCGTCCTCCATCCTACAACCCGTCCTGGGACCTGATAAAATGCGTTACGCCCCTCTACCATGACGGGATGGTTTATGCTACTGGCGGTTATAACACAGGAGGCATGATGATAAAGATTGCCGGCGACGGCAAAAGTGCAGCTGTGGCCTGGACCGACACCGTGCTCGATGTTCACCATGGGGGCGCTGTCCTTGTAAACGGGTTTATTTACGGCTCAAACTGGCTTAACAATAGTACCGGGAATTGGTGCTGCATCGAATGGGAAACCGGTAAAAAGAGGTGGGAAGAACACTGGAACTGCAAAGGAGCTATCATCTCAGCGGAAGGGATGCTCTATTTATACGATGAAAAGAAGGGAAATGTCGGCCTTGTGAAAGCCACCCCCGAAAAATTCGACCTGGTAAGCAGTTTCCAGGTCACCCAGGGTGCCTCCGGCCCCTTCTGGGCTCACCCGGTGATCCGCAACGGCGTGCTCTACCTCAGGCACAACAATGCACTGATGGCCTACGATATAAAACAAAGATAATTAAGAACACCCGGCAGGGTGAGGTGACACGAAAGTTGCCTTTTATGCAATAAAATGGTTAAATGAAGTTATACAAGGGTAAACAAACAACGAAAATATAATGGAAGCAAAAAACATAAAAGCTTATGGAACTGAGGCAGCTGATGCGCCTCTGAAACAGTTGAACATCACGCGCCGGGAAGTCACGGCAAAAGATATTGAAATCGAAATTCTCTATTGCGGGGTTTGTCATTCCGACCTGCACACGGCCAGGAATGACTGGGGAGGAACCATCTATCCTGCGGTCCCCGGGCATGAAATTGTCGGGAAAGTCACCAAAACGGGAAGCGAAGTCACCAGACTGAAAGTTGGCGATTTTGCCGCTGTAGGTTGCCTTGTTGATTCGTGCCGCGAATGTGACAGCTGCAAACAGGACCTTGAACAATACTGTTTAAACGGCGCTACAGGGACATACAACGGCAAGGAAAAATATCTGGGAACGCAAACGTTCGGGGGATATTCCGAAACGATCGTGGTAGATGAACACTTCGTGTTGAAAGTGCCTTCAAACCTTGATCTTGCAGCCACCGCCCCACTGCTATGCGCCGGCATCACCACCTGGTCGCCGCTTCGCCACTGGAAGGCCGGGAAAGGCAGCAAAGTCGCTGTGGTAGGTTTAGGCGGATTGGGCCATATGGCCATTAAGCTGGCCAAAGGGCTGGGCGCCGAAGTAACCCTCTTTTCAAGAACGCCGGACAAAACGAAGGATGCCATGGATCTGGGGGCCGATGCGGTAGTTATTTCAACAGACCAGGATCAGATGAAGTCGGTGAGGGGAAAATTTGACCTGATCATTGATACGGTTCCTTATGTTCATGATGTCAACCCATATGTTTCCACCCTGAATATCAGCGGAACGCTGGTGCTGGTTGGTTACCTGGGCGAGCTTGAGCCCGTGTTGAACACGGTGCCGATGGTCCTGGGCAGGAAAGCAGTTGCCGGTTCGCTGATCGGCGGCATCGCCGAAACACAGGAAATGCTTGATTTCTGCGGAGAGCACAACATTGTATCTGAAATTGAAATCATCAAAATACAGAATATCAATGAAGCATACGAACGGATGCTGAAAAGCGATGTCCGCTACCGGTTTGTCATTGAAATGGCCTCCCTTTGACAGGGATAGTGGTGAAAAAAAATTATAAATCTATTATTTAACCACGAAGGCGCAAAAGGACACACAAAGTCGCGGAAGGAAATTCCTTCCCGGGAATATACCTTTGTGCGCCATTGTGACTTCCTTTTTCGCCTTTGTGGTTTGTTTTTTCCCTAAAAACATGGTGCCTGCCTGTACGCCAGTCCCTATCCGGTCAATCACGGGTAAATTTGCAAGCCCCCTTGTGTGCACCCGGGTTTTTAAAAAAAGTTCCCCCGATCAGGCAACTTTTTGAAAAATCGTTTGTTTACATGTTGACGTGATAAACAAAATTCTTTTGATGAGCTAAGTCTACCTCCTGTTCTTACTGGTTACTTCAAGACCCGGACGCAAAACTGAAATGCGTTAATTCAGCTAACCTACAAAGCTCTCACAACATGAAAAGAACGCTGTTTATGATGCTGGCCGTTATTTTAGCGTTAACCGCCTGCAAGAAGAATGAAACATCTTCTTCCACTCCCACAAATCAAACTTCCGGTACGGCTCTGCCTTTAAAAGCAACAGCCTACATTGCCAACAACTATCCTGATGCGGCCATTACATATTATTTGACCATCACCAATGGCCCTGCTGATTACCTGGTCACGCTCAATACAACGGAGGAGCTCGCGTTTAACAAGGCTGGCGATTTTCTGGGCAGGGGCGAGAATTTTCATGGCGGCAAACCCGGTGATTCCATTCCCTGCCCTGGTGGCGGCAACGGGCACCATGGTGGCGGGATTCCGGTTGATTCCCTCCCGGCGCTGCTTGTAAACTATGTAACTGCCAATTATTCCGGTTTCACTATCCGCCATGCCGAATTCGACAGCATTTGCTTCAATGGCCTGGTGGTCGAGGTGATGCTGTTCAAGGCAGGGTCGGAACCTGTAAAACTCTTCTTTGATCCCACGGGTAATTACCTGATGCTGGCAAACCGTACTTTGTATGCCGACGTTCCGCAGGCTGTGAAGGATTACGTTTCAGCAAACTATGCCGGGTACAAGGCTGCCGGCAAGGCTGAAAAACTTACCCTCGCTGATAACAGCATACAGTACAACATATTTCTCGACCTGGCCAAAACCCGGAAAACCGCGAGAATAGATGCGAACGGCGTATTTGTCTGCGAACAGGCCGGTAACGGCCATGGCGGAAACGGTGACCCCGGAGGACATCACGGGGGCATCCCGGTCGACTCCCTGCCTGCCGCGATTACAGGCTACATAACTTCCAGCTTTGCAGGCTATACCATTCGCCATGCCGAATTTGACAGTCTTTGCCCCAACGGACGGGTATACGAAATAACCATCGACAAGATGATGACCCCGCCGGTCGAACTCTATTTCGACCTGGCTACCGTCTTCCTGATGCGTGCCGACCAGGTCCGTGCCGGCGATCTGCCGCAGGCGGTAAAAGCCAGCATTTCCTCAGGTTATACAGGTTTCTTCCCCATGAAGACTGAAAAACTGACCCTGGCCGATGGCTCGGTTCAGTATCTTGTCGATCTTTCAAAACCCCATACCATGAAAACCGTCAGGTTTGCAGCCGACGGCACCGTGATCTGCGAACGATAGGCCAAGGATTTAAAAAAGAAGGGGGCGGTCTCACATTTCGGGACTGCCTCTTTTTTTTTAGATCAGGGTCCCGCGATTGAAACTCCATGGCGCTCAACCTGACTCTGGCGGCCGGTAAAATCCGGGTAGGGAACAACCGGAAGAAATTATTACTTTTGTCTCCCCTAAAAAAAATGAAGATGAAACACCTGCTGATTCCCATTTACATTGTTCTCATGTTTTTTCAGCCCTCCGCCAGGGCCCAGGATACCTGGAAAGCATCCGATTATAAACCGGAACCATACCGCAAGGTGATGGTCCTGGCCAGGGTAACCGATGCCGCTGCCCGCCGGCAACTTGAAGATTATACTGTAAAGTTCCTTAACGACAAGGGGATCGTTGCCATTGCTGCCTACTCAAATGTAAAGCTGACCGGTGTAAAAACCCGTGAGGCTTTCCTGGCCATCGCCGACTCGTTGAATGTGGATGCCCTCCTGGTCTATTCAGTGAACGGCGCCGAAAAGCGCACCGTGACCACCTCTACGGTCAGCGTGGGAGTGGGCGTGGGCATGTATGGCGGCTTTGCCGGTGCCAGCGTCCCGATTGCCGGAGGAACCAAACTGGTCACTCAGGTCAAGCTCAGCGTCTATTTCTACAACAGGGCATCAACCGATGAACAATGGGCTCAGCAGCTGAGCGGAACCATCGACGGCGGCACCGACAAGCTGGCTTATTCCTTTGCAAAAACCACCGTAAAAGCCATGCTCAAAGACGGACTGTTCGTGATGAAGAAATAGTTGCCCTTTTATTCTGGATTCCGGAGGAGTAACCGGCACTTGACAAGACACCATCAATGTATTATCTTTGTACAGGGTCGCTCAAAACCTGGCATCAGGGTTTGTTCCTCCCTGCTGATGACCTGGTTGCTCACAATTTATAATCCGGTTATGCAAAAAACACTGCTTTCCTTTTTGCTGGGCATAAGTCTCCTTGTTGCTGACAACCTGCCGGCCCAGGATCTTTGCAGCGGTTTGCTTCTGTATTATCCCTGTGCGGGAAATGCCGGCGATTCAAGCGGCAACGGCTTCAACGGCATGGTTCACAATGCTGTCATTTCAGATGGGCATGCAGGCCTGCCGGGCAGCGCCTATCATTTCAACGGGCAATCCTCCCGGATCGAATGGCCCAATGTTGCCATGCTGAAGCCTCAGCTGCCGGTCTCATTTTCATTTTGGATCAGGGCGGATAATATTTCCGGGCTGAAGGGAATTGTCTCAACCGATTTTACTGAGGATTTCTATTCCGGCTTCTGGGCGAGCATTTTACCCGACAGCACCGTTGCCTTTGCTTATGGTTCGGGCGGAACCACAAGTATCTGCTGCAGGCGTGCGGCAACAAGTACAACCAAACTGCTGCCGGGGCAGTGGTATTTCATCGCAGGGGTTCTCCGCGGCCCACTGTCAATGGATATCTATATCAACGGAGTTGCCGAAACTGTTAGCTATTCGGGCGACGGGGGAGCACTTTTATATTATGACAACCCGGGCAACATTGCCCGGGTTGATGTACGAAATAATGACCCTTACTGTTTGCAGGGGAGTATCGATCATTTTGCTTTCTGGGGAAAAGCGCTCACCCAGGCCAATGTAACAGACCTTTTCATTCACGGGATCCCGGCCCGCCCCACTGCCGGTTTTGATTTCGCAGTCAATGGCATGAACGTCGCCTTCACCGACAAATCGGTCAACGCAACATCCTGGTCGTGGAGCTTTGGCGACGGATTGGTGTCAGCACAGCAAAACCCTGACCACCACTATGCATTGGCAGGGAGTTACAAGGTATTTCTTACCGCGCACAACAGTTGTGGGGAGGCGACCACATGGAAACAGGTGGTCATTAGCTGTGTACCTCCGCGGGCAGGGTTCACCTGGGAATACCTGGCTCCCGAGGTTCATTTCAACGATACCACCGTTTCAGCTTCCTTCATCTCCCGGCTGTGGGATTTCGGCGACGGTACCACCTCAACGCAAAAGGAACCGGTGCATACATATGCGGGCGGGCAAATTGCCCACGCAGTGTGCCTGACCGTGAACGATTCCTGCGGAACAACCACCTCCTGTGATACAGTTTACTGCGCCGAGCCGCTTGATACCCGGTTCTCGACCGCCAACGTGGCGTCGCACGACCGGCTGATCCGGTTCCAGGACGAAACCCCGGGAGCTGTTTCATGGAAATGGACATTTGGTGATGGTGGGAGTTCACGGGAAAGGAACCCGGTTCACCTTTATGCCGGTTACGGGGATTTCAAGGTTTGTCTCCTCGCGGGTTATCCACCTGTACACACCTATTGTTCGTTGCTGAAGATCATACCGCTGAGCCAGGACATCCCCGCCATCATTCTTTACCCAAACCCGACGGAAGGAATATCATTCATCCGGGTGAAAAGCGATGCAGGCAAGGCAACGCTGAAAATCTATGACTTGCCGGGGGCAACACTCTTCAGCACGGAGATCGGTGAACTCAAAGCCGACCTGCCGGTCCGGATCGATCTTTCCCGCTACCCGAAAGGGATCTACTTCATCCGCTGTTCCACCGGGGTGCTCGATAAGGTGTGGAAAATAGTCTTGCAATGATACCGGACCATCGGTGAAATTCAGGATGGCGGGGGCGGATGTTTTTCAAACGCCGGGAATAACAAAAGAAGCCACCCTGAGTGGGCGGCTTCAACGAGCAGGACGAGTTGGTTTATATATTAGATCCCGTCTGAAAAATCAGCGACAGCGGGCGTTACAGGTGCAAGGGCACTGACATTAATGGTCTGGGCGTCTGTTGAATCAAATTCGGCATCAACAGGAGCGACGGGAGCCAGTGCGGAAATATCAATCATTTCTTCGGCGGCAGTATCTGAAAAATCGGCATCTGCCGGGGTAAGTGGTGCAAGCATGAAAGCGCTGGCAGGAACATCGTTTACATCTTCAAATGTTGCTGCGGCAGGGGTAACGGGTGCCAGGGAAGCCTGGAACAAAATGGGTTCAGTGTTCATCGGGGCTCCGTCGTTTCCGGCGAAAAGAACATTCATCGAGAGGGTAAAAACTGCTGCCAGGATCATCGTTGTTGCTTTCATTTTTTCAGGTTGTTTGTGTTTGATGAAGCAAAGATACAGCGGTACGGCAGGGCCGGACATAATTCTTCGGCTGATAGGGGAGAACTCCCGACGAGCAGGGGATAGAAACCGGTAAAAATAACAGGGGAGATGAATGGTTTTTATTCTTGCGCCCTTTTTTGCGCGTTTCGGTATTTGATCAGGTTGATCAGGAAAACGCTGATGAGGATAACCACCAGGCCGCTTACCTGCAGCAGGCTCATGTGTTCGCCGGCAAAAAACACCCCCAGTAATACCGCGATGACGGGGTTCACGTAGGCATAGGTACTCACCTGCGCGGCCGGCCTCACCTGCAGCAGCCATACATAGGCGCTGTATGCCGCCAGTGATCCGAACACTATAAGGTATAAAACCGACAACCATGCTCCTGATGAAACAGCCTGCCATTCAAAGCCATGCCATTCCCTGGTCACCAGGCTGCACAGGAGAAAAGCAACGCCTGCCGCCAGCATCTGCCATGCTGAACTCACTGTGGTTGATCCTGTGGAGTGGTATTTCGAGTAGAGCGATCCGCCTGCCCAGCTCATGGTCCCCAGCAGGAGGATGAACAGCCCGATCAGTTCGTTTTTATTCGGATTTGACGTAAAAGCTCCCGCCACCTTTTCACCGAACATCAGGACTACGCCGATAAAACCGAAGAAGAGTCCGGCGATGATGGATCGGCTGGTAAGGTTTTCCTTCCATTTGGGCACATCCAGCAGGATAAACCAGAAGGGGGAGGATGAAATAAGGACGGCAACCAGGGAGCTGGGAAGCCATTTTTCGGCCCAGATCACCGCGCCGGTGCCCCCCAGCAGCAACATCAGCCCGCTGATGATGGCGGGTTTTACCTGTTGCCAGGTGCCGGGCTGTTCTCCCTTAAACAGGCACCATCCAAGCAAAAGGATCCCGGCTGCTAAAAACCGGAATGCCCCGAGGATCATGGGCGGGAAATACTGAACAGCGACCTGTATAAAAAAATAGGTGGATCCCCACACCACGTAAACTGTGGCAAAGGCGACAATCACCATGAGGGGGGAAACACTTTTTTTTGCTGCAACAGGCATAATGTCTTGTTAATGGATAGGAGGAAAAGAGGTGCCGGCGAGTGGAGCAAGGAAGGATTATACCGCCTGCCCCGGACCGGATATTTGCAAATTTATGAAAAGCAGGGATGCGAAGACTTGATATAATTGACGTAGGAGTCATACCGATATTCCAGCATGGATAGATTGTTATGAAAATGTTAAAAAAGTTGTTGTTCGTTCATCAATTCTGTTTATTTTTATCAAATTATCTGTTATTATGGCAAGCACCTTCAGGCTGGCCGGCTTTCAGATCAAGACTTACCACTCGAAATGAAATCAATTGTTTTTGTTGATACGGAAATTGAACCAAAAAGTCAGAAGATAATTGATATAGGCGGTATCAGCGACAAGGGAATCCCTTTTCATTCTAACTCAGTTTCCGGATTTGTTGAATTCCTGAGGGGATCAGACTATCTATGTGGACACAACATAATAAATTTTGATCTGAAGTACATCCGGCCAATGGTTCACGATGCAGGGATCGATGGAGCCGGCATCATTGACACATTGCATCTCTCGCCCCTGCTTTTTCCTGCCAGGCCTTATCATGCGTTGGTCAAGGATGATAAATTGCAGACAGAGGATATAAATAACCCGTTAAATGATGCAATAAAAGCGAGAGATCTCTTTAACGACGAGGTTGACACGTTCAAACGGTTGGAGGAGCCCATTAAACAGATTTTTTTCCTGCTATTGCATGGAAGGAAAGAGTTTCAGGCTTTTTTCAAGTCAGTCCCCTGGTCATGCATTGAATTTGATATTGAACAGATCATCCGGAGCAAATTCATGGGTGAAATATGTGAAAATGCCGGCATCTCTAAAATCGTTTTTGAACATCCGGTGGAACTTGCGTATTGCCTTGCGCTGATAAACTGCCGGAACAGGTACTCCATACTGCCTCCATGGGTTCAGAAAAACTATCCCGCGGTTGACCGGATCATGAATGTCCTGAGAAACAGACCATGCCTTACAGGCTGTTCTTATTGCAACAACGCCATGGACAGCCATCTCGGGCTTAAAAAATATTTCGGATACGATTTCTTCAGGAACTATGCAGGCGAGCCGTTGCAGGAAAAAGCAGTGAAGGCGGCGCTTGATAACAAATCGTTCCTGGCGGTTTTTCCGACCGGTGGGGGCAAGTCGATCACCTTCCAGCTACCGGCGCTGATGAGCGGAGAAGCAACCAGGGGGCTGACCGTTGTAATTTCTCCGCTGCAATCGTTGATGAAGGACCAGGTCGACAATTTAGAGAAAGCAGGGATTACCGATGCGGTGACCATCAACGGGCTGCTTGACCCGATCGACCGGGGAAAATCATTTGAGCGGGTGGAGGATGGTTCTGCGTCGCTGCTTTACATCTCGCCTGAATCTTTGCGGTCGCGTACCATTGAACGGTTGCTCCTGGGACGGAAAATAGTTCGTTTTGTTATTGATGAAGCACACTGTTTTTCATCCTGGGGCCAGGATTTCAGGGTTGATTACCTGTATATCGGCGATTTCATCAGATCAATCCAGGAAAAGAAAGTGCTGGAAGAACCAATACCAGTGTCGTGCTTTACTGCAACTGCAAAGCTCAAGGTCATTGAAGATATACGTTCTTATTTCAGGGAAAAACTTTCCATAGAACTTGCGTTGTTCAGTTCCGGTGCATCGAGGACCAATCTTCATTACAAGGTTATCGATACCAATGACGATGGGAAATATAATATCCTCCGGAACCTGATAGAAGAAAAGGAGTGTCCTGCCATTGTTTATGTTTCAAGGACCCGAACCGCTTTTATGCTTGCCAGGAAGCTGTGTGTGGATGGTTTTGGCGCCCGGCATTTTCATGGCAAGATGGAGTCGCAGGAAAAAACTGCCAACCAGGATGCCTTCATTTCAGGGGAAGTGAATATCATGGTTGCCACTTCGGCATTCGGGATGGGCGTTGACAAGAAAGATGTGGGCATGGTGATCCACTATGAAATTTCAGATTCGCTGGAGAATTACATCCAGGAAGCCGGCCGGGCCGGACGGGATGAGGAGATCACAGCTGAATGCTATGTCCTGTTCAACGAGGAGGACCTGGGCAAGCATTTTATCCTGCTCAACCAGACAAAACTCAGCATCAAAGAGATTCAGCAGGTCTGGAAAGCCATCAAGGAAATCACCCGGTTTCGCGCTTCTGTGTCAAATTCGGCATTGGAGATCGCCCGGAAAGCAGGCTGGGACGACAGTGTCGTTGAAATAGAGACTCGGGTGAATACGGCGATTGCGACGCTCGAGCAAGCCGGGTACCTGAAACGCGGACAAAACATGCCACGGGTTTTTGCCGACAGCATCCTCTCGCGGAATGCCCAGGATGCGATCGACAAGATCAATGCCTCCCCGAGGTTTGTAGATAAAGACAAGGAAAAAGCGATCAGGATCATAAAAAAACTGATATCAAGCAAAAGCAGGAAGCAACCCACGGATGAAGCGGCGGAATCGAGGATTGACTATATTTCCGATCTTTTGGGGATTTCAAAAGCAGAGGTAATAAAAATAGTCAATCTGCTCCGCGAGGAGAAAATCCTTGCCGACAACAAAGATCTTACCGCGTTTATTAAAAAAGGAGAGAACGTTAACCGGTCCCTCCAGATTGTTAAATCTTTCTGTTGCCTGGAAAATTTCCTTCTCAAAGAATTTTGGGAACAGGAGACAACCTACAACCTGAAGGAACTGAATGAGAAAGCTTTCGCAGAAGGCATCGCCGGGGTGTCGCTGAACAGGCTGAAAACCATCATCAATTTCTGGGCCATCAAAAAATGGATTAAAAGCCATTATGAACCGTCGTCTGCAAGCTATATCGTTGTTCAGCCACTTCACCCCCCCGCTGAGTTAAAAGAAAGATTTGTGAAGCGGGATGAACTGGCCCGGTTCCTGGTTGAATTTCTTTTTGAAAAAAGCAATTCACCGGATATCGCAGGGGAACCGGAAAAAGAGGATGTGCTTGTTGGGTTTTCGGTCCATGAACTTAAATCGGCATTTGAGAACCAAATGCAGCTTTTTGAAATGAAAATTTCCATTGCAGATATTGAGGATGCACTTTTTTACTTGTCACGGATTGAGGCGATAAAGATGGAAGGAGGATTCCTCGTTGTATATAACGGGCTCACCATAGAGCGGTTAGAACAGGATAGCAGGAAAAGATTCAGGGCTGAAGATTATGAGAAATTAAACCTGTTTTACGAAAACAAGATCCAGCAGATCCATATAGTCGGAGAATATGCAAAAAAAATGATCGATGATTACAAAGGCGCATTGCAGTTTGTCGACGACTATTTTAAACTGAATTACACCTCCTTTCTAAACAGGTATTTTCCCGGAAGCAGGCAAAATGAGATAAAAAGTAACATTACCCCGGCTAAATTCAGGGAATTGTTCGGCACTTTGTCGCCAGGTCAGCTGGAAATCATTAAGGACAACCAAACCCAGTATATTGTTGTGGCAGCAGGGCCTGGCAGTGGAAAAACCAAGCTGCTCGTGCACAAACTGGCGTCCCTTCTTTTAATGGAGGATGTCAAGCATGAACAGTTGCTGATGGTTACATTTTCAAGAGCCGCCGCGACTGAGTTTAAAAAGAGGTTGCTTACACTCATAGGGAATGCAGCCAACTATATTGAGATCAAGACTTTTCATTCCTATTGCTTTGATATCCTGGGGCAGGTGGGCAGCCTTGAAAAATCGGAGAGCATTGTAAAAAGTACTGTTGAAAAGATCAGGAACGGCGACGTTGAACGTACCCGGATCACCAAAACTGTGCTGGTGATCGACGAAGCCCAGGACATGAACAAGGATGAATTTGAACTGATTGAAGTGTTGATCGGCCAGAATGAGGAAATGAGGGTGATTGCGGTTGGTGACGATGATCAGAATATTTATGAATTCAGGGGATCAAGTTCTGTTTACCTGGAAAGGTTCATCACGGAGAAAAGGGCGACGAAACACGAACTGACCGTAAATTTCAGGAGCAAATCCAACCTGGTTGAATTTACGAACAGTTTTGTAAAAAAGATTCGGAATCGTATGAAAGAGACGCCCATCGTGGCCTCCCAAACGGAATCCGGAAAAATCAGGATATTGCATTACCACACAGGGAACCTCATCATTCCCCTGGTGAATGATATCATGGCAACAGGACTTTCCGGAACTACCTGTATCCTGACGAAAACCAACGAAGAAGCCTGGCAGGTCGCAGGGCTGCTGCTCAACCGGGGTATGCCGGCAAAACTGATCCAGAGCAACGATGGATTTAACCTTATTAACCTTGAAGAGATTCGTTTTTACCTGAGAGAATTGAAACTTGGTACTGACTCCGTCAATATTGATGAGGATGACTGGCAAAGGGCAAAAAAAACATTTGGTGATAAATTCAGGACAAGTTCAAGGTTTGAAATATGCCGGAACATCATACAGGATTTTGAACTGATCAGTCCGAAGAAAAAATACCGGTCTGATCTTGAAGCATTCCTTAAGGAATCCAGGCTGGAGGACTTTATCCGGGGAAGCGGGGAAACCATCCTGGTATCTACGATCCACAAGGCCAAGGGCAAGGAATTTGACAACGTCATCATGATGCTTGACAATATCATGCCCGAAACTGATGAGGCCATCAGGCAACTTTACGTGGCCATGACCAGGGCCAGGCAAAATCTTACGATACACCTGAACGGCGGTTATCTTGACAGCATCACCACTGATAATCTTGACAGGACTGAAGACCTTTCAGCATATCCTCCTCCAGCCCGGTTAACATTACAGGCTACCCATGATCATGTGAACCTTGGTTATTTCGAATTTATTCAGCCAAGGATGCAAACGCTCATGAGCGGACAATTACTTACCCCGGCAGAAGAAGGTTGGGCAAACTCAAAAGGCGACCGGGTGTTGAAGTTTTCAAAGAAATTCACCGAACTGATCAGTGAAAATAAAAAAAACGGATACGACCTTCAGGAAGTGAAAGTAAATTTCATCGTTTACTGGAAAAAGCCGGACGATGATAAGGAGATAAAAATCATTCTTCCCGAGGTCAGCTTTGTAAAAACAGGTTCAGAACATTAAAGCATATTGGTGGGACTTACTTAGTTCTCATCAAAGAACCCCATCCCGTCAAGCACACCGATCAGCTGAACCGAGTAGTCATCGTTGGCCAGCGGCCAGCGGACACCGTTTTTATACAGTAATGTGGTCGTCAGGTTGTTTTGGTCGGGAACTTCAGCATAGTTCTGCCCGACGCGGTAGTGCAGCAGCCCCGAAAGGTATTCGCTCCTGCGCGAATCCTGCATGACCTCCTGGAACCGGGCTGAGAAGACATCATCCGAAACCAGCGAGATATCAAAACCGTACTGCTTCATGGCATAGATCACGTTGGCCATGTTGAGCCGGTAATTGTTATAGGCATGGTGTACAGGGAATCCGACAGGAACGCCGGTAAGGGATACCACAGCGGTGGCCACGCAGTCGATCGGCGATATTTCCACGCGTTCAACGAGCTGGCTGAGAGGGAACATTTTCAGCACCTTGTAGGCTTTCAGGGTGTTGATGAAGGCATTGCTCCGGAAGTTGATCTGGAACTCGCCGTCGGAATGCCGACCCATCAGGTTGCCAACACGCATGATGATCCCGTCAAATCCTTCACTCACAGCCTGCAGCACCATCCGCTCCGCCTTGAACTTGCTGAGCACATACTTGGTGTCGATGATCTGCCCGAAATAAAGCTTCGATTCATCTATCAGGACCCCGTTTCCAAGTTTTTCCTTTTCGATGAGCCCGCCGGTGCTCAGCGTTGAAATGTGGACCAGGCGGGCGCCTTCTCCCCGGCAAAAGCCGATCAGGTTTTCAACCCCGTCGACATTGATCCGGTCGAGTTCATCGCCTGCGGCATAGTGTTTTACACTTGCCGCGCAATTGATCACCGTATTGATCTCTTTTCCCTTCAGGGAACGTAAGGTCTCCGTTTTGGTGATATCCCCGTCGACCGGAATGATGCGCGTGCCAAAAAGCTCCTCGAAGGTGTCGGAGAAATAATACATCAGCTGGGTTTTCAACCGTCGTTCGGGGGTGAGCGAACCCTTTGCCCTGACCATACAATAGATTTTTCCCGTCTCTTTTTCGATCAGTTCCCTCAGCACATGGATCCCAAGATATCCGGTTGCGCCCGGCAGAAGGACATTTCCCAAGGGATATTCATGATAGTTTATCCACAGGTCGGGTCGTTCGGCTTCAAGGATCCGGTTGATGGCCGAATAATCGTAGTTGGAGATATCCTCCAGCTGTTCTTCTTCGTTGGTTTCGGTTTCGGCGGCATGCTCCGACAGGAACGCGGCCACGGCCCTCGGGGTTTTCAGTTTGAAGAGGTCGCCGTACTTGATGTTGCAGCCAAGGTTGATGATCTGGATGATCGCCTTGATCGCCGACATGGAAGATCCCCCGATCGCGAAAAAGTCGTCGAGGGCACCCACCTTCTCCAGTTTAAGGATATCGGCAAAGATCGCACAGACACTCGTTTCCAGTCCGTCGGTGGGAGCAACATAGGGGACCGTGCGCGCGATTTCCGGCATGGGAAGTGCTTTCCGGTTCACTTTCCCGTTGGGGGTCATGGGAAGAGACGGGAGTTTCATGAGTTCGGTGGGCACCATGTATTCGGTGAGGCCCGCCTTAAGGTGCGCCAGCAATTTTGCGGGATCCACATCGCCTTCAACGGTGTAATAACCGCACAGATGCTGGTTCCCTCCGATTTCCCTTACATCGACCACGGCAGAGGCCACCCCGGCGAACTTTTTCATGGCGCTTTCAATCTCGCCAAGCTCGATGCGGAAACCGCGGAGTTTGATCTGGGTGTCGATCCTGCCCAGGAACTCAAGTTTCCCATGGTCATTCCACCGCACGAGATCGCCGGTGCGATACATTTTGGTATTGTCGGCACAGGTTGCAAAGGGATTGTCGACGAATTTCTCAGCCGTCAGATCCTCGCGCTGCCAGTATCCTTTGGCTATCTGGACCCCTGAAAGGCACAACTCCCCGGCCATTCCCGGAGGCAGCAATTGCATGCCGGCATCAACCACATACGACCACGAGTTCGGAACCGGTCTACCGACAGGAATATTATCAAGATCGGTATCCTGGTCGACCAGGTGGAAATCGGAACATACGGTAAATTCGGTTGGTCCGTAACCATTGTAGATCCTCGTTTTTCTTTTTCTTACGGGCAGCAGTTTCTCCCCGCCAAGCAGGGTATATCTCAGCGGCAATTCAAACTGGTTCAGCACTTCCATGCCAAACTGCGTGCTGAAGACACAGCCGGTGATCCCATTGTCAACAAGGTAATGGTGGAGTTCAACCATGTTCTGCCTCATGCCGGAATCGATGATGTGGCATTCGCCGCCAACGTATATCGGTATAAACAGGTCGACCACCGAGGCGTCGAAACTGAAACTCGGGTAGCAGATGTTGCGGTCATCCGCATTTCCGCCTGTCTCGTGAGCGTACCAGGCCAGCATGGCGGTAAGCCCTTTATGTGGGATCATTACCCCTTTTGGCTTGCCGGTCGATCCCGAAGTGTAGATCATATAGGCCAGGTGCTCCGTTGAAGGAACCGGGAGGGTTGTATCAACAGGTACTGCGTTAAAGTCGAATTCATCGGCAAAGAGCACGTTTTTCACTGAAAAATCGCCGTCTTTCTGTTTGTCTGCATACATCCGGCTGCCGGTGATGAGCACCCTGGCTTCGCTGTTCCGGATCATATAGAGCAGGCGGTCGTTCGGGTATTCGTGATCCATCGGCACATAGGCTCCTCCTGCTTTCAGCACGGCGAGCACGCATACCATGAACTCTTTCTGGCGGGGAAGCATGACGGCGACGAAGGTATCCGCGGAAACACCTAACGCGCCAAGTTTGTGAGCCAGTGCATCCGACCAACGGTCGAGATCCTCATAGGTCAGATAGCCTGTGCTGTCGACGAGTGCCTTTTTCGAAGGGAATTTTTTTGCCTGATCCCTGAAGATATCCACGATGGTGAGGGTATGGTCGTATTCCAGGGCGGTTCCCGCGGATAATTCCAGGACCTCCCTTTTTTCGGCCTCCGACACGAGGCTGATCTCAGGAACGGTTTTTTCACCATTTTTTGACATCAGGCCAGCAAGACCGGAAAATGTTTTTGCGAACCTGCTGACGGCAGTTTCGTGATAGAGGCTGTCGTCAAATTCCAGGGTCATGGTATATCCCTCAGCATTTGGAAAGATCACCGCACTCAGGGGGAATTTAACGGTGTCGAGGTTGAGGAAATCCACCCGGGCAAACTCGCCTCCCAGTTCAAGTTCGGTGTCGATACCCCCCTGGTAGGCAAAATTGATCTGGGGCACAACCCCATACTTCTCAGCCATTTTGGTAAAGGGGAAAATATCCCGCTCCATCGTATCGAACATCTGTTCCTGGATGTTTCTCATCAGGTCGGTTACGCGTTGTTTTCCGATGTCGACCACGGCAGGCAGGGTTTTCACGAACATGCCCATCAGGCCGGAGAGCCTGTTGTCTCCGCGGCCGCTCGATACCGTGGTAACGGCGACCCTTTCCTCCCGGGTGTAGCGGCTGAGCAGCAGGCAGAACGCAGCAAGGAAGAAATTGCTCTCGGTTACGGCGTTGGTTTTGCAGAATTCCATGATCGTTCCTGCCGGGATGTCAATTTTTACAAGTTTTGCTGTACCCGCGCTCCGGGCCTGCGTATGGGAAGGAAACACGGTCATGGAGGTGCTGCCAAGCAGGTTGCCGAAATATTGTTCCGCCTCTGCATACTTTTCCGACCGGGTGAGGGCCTCCTCTTCCAGGGCCCTGTCAAATGCGGTGAAATCTTCCGCGGCAGGCTGCCCGCCTTCAAATGCCTCCTTCAGGTCATTCAGCAGGATGGTCATGGAGGTGCCGTCAAAGACAATATGATGGATATCAAAAAGCAGCCAGGTCTGCAGCTCAGTCTGGTGGATGGCAAACCGGTAGAGGGTGTCGCCGAACAGGTTGAAAGGCCTGACAAAAGATGACAAAACAGAATCCATTTTTGTCGCGGGGGTGTTTTCGACCAGGATCTCCACCGGGAGGTCGTCGCGGCGAAGTTGAACAATTTCATTTCCCGTTATAGCCAGTGTGGTTTTAAGGTAGGGGTGGGCCTCAACGACGGCAATGACGGCATTTTTGAGTTTTTTCACATCGACTTTGCCGGAAAAGGAGAGTGACGC
The DNA here is from genome assembly GCA_903913885.1 of uncultured Bacteroidales bacterium. GTDB lineage: Bacteria > Bacteroidota > Bacteroidia > Bacteroidales > FEN-979 > CAIVAT01. The sequence continues at coordinate 294,859 of CAIWMX010000125.1, read as the reverse complement.
AGCGATGTTATACTGCATCGCATCCCGGTTCTTTTCCCAGTCATAGTAGAGTCCCAGCTGGTTTTCGGTCAGCGGGTAACCGGCTCTTTTTTCGAAAACGGGTTCTGTCTTTTCAGCGCCGGCGAGGCCTGAATCCTCCGCCATCCCGGTGATTGCCCGGATGGTTTTAAGTTTCAGGATATCTTTGGTTTGTATGGAGACCCCGAGTTGTTTCTGGATGGTGATCGAAAGCTTGATGGCAAGGATGGAGGTCATGCCCAGCGAGAACAGGTTGGTGCTGACCCCAAAATCACGGGTCTTAAGCATTTCTCCGATGATATCAAACAGGGCATGCTCCATCGCGGTGGATGGTGCAACCGTTTCCTCGAGGGTTACCTGAGGCACAGGGAGCAGGGCGCGGTTGACCTTGCCGTTGTTTGTCAGCGGGAGTTTTTCCAGCTGGATGAGCGCCGTAGGCACCATGAACTCCGTTAGTCCTTGTCTGAGGTAGTCCTTTATAACCTCGGGTTCAATTTTATTCCTGGCGGTAAAATAGCCGCACAGGTGCTGAACGCCCCCGATCTCCTTTACTGCAACGGCGGCGGCAGAAATACCTTCATAGCCCGCGATGGCACTCTCGATCTCCCCGAGTTCGATACGCAGTCCGCGGAGTTTGACCTGGTTATCCAACCGGGCGAAGTATTCAATTTCACCCGCTTCATTATACCGGGCCAGGTCGCCTGAGCGATATAATTTCTGGCCTTTCCAGTCCACGAACTTTTCACGGGTCAGGTCATCCCGCATGAAATACCCCCGGCCGACCCCCTCGCCGCCGATGCATAGTTCACCGGCAACACCAGCGGGCAGCAGTTGCAGGTTCTTATCCATGATATAGGCAGCGCAGTTGCTGAGGGGTTTCCCGATGACGGCGCTGTTGTAATCAGCCGTTATTTCGTAAACTGTGGCGTAAACCGTGCATTCGGTGGGTCCATAGGCATTATAGAAACGGTAAGGCGGCTTTTTTGTGGGGATCAGGCGTTCGCCCCCGACTGAAAGAAGCCTTAAGGAATGATTTTCAATATCCTCGGCAAATTGCCTCCCGATCTGGGTGGTCATGAAGGCGATGGTGAGCCCGTTCTCTTCCATGTAGCTGTTCATGCGCAGCAGGTCCATCCGCATGCCCGAGGGGATGATATAGACCGACGCCCCCGAGATGATCATCGGGTAGATATCCATCATGTGGGCATCGAAGGCGAAGTTGGCGTATGCCACACTACGGTCGTTCGGGGTTACGTTGAAATCTTCAACGTACCATTTACAGAAGTTGACGATGTTCCTGTGCTCCAGCATGCATCCCTTGGGATTCCCGGTCGTTCCGGAAGTATAGAGCAGCACGAACATGTCTTCCGGCGCGGGCCCTGGCAGCGCGGTCTCATGCGGTGTGCCGGTCGTTTCGATATCTTCCCTGTTGATCACGATCCCGTTGAAACCGGGAAGATGATCGGCCACCCTGGAACCTTCCGACAGAATATGCCCTGCCCCGGCATCCCTGAGCATAAAGTCCAGCCGGTCGGAAGGCATGGTATAGTCGAGGGGCATGTAGGCGCCGCCGGCTTTTAACACCGCGAGCGGGAAAATAACCATGTATTCGCTCCGGTCGATCATAATGCCGACCACCTTTTCGCGTGTTACGCCCGCTGCCCGAAGCTTTCGGGCGATTACGCCGGTGACCTGGTCAAGTTGCCGGTAAGTCAGTTTCCGGTCTTCAAATACCACCGCAATGCTGTCGGGGCTCTTTTTCACCTGCTCCGCGAAAAGATCAACCAACGACAGGGTGCGGTCATGGGTGAGTGGCCTGCCCTGCGACAGCGCCACGACCGAGGTCTCTTCATGGGCCGAAAGGATAGAAATTTCACCGCAGGGTTTGTCTTTGCCGGCCATCATATTCAATACCGTATTCCTGATGGCTGCGGCAAACACCTTTATCTCTGCCTGGTCATAGAGGCTGTCGTTGTATTCGCACCGGATTTCATAATTTGCGGGCGAAGGAATAACAGAGACGATCAGCCGGTCGGTGGTTCTGAAGTTCCTTAACAGGGTACTGCTTACAGCAGATCCCTCCATCTCAAAATGTTCGGTATACCCTTTCTGGAAAGTATAGGCAATTTCGAGCGACGCCCCGAACCTTCTCACCATTTCGGGGAAGGGGAAGGTCTGCTTTTTCCAGAGTTCGGTGAGGTCGGCCCGGATGGCAGCCAGGAAACCGCTCACCGGCTGTTCGGGCAATACGTGCATCACAACCGGCAGGGTCTTAACGAACATCCCGGTATCGTTGACCAGTCGTTCGTCCAACCGCCCATGATGTGCGGTACAGAATGCGATATTCTGTTCCCGGGTATAGCGGTTCAGGCATATGCCGAGCGCACCGGCAAACAGGTTGTTCGGGGAGATCTCAAGCCGGGTGCAGAATTCATCTACCACATCCTTGCCGAGAAATTCCGAAACCTGCTGGAGATAACCGGTTCCGGCGTCCTGTTTTTTTACCGAAGGAAGTCGGGTCATGGTAACGCCGCTCAGTCTTTTTTCAAAATATTCCGCTTCTTCAAGGTACCCAGCAGCGTCTTTCCTGCTGCATTCAAGTTCTGCAAAGTCGCAAACGGTAAAACTTTCCCTGGTAAGCTCATTACCTTCATAGGCACTTGCCAGGTCCCGGTTGAAGATTCCTACCGATGAACCATCGAAGATGATGTGATGGATATCGAAAAGCGCATAAAGGTTCTTTTCGGTCAGGAATATTGCTAACCGGTAAAGCGCTTGTCCCAGCAGGTTGAAAGGTTTAGAAAACCCGGAAATGATCTCCTTCATTTCCTGCTCGCCGGCATGCGCCACGCTGATTTCCGCAGACCCGCCTTCATCGGTGTACTGAACCACGCTGTCTCCCTCCATCCTGAGCCGCACGTTCATGCCGGGATGCGCGGACAGCGCTTTTTCAAAGGCGGTCTTTAACTTGGCGGGATCGGTCGTGGCGGGAAATTCATAAAGAAAGGTAAGATTGTACTGTGTCAGGGATCTGTCTTTTTCCCATTCGTAATAAATTCCTTTCTGGCTGTCGGATAAAGGGTAGCTTTTTGTTTCCATGATATTGTTGCTTTTTTAGGTCGCTGCATGCTGAAAGGTAAAAATTTCCAGACCGGTAAAAACGGGTGGAAATATGGCAATCGTCATGATGGACGCCGGATAAAATACCGGATGGTATTTCCCGGGGATCTTTTTCCAGCCCCATGCCGAGCCACTTTACCAGGCTTTCTTTCCGGGTCCAGAGTGCGGTCACTCTTTTTGCCCGTTTTCCGGGATCTGAAAATGAGGTGACCCACTGGTATTCCGGTTCATTGCAAATGGCACGGGCCAGACCATCGTCATATTCGCCCACTTTTTCGACATCAACGCCCACCTCCCTGTCGGAAAGCAGGCACGCCGCCGCATCGCGGCAATGGCTTAAATTGAAGAAGAGGCCGGGATAGTTTGCCAGGTAGGGCTTGCCGTCGGCGTGATATCCGAACTCAGGCAGGGTTTTGAAAAATCCCTCGTTTTTCAGTGCATAAACCAGCATCAGGTATACCAGGGCACTTGATTTCCTGTCGGGAAGGAACTTGTAGCTCATCACCTGTTTCAGCCTCCATGGGGGCAGGAAACATGCGCAGGTTTCTACAAAATCGTCTGTTAATCGATCGGTCCCGGCAAATACATAGAGCATACCACAAGTAAATCAGGATTGCCAACAAGAGATGAACATGACAAATATACATAAAAAGCAAAGGAGTTCATTTTCGCAAGAAATGCTAATCGATCAACAGGAAATGCAAAATCCGGCAGGAAATTCGGGCACATTTTTGCATTCATAAAAATACGTGAAATATGACTATGAAAATTATGAAGATCATCCTGGCTGCCCTGCTTGTACAGGGAGCGATCGCCGCGGCAAACTGCCAGCCGGCCTACACCGGAACCCTCAAAGGAAAGGTGTTTGATAAAGCAACCAAACAGGCTGTTCCCGGGGTGACCATTGTCCTCAGGGGAACGCAAACCGGGGCTTTTACTGATACAGCTGGAATATTTATCATCCACAACATCCCCGAAGGGGTGTATTCCGTTGTGGTAAGTTTTGTGGGCTACCAGGAGAAGATGATCAACGATATCCAGGTGCTCAGGAATAAAACAGGTTACCGTGAAATCGAAATCGAAGAGGCGGTGACTGGACTGAAGGAGGTGACGGTCACCGCCCGGAGGTTTGAATATACGCGTTTGACGCCGGTTTCCGGTTACAGTTTCTCGCGTGAAGAGATCGCGCGCAACCCGGGAGCCCAGGGAGATATTTTCCGTGCCATCGGCATGTTGCCGGGCGTTTCAAGCAGCGGGGGCGAATATTCGGCCATCGCGGTGCGCGGACAAGGCACCCGCGACAACCTCTATATGGTCGACGATATCCCGGTGACGGAAGTAGGCCACCTCGAGGCGGGCAATAACGGGTTTAACGACCCGAACGGCGGCAGGTTCAGCATCTTTGCCCCCAGGGTCATCGACCATGCCGGGTTCCAGGGAGGAGGCTTCAATGCCCAGTATGGCAGAAAAAGTGCATCCTTCCTGGGACTGAGCATCAAGGAAGGGAACAATGAGGACCTCGTTGTTGACGGGCAGCTCGACCTGATGGGCCTGACGGTGAATTACGACGGACCGGCCTATCTCCTTAAAAACACCAGCATATTTCTATCAGCCAGGTATCAGAACCTGACGCAGGTAGAGAACCTTGCCGGTCTGAAAGATCTGGGCACGCCTAAATACCAGGATTTTATCTTTAAATCCACTTCCCGGATCGGGAAAAAGAACACCCTTTCGGTAATTGCCATCTACAGTCCCGAAACGTTTACCCGCACCACTGCGAATATCAGGGAAGATAAAAAGCTGAACTCGTTGTTCGTGGCCGACGTCGCCAACGCCAAGACCATTGCCGGGATCAGCCTCAGAACACTGGTCGGCCGGAACAGCTATTGGAAGAACCTGCTTTATTTTACAAGTACCACGGAGGACAATTCATTTGGACTTTCCTACCCGCGAACAGATTCAACGGGGAGCCTGGTAAACGGGAGCGACATTCCCTATGAAAGCAACATACGGAATATCAGGTATTCCGAGTCAAAGATCGGGTTGCGTTCAATGCACTCGGTGCGGTTTGCCAACAGCTCCAACCTGGTTGCCGGCGTTGATCTCGACCGGGTTGATCTTCACAATAACAGGCAGTTAAGCCGGCCTGACACCTCGTATGTTTTCGATGCCAATGACTTCAGGCCAAACCCGCTTCAATATTTCCTGGTGAATGACCCTGCTTTTTTTAACGTGGATGTGAAAAAGTTTTCCTACAACGCATCAGCCTATCTTAACTATTCCTTTAATCTCCTGAAAAGGCTTTCGCTCAATGCCGGCCTGCGCTATGATTATTCGGGATTTACAACGCAACACACACTTTCCCCCAGGCTGAACGGCAGTTTTCAGCTGAATGAAACGAGCAGCATCACCTTCGGTACGGGAATTTTTTACCAGGATCCGGAATATGCCGACATTGCCAACCAGCCTGCCGGCAAAAAGCTGAAAGCAGAAAAAGTCGTTCAGGTCATCGCGGGTTTTAAGAAGTATTTCACACCCGACGTGAAATTCACGGTTGAAGGCTGGTATAAAAAACTGGATCAGCTGATCGTACGGCCGGTTGCAGGCCGGGTCGAACAAAACAACGCGGGCGACGGTTATGCATATGGTGTGGACGTGAACCTCACAAAACGATTGACAAGCAAGGTTCACGGGCAGATCGGGTACTCGTGGATGCAGAGCAGGCGCAACGATCATGACGGGTATGGCGAATATGATTTTACCTTTAGCCAGCCGCACCAGGTCAACTTCCTGGTAGGTTACAAGCCTGGAAAACACTGGATCCTGTCAACCAAGTTCCGGTATGCCACGGGCAAACCAACCAGCCGGTATATCGTGCATAACAACATTTTCAACAACCCGGCCCAGGTTCGTTATTCGGAAGAAATCACCGCTATAAACACAAAGCGGCTTCCCGATTTTATCAGTCTTGACATTCGTGCCGATTACCGGTTCCAGGTTAAGCGGCTGGGATTGACCGCCTTTGTGGATATTGTCGATGTGCTGAACAGGCAGAATGTAAACGGGGAGAGTTTCAACCAGATCCTCGGCACGACGTATTACGACGGCATTTCGATCTTCCCGTCGTTCGGGCTGAAGTTCCAGTTGTAGCAAGGATCAGGATCAAACCGGAAAGCAACAGTGCTTTCGGGGCATCAAAGTACCTTCCGAATGATTTTTTCAGCCGTTCTGCGATCATGATCCCGGGGGTTTTTATGGTTTTGTTCGTTCGGTTTCTTCAGCGAAAGTAATTATTTTCGGATATTAAATAGTCATACTTTTGGCGACGGATCCTGATGAATAACAACGGTATGAAAAAAATTCTTTTAATCCTTTCCTTCACCATAGACCTGTGTTATCCTGCCGCATGGAGTCAAAATGCGAAACCAGCGGAAACGCTGACGTTCCATGTAACCGGGTTTGAAAAGGCCACTGGCCAGGCACTTATTTACCTGTACCGCAGGGCTGACAAGGTTCCCACTAAACCCTTCATGCACCTGAAGGCAGAAATTGTCAATCATGTTTCAGACATCACCGTGAATAACCTTCCATATGGCGAATACGCGGCCATCGTGGTGCACGACCTGAATTCAAACGGGAAAATCGACCATAAATGGGGCATGCCGGCCGAACCCATGGGGTATACCAACAAATGGAAGCTGAGCCTGTTTTCCGGCATGCCGACCTTTGAAAAACTAAAGTTCTTTTATTCAGATAAAAACAGTACGATTGTGGTACAGATGAAAGAATGATCGTATGCCTGTGCCCTTTTTCAGGGAAAATGCGGCAGGTTTTATGGTCATCAATCAATTATCTGTTAATTTATTTACAGTATCCTGCAAATTATTTTGTTTATTTAATATCTTTGGCCTCAGTGAATTGAAAATGATCAAATTCCTTCTATCGTATGCGGGCCAAAGTAATCTTATTCCTGGTTTTAACTCTTTGCAGCCGACTGGCCTTCCCGCAATCGGCGACGATTAAAGGTAAAGTAATATCGGAAGAAGACCAGAAAGGCATCCCCGGCGCTACCGTTGTGATCAAAGGGAGTCTGAAAGGTGTGACGACAGATGTGGACGGCTTTTATACCCTGTTGGGCGTAAAGGCAAAAGACACGCTGAAGTTCAGCTTTATCGGCTTTAAAACCCAGGAGATCGCGGTGGGCAAGCAATTGAACATTGACGTCACACTCCAGGTGGATGCAAAGGAGCTCAAGGAGTTTGTGGTTACTGCGTTTGGCGTTGTGCGGCAGCAGCGCGAAATAGGATATTCCACGCAACGTATCGACGCGGATGTCGTGGTGAGGTCGAGTGCCCCCAATATCCTGAATGGGATGATCGGCAGGGCGGCAGGGGTTCAGATTTCACAGGGCGACGGTGTGGAGGGAAGTTCGACGCGCATCGTGATCAGGGGAAACAACACCCTGAGTGGGAAGAACCAGCCATTGATCGTGGTTGACAACGTTCCGCTCGAAAACACGCCCGGGCAGGAGAATGTTGGCCGGGGAGTCGACTGGGGCAACCCGATATCCGACATCAACCCCCTCGATATAGAGACCTATACGGTGCTGAAAGGGGGAGCCGCGTCAGCCCTTTACGGTTCAAGGGGAGCCAACGGGGTGATCCTGATCACTACCAAGCGCGGGAAAAAACAGGAAGGGCTCGGTGTTACCTACAGTTACAGCTACAAATGGATACATCCTTCCAGGTTCAGGGAGGTGCAGAATAAATATGGCGCTGGCGGGCCCATCTCGTTTACTCCCCCGGGATTCCCGAAGCATGGCGACACACTGCTTTACCCGGGCGTTTACGGCACCGATAACCTGGTTATCAACCAGCAGGGTGAAACCCGGTCGACCGCCGAAGAGTTCGGTTATTACGGGTCGGCGGTTTCATGGGGCCCTAAAATGGACGGGCAGATGGTCAAGTGGTGGGACGGTAAAATGCGGCCCTATTCTCCCCAGCCTGATAATTACAAATCGGTGTTCCAGGACGGGGCCACCCAAACCCATAATATTTCAGCCTCGGGCGGAAATGACAAGGGAAACCTTCGGGTTTCCATCACCAGGCAGGACAATAAGGCGATTGTCAGCAACAGCTCTTTTGACCGGACCACCGTTAACCTGGGGGCGGGGTTGAAAATTTCTTGCAAGGTTCTGGCAGATCTCACCCTGTCGTACATCAATTTCAACAGGCTCAACAGTCCGATGCTCGGCGAATCGGAGTCATCGTTCAGCAAGGGGTTTCTCTATTCCTGGCCCAGGAGCTACAAAGGGATCGACAAGGAATATTATGCCAACCCCGACGGTTCCCAGAATCCCCAGGAGGGTTATCCTTTTCTGTATATCAAGCCTACGCTCTGGTGGGACTATTATAAAAACAACACCTCTCTGAAGCGGGATAAATACATCGGCGCCCTGACGCTGACCTATGACATCACCCCATGGCTGAACGTAACCGGCCGCGCCGGCAGGGATTTCAACCTCGACCAGTACACCACGCGCAATGCGCCAACCGACCTCCTGGGAATAAAAAACGGGTACTATGCCAACAGCCTGAACCGGACCTATTCCGATATTTTTGAAGCGCTGGTAACGGCCAACAAAACCGGGTTCCTTCACCAGCGCATGGATGTGAAATTCACCCTCGGAGCCAACCGATGGAATTATTACCTCTATGAAATCAGGGGGCATTCGGGCACATGGTATTTCCCGAACAGGTACACGTTCGACAATTATACTTCGCCAACCTATGTCACCAATGCCCAGGGCGAAGTGATCGTCAGCAACCCGGGCGATGCCCCGGGAGGGATGACCCCGGGCGAATCGGTTATGCGAGAAAGGACCAACTCCGTATTTTCCTACCTGAACCTTTCATGGGCCCATTACCTTTTCCTTGAACTTACAGGGCGAAACGACTGGTCGTCCACCCTGCCCGTTCAAAGCAATTCCTATTTCTATCCGTCGGTTTCCCTGAGTTTTATTGCCACGGAGGCATTAAAGATACAGAAGAAGGCAAACTGGCTTAATTTTCTTAAAATCCGCGGCGGATATGCGAACTCAGCAACCGACACCGACCCTTATATGCTGGATTTCAATTACACCTCGGGCGTTTTCGGGGGCGCCCAGACAGCCGCCTTTCCCGGGGTTATTCCGCCTTACCGGCTGTTACCACAGCGGGTCAATACCTGGGAGTTGGGTGTAAACCTTGGATTGTTTGAAAGCCGCATCGATCTCGACTTTACCTATTACAACAAACACTGTTATTCACAGATACTGAAGAACCTGCCTGTTCCCGTCAGTTCCGGGGCGTCGGGAATCACCATCAATGAAGGGGTGATGACCAATTCGGGGGTCGAAATCGTGTTAAACACCGTTCCTGTTCAAACCAGGAATTTCACGATCAAATCGGGCATTAACTTTTCCAAGAACAAAAATTATGTCAGAAGCCTGGGCGATTATGCCCAGATCTATCCCCTTGCCGATATCTGGGGTTTGAATGGACCGGCCATGGCGTTGAGGCAGGGAGACCAGTACGGGACGATATATGGCTACGATTACGTTTACAACAAGGATGGCAAGCGGATCGTGAACAACGAAGGCACTAAATACCTGATCACCGACACCCGTGTTCCGATCGGGAATGCCTCGCCCGACTTTATCGCAGGCTGGCATACCGAATTTACCTATAAGGGATTCAGCCTGTCAGCCCTGATCGATACCAAATGGGGAGGCGACATCTACTGCGGCTCCTATGTCATCTCCCTGCAAACCGGCCAGAGTCCTTCAACGCTGCTTGAACGCGATGGCGGCGGGCTGCCCTATACTGATCCTGCCGGCCACACCTCGAATATCGGCGTCATCCTCGACGGGGTTTATGCCGACGGCACCCCCAATAAAAAGGTGGTGCATTATTATTACAAATACCTGCCGAATGCGGGAGGATGGGGCAAACTGCTCTCCACCCCCGGGATCCTCGAGAACACCTGGGTGAAGATGCGTGAAATATCGCTTTCATACACCCTGCAGACCCGGCTGATGGATAAGCTGAAGATACTGAAAAGCCTTACCTTGTCGGTTGTCGGCAGGGATCTCTTTTACATCTATACGACGCTGCCCGACAAGATCAACCCCGAAGGCATCATGGGCTCAGGCAATGCGCAGGGATTTGAATGGGCCTCCCTGCCCGGCACCATGTCCATTACCTTTGGTATCACGGCCGCGTTTTAAAATTAACATCAGGATAGAGGCTTACAAGCAACTTGCAATATGAAACCCGGGAAAATCAGATCATGAAAGTGAAGTTAACATCAACCGCCATATTTTTTCTCCTGCTGCTCTCCCTGGCAGCATGCAGGAAGAATTTCGATGAGATCAACACCGACCCGAGCTCTTTTACCACGGCCAGCGACGGCTCCCTGTTCAACCAGGTGATCTCAACCCTGGTACTTGGATGGAACGAGCAATTCTATATCAACAACGAGATACTGTACAAACAAACCCAGCAGGCTGCGCTCACCAAGGAGGCCTGGGGGAACTTCACCCTGGGCACCGAGGAGATGTGGAGCAACTATTACGGGGCGCTGCCCGGGATACGGGAGCTTCAGAAAAGGTTTGCAAAGCTTGACAATTCACCGGGAGTGCAGAATATGAGGGCCATGCTGAAAATCACCATGGCCATGAAAACCTTCAAGCTGACGGATATATTCGGCGACATACCTTTCAGCCAGGCAGGATACGGTTTTCAGAACCTGGATTACCTCCATCCAAAGTTTGACAATCAACGGGATATTTACCTCTCTTTACTGGATGATCTCCAGTGGGCCGATGAAAACATTACCGAGTCGGCCCCGAACGTGGAACCTTTTACATCATTCAAGGGTTTCGACAAGCTTTTTAACGGCGACATGAAAATGTGGCGGAAGTTGGCCAATTCCCTCCGGCTGAGGCACGCCATGCGCATGGCCGACAGGGAACCCGACATTGCCGGGCCGATCATCAAAGAGATCATAGAAAATAACAGGCCGGTACTGGTTGGGTACGACATGACCTCCCCGGTGCTTGAAAGCGCCTGTTTATGGCCCGCCGCCACCGGCTTTAAAAATGAAAGCCTGAGCTGGTCCTTCCGCGAACATAAGAACCTGCGGATGGGATCAAACATCTGGCACCTTCTTTCCGACAATGACAGTGCCAGCGGGAGCGGCATCTTTGACCCGCGCGCATACATTTTCTTCGAGACAAACAACAACAGCAAATGGGCGTCCTATCCCCAGGTACCGGTTGCCACCACCCCTTCGGAAGGCGGGATTCCTTATGGCGAACACAGGGATCAAACCGGGTCATTCAGCATCAAGGGGGAAACCTGCATCTATTCTCCCTTTAACTATTTCGTCATCGATGATATCAACTACATGCCCATCATCCTCATCACCGGGGCCGAAGTTCATTTCCTCAAGGCGGAAGCTTATTTCAGGGGAATCGGGGTTGCCGTGGACAAGGATATGGCCGATATTGAATACATGAATGGCGTTAATTCATCGGTTGAATGGTGGATGAAAGTGGCAAAAAATTCCAAACTTCCCTTGTCGGGGATGACTTTCCCCGAGATGATCCCCATCCCTTCCAACCTGAAGGCATCGTCGGTGCTCATGCGTTACGGCAGCTGGAATGCCGCCACGGAAGACCAGAAACTGGATTTTATTTATACCCAGTGGCTGATCGATGCATTCCGCCAGCCCTGGGAGGCCTATGCGCTCGCCCGCCGTACCGGCAGGACCCCGCACGAAGGGGCCGTCATCAGCCATTACCGGCTCCCGTACCCGCCGTCGGAGGCTGAATACAACTCAGCCAATTGTGCAGCCGCCATTTCCAGGCAGGGAGGTGATCTGCCTGAAAATAAAATCTGGTGGATACCGGGTTAGTGATATGAACAGACCATGAAAATTAAGAAACTGTCGTATTGAATGATGAGGATATGCTTATTGCAATTTTGACCAACCATTAAAAATCCCTGAGTTATGAAAAAATTCAAATCCCTTTTTATCCTGCTGGTGATCACCACGATGACCCTGCAGCCTTTGATCATGATGTCGCAGTCGAACCAATATCTTGATTTTGACATGGTCGATGACTTTGTCCAGCTGCCGAATGGTTCGCAGTATATTTCCGGCAGTACCCAGATCTCGATGACAGGTTGGTTTAACACCAACGCCCTTGCCTACGGGCAGGGATACATGGGATTCAGGGCCGGTACCGGAACCGGCGAATTCTACCTCATCCAGCTGAACACGGGGGTGATGGAATGCCGACTGGTCACCACGGCAGGATTTTTCGAATTTGTGGCTCCCGCCAACACCGCTATTCCCCAGGTATGGCAGCACATGGCCTGGATATACGACGGAACCGCCATTAAACTTTATGTCAACGGCGTGCTCAAGGGCAGTAAGGCGGCTTCGGGAACCTTCCTCGCCCCGGCCGTAAACTTCGCTATCGGGAAAAGTCTCCTGGGCGGCTTTAATTTTGTTTATGGCGGCAAAATCGACGAAGTTTCGGTATGGAACAAGGCGCTGACCCAGACCGAGATCCAGAATATGATGACCAATGAACTCACGGGCACGGAGGCAAACCTGCAGCTTTATTATAAATTCAACCAGGGCGTACCCGGGGGGAACAACACCTCCATTACCAAGCTGATCTGCCAGACCGGGACAGGCGACCGCGACGCCGACCTTATGAACTTTGCCATGATCGGAGCCACTTCCAATTTCAACGGCACGCTCAACCCGGGATACCAGGCCATCTCCTTCCCGCCTATCCCGAATCATCTTACCACCTCGCCCCCTTTTGATATTACAGCCACGGCCACTTCAGGACTGCCGGTGCTTTTCGAAGTGGTGTCGGGGCCAGCCAGCATCGCCGGAAGTACGATCACCCTCACCGGTGCCCCGGGGGAGGTGAGCGTTAAAGCCACCCAGCCGGGAAACGCCACGTTCAACGCGGCAACCCCGGTCATCAACAAGTTCATGGTCATCGATCCCATGGCGCATGTTCCGGATATCGAGGCCAGGCACCCGCTGGCTGGCGACGTATTCGTACCCGTGCTTTCAAAAATCCTGCTTTCGGCCTATTCAACCATCACCTACCCGGAACTGTTCAATGTGCAGGAGGTGAAATTCAAGATCAATGCTGAAGTAATCCCGGCACAAACCTTTAACAACGGGCACTTTATTGCCTGGTGGACGCCACCCAGCTGGGGCACGTATGTGCTGACCATCGTTTCCACCAACAACTACGGGGCTTCGGCCGAGGAGATCGTCAATATCAACATTGTCCAGAATGCAGTCAACACCCAGGTCGTTGCCGCTCAGAACGTTTGGCTGAACCCGAATAATGTATCGCAGGTTGTGAAGGCAGATATGCCATCATACCTGGGTGCCTTTGACAAAATAATGGGCACCCTTGCCGTATCCTGCCCTACCGGGGGGTGCGGCGACTGGGACCGGGTTGCCAGCGTTGACCTGAAGGGGCACGACGGACAGTGGTATGAGATCATCCGTTACATTACACCATATGGCGTGGCATGCTCGCATGCCATCGACCTTACCGACTATGCATCGCTCCTGCTGGGAAGGGCCGAGTTCAGGTTCAACTGCAGTACACTCGACAACGGGTACAATTATAAACTCACCCTGAATTATACTAAGGGAACCCCGACCTATTTGTACAGCACCGTGCATGAAGTATGGAATGCAAGTTATCTTTTCGGCGACTATGCCACGCCACAGCCGGTGGAGGTCAGGACCTATGCATTTCCCGACAACGCCGCTGCAGCCAAGCTTAAGCTGGTCTCAACGGGCCACGGATGGGGCGACCTCAATACGGGCAATGCTGCTGAATTTTACGATGCGACCCATCACATCTGGATCAACGGGGTGGAGACATTCACCGAGCATAACTGGTACGACTGCAATCCGAACCCCGACGGCTGCCAGCCACAGAACGGAACCTGGTACTACAACCGCGCAGGGTGGTGCCCGGGTGCCATCGCCCAATGGTATGATTACAGCATGACCCCTTACATTGCCGGGCATAATGTAGAGCTGAAATACGTTTTTTATGAAGGCTATATCGACCTGTGCAACCCCGACAACCCCAGCTGCGTTACGGGGGTTACCTGCACCGATTGTTCTGACGGATTCAACCCGTTCCTTGATGTTGCCTGCAACCTGGTGACCTTCTCCAACAACCCGGTCATGACGGGTGCAGATAACCGCCATTCAACGGTTTCAGGGTACAGCGTAAGGCCAAACCCTGCCGGGAGCAATGTCGAAGTGTATACCTTCGGAGCCGCTGTCGATCATACCCTGCCGGTTCAGCTTCTCACCCTTGACGGAACCGTGATCGGACATTTTCCATGGGATGGAAAATCGCTGCAGATCGATGTATCGCCGTTCCCGAGGGGGATGTATCTCCTGGAGATCAGCACCCCTGACAAAACGGAGATGAAGAAGCTGGTCCTTCAATAGGAAGCAGCGGGCAATCCAATTTGCCGGAAAGTTACTGGCATAAATCTCTCTTTTCTGAAAAAAAAACGTTTTTTTTTAGGGTATTTCAATCCCGGGGTATCTTATTGTTGTAAACCTCTTTTAAAATGACCCTGAAAAACCATCAGCCATGAAAACATTCCAGAAGAAACTCGTCAGCGCGGGCATCCTGTTCCTGCTTTTTGCTGCCTGCGGCGCCACGTTTGCACAAAACACCTTCATCACCATCACCGGGCAGTTGAAGGATGCCAAAACCAATGAAAAAATCGTTTATGCCACGGTGGCCATTCCCAACACAGGCATTGGAACCGTGTCGAACTCCGACGGGGAGTTCATTTTAAAAGTGAATACCGCCCTCAATGCCGAGTACTTTGAAGTTTCTCACATGAGTTATGCGACAAAAAAATTCAAGATCAGCGATGCAGCAGGGAAAGATCAAACCTACTATCTTGAGGTCCAGCCGATCCAGCTGAAGGAATTGTCGGTGATCCAGGGCGATGCCCGCGGCGTTGTGGAAATGGCGCTCAAAAGCATTGACAAGAATTACAGTGAAGTGCCGAACATGATGACCGGATTCTATCGCGAGTCGGTAAAGCAGCGCCGCGATTATCTTTCAATTGCCGAAGCTGTTGTTGATATTTACAAGGCACCCTATTCAGGGATGCAGGACGACCAGGTGAAAATTTTCAAGGGACGCAAGGGCTCCAACGTGAAAAAGGCCGATACCCTGATGGTTCAGCTCCAGGGAGGTCCGAATGTTTCGCTGCTGCTGGATATTGTGAAAAACACCGACCTCAGCATTGCGC
Source organism: uncultured Bacteroidales bacterium (assembly GCA_903913885.1). Classification (GTDB taxonomy): domain Bacteria; phylum Bacteroidota; class Bacteroidia; order Bacteroidales; family FEN-979; genus CAIVAT01. Next base: position 279,335 of record CAIWMX010000125.1, on the reverse strand, counting down.
TCGATAACCTTGACAACTACCAGTTCGAATTCGGATCGGTCGTGAAAATCGATGACAAACTGAACTGGGTCGTTAATTTTGCACCGGCAGTCATCAAGGAGGAACCGCTCTATTTTGGCAAGCTCTTTATTTCTCAGGACAACATGGCCATCACCCGGGCCGAATTCAGCCTCGACCTGCGCGATGAAGCCAAGGCAGCCCTCTTTTTTATTCAGAAAAAGCCCATGGGTCTGCACTTCAAGCCAACCTCTACCAGCTACCTGGTCACTTACAAGGAACAGGGCGGCAAATACTATCTCAACTACGTGCGTGTTGACCTGAAATTCACCTGCGACTGGAAGAGGCGCCTGTTCAAAAATCACTATACCGTGATGTCGGAAGTAGCCATTACAGACAGGCGGGGTGATAATATCGCAAAATTTGCCAGCCACGATGTATTTAAGCAGAGCATGGTTTTATCCGAAAAAGTACAGGATTTTGCCGATGTCGATTTCTGGGGTGCCTACAATATCATTGAACCGGAAAATTCGATCGAAAATGCCATTAAAAAGATCTCGAAAAGCCTGAAGAAGTAAGAACAAATGTCGCTATGAACCTTACTGATTTCTACATACAGAAGAAAATTCAGGGTGGCGACATCAGGGAATTTGAACGGCTTTTCACCAGGTATTACGGGCCTTTGTGCCATCATGCCGATAAAATACTGAAGGATATGGATACGGCGGAAGACCTGGTACAGGAGTTTTTCTACCATTTCTGGAAAAACAGGGAATCGTTTACTTTGAAGTTATCATTGAATGCATACCTGTACCAGTCGATCCGTAATAATGCGCTTCATTATCTCGAACACCTTGCTGTCCGGAAAAGTTATGCAGAGCATGTTTTCAGCGAGTACCGGGATTCAGCGAAGGCCAATGTGCCTTCGGATGCAGAGATGAAAGACCTGGGTAACATCATCAACACGACCCTGAAGAAAATGCCGGAACGGTGCTCCCGCATTTTCAGGATGAACAGGTTCGAAGGGCTGAAATACCGTGAAATCGCCCTCATCCTCTCCGTTTCGGTGAAAACCGTCGAGGCGGAAATGGGAAAAGCATTACAGATGTTCAGAAAAACGTTGAACGACTACACCAGTGAAAGGACATCATGAAAACAGGAAACGATAAACAGCAACAGGCCGAAATGCTCGCCAGGTACCTGGGCGGCGAAATGAGCAGGGAGGAAGCTGACGTATATGAAAGGGAAATTTCCGTTTCTGAAGCAGATAAAACACGGATAGAAAAATTGAAAAAACAATGGTCGGCAATGAAAGGATATAAGGCTCACGAATCACCTCATACCCGAAATGCCTGGGATAAACTGCACAATCGCCTGAAGGATGAGAAACTGATCCCCGAACAGGGCGTTGCTGGGAAAAACAGGTTGCGCTACCCGGTTTTGAAAATTGCCGCAGCGGTTCTGATCCTACTTGGGGTCGCCACCGGCCTTTTTCTGAAACTGAACAGCCGGACTACCCAGCTTGTTAGTCTGAATACGGGGAATGAGGAAAACACCCTGGTTAAAACCCTTGCCGACGGTTCGGTAATATACATTGCACAGAATTCACTGTTCTTTTTTCCGGAGGAATTTAAAAATACCACCCGTAACGTTGAACTCAAAGGGGAAGCTTTTTTTGATATTGCTCCCAACCCTGCCAGGCCCTTTATCATTGAAACGGATGAAGCCATGATCGAAGTGCTGGGAACAGCCTTCAATGTGAAGGCAATAAAAGGCGACGGTTTTGAACTCTCTGTCGACCGCGGGAAAGTGAAAGTGACGTTAAAATCAGATCCGTCGCACTGCGAAATGGTTGTTGCCGGTGAAAAGGTATCAACCACCAGTCACAACCTGGTCAGGTCGAAGCATGTCGCAGGTGAAGCCTCCTCCTGGTATAAAAAACGCATGCACTTTAAGGATGAAACGCTTCATAACATTATTAACGTGCTGAATCGGAATTTCAATACTAACTTTGTACTGGCAGAGCATGCGACCGGGAAACATAAACTGACCGTTACCTTCGATAACGAAACGGCCGAAACGATGACCGAACTCATTTGCATGACGCTGAACCTGAAAAGCCAAACCATCCATGGGGCTGTTGTATTTTTCGAAAACAAGGAAGGCACCCGGCAGAACTGAGTTTTGCAACTACAGCCTCCTTCGCCGTTTTTCCGAAATCTTCATGCTTTTCGCAGGTCTTTTCATGATTTGCATGAATGATGCTTCAGGGCAGGCGCCATTGCTCGAAAAACCCATCACCATCCCGAAACAGCATACAACGCTTTACGAGGCCCTGAACCTGATATCACAACATGCCGGCTGCCTTTTTATTTACAACAGCGAAACCGTTGAAAGCGATAAGCATGTCAGGCTGTATGCCGATCACCAGCCGCTGAACAAGGTGCTCGACGACATCCTTTCAAACCCCGGACTTGCCTATAAGGTTCTCGGGAAGCATATCCTGATTTACCGGGTGAAAAATGATGCGCCTCCTGCTGAAAAGTTCCCGGCGTCGGCTCCGGGATCGGATATTACCAGGTATGTCGTGATCAGGGGACATGTTTTCGACAAGGAAAACAAAGCAGCGATACCGTATGCCACGATCGGGATCGTGGAGGAGAATATTGGAACCATCACAAACAGTGATGGTTTTTTTATGCTAAAAATCCCCGACTCATTGGCCGGGACTTCCCTTGTTGTGTCGCACCTCGGATTTCTCAGCCAACAAATCCCGGTTAAGCTGCTCGGCCAGCAGCAGGTCGATCTGTACCTTGACCGCAGGGTGATCTCCATCCAGGAAGTTATTATCCGCTATCTTGATCCTTACGTGGTTATCTCCAAGGCGATGGACCAGCGCAGCGGGAACTACCCCGCCGAACCGGTCTACCTTACCACGTTTTACCGCGAAGGCGTGCAGAAAAACAACAAGTTTACCACATATTCCGAAGCCGTTTTCAAGGTTTATAAGGCGCCCTTCACCGGGGACGAGAATTCGGACCAGGTGAAACTGCTGAAGTCGAGAAAAATCCAGGATGCAAATTCCCCGGATACTGTTTTCCTGAAACTGAAAGCCGGCGTGCAATCGGCGCTGGAACTTGATATTGTAAAGTTTGTACCGGGTTTCCTCGACCTCTCTCCGCCAGTTGAATATACCTTCAGGTATTCCGATCTGGTATCCTATAATGCCCGTGATGCATATGCCATAACCTTTGTACAAAATGCCGGACTGAAAAAGGCACTGTATTCCGGGACAGTGTACATTGAAAAAGAGAGTTTCGCCATACTCGGGGCTGATTTCGAAATAAACCCCGATTACCTTGATATCGCTGCCGAAAACCTCGTGCTGAAGAAAAGCAGGAGGCTGATCGTCAAATTCAAAAAGATCGATTATTCTGTCAGCTACATGTCCTTCAACGGGAGGTACTACCTTAGCCATGCCCGGTGCAACATGCAGGTTTCGACGCGTTTAAAAAACCATATTTCATCCGACCATTTTAACACCTTTCTTGAACTCGCCACCTGTAAGATCGATACAGCCGGGGTGGACAAATTCCCGAAGCAGGTCATCCTGAAGCCGGGCGTCGTGTTTTCCGATCAGCCATACAGCAGCAATAACGCATTCTGGGGCGACCTGAACATCATTTCCCCCGAAGCAAAGCTGAGCGAGGCCCTGTCGGAGATTATCGGAAAATTGGAGGAGATCAGGTAAATCTTTTTTTATTTTCAACATGGCAGGCTTCCCCGGCTGTTTGTGCGGACAGGTTAAGGGTAAAAAGGGTACCTTTGATGAAAATCAAACTACTGTGATGAAAAAATTTACGATTTTCTATCTTTTTTTGTCCTTGCTTCTGCTTGCTTCTTGCAAAAAGGTTGAGAATGGTAGCGGTCAGACGCTGAAGGAGATGAAGGACCTGCAGGTCTCCCCCGGTTTCAGCTGGGAGTCATCGCACGATGTCACGTTTCAGATAACATCCGATAAAGCAGCTGTGGTCAGCATTACCTCTGAAGCCGCCGACGTACAGTATTACCAGGGTTTTTTCAACGGAGTTGGCGGAAGTTTCCCGGTCACGGTCAACCTGCCCACCATGGTGAGCCAGGTTCGCGTAAATGGTCTGACCGTGATAATTTCAGGCAGCATGATTCCGGTGGATATTTCCGGTATCGTGAAAAGCAGCCCGGTATTTCATCCCATGAATATCCCTTCGCCCGGTCTGATCTCGGCGTGGCATTTTGATGAAAACACGGGGACAACCGCCCACGATTCCGTGGCAGGACATAACGGAACGATCAGCAGTGCCGGCTGGGTAAGCGGTATCCGCGGGAAAGCGCTACAATTCGACGGCACTACCAGCCAGGTACAGGTGCCCGGCGCCGGGTTCAACCCTGTGGGGAACGGTCTCAGCCTCTCCTTCTGGTTCAGGTTAAATGCGGCCGGGGATAAGGGGACCTTCATTTTTCAGAACCTCAAATACGCCGCAAGCATGGATGCGCAGGGACGGATCGTTTTCACGGTATACACGCCGGCCGGGTACACGTTAAATTCAGGGACCGCAAGCCGGGTTCTCGACACCGACTGGCACCACGTTGCCCTCACCTACGACGGTACGACCATGAAAATTTTCCTCGACGGGCTCATGAGAACCTATGCCTCCAAATCGGGGAACCTGCAATCGTCGACCGCAGATGTGTATATCGGGAAACAACAGAATATCAATCCTTTCAAGGGGACCCTGGATGAGATGCTCGTCTACAACCGGGCCCTCACTGATACAGAGATCCTCCAGGTGTTCGGCTCAACGCCCGATCCCGGCACAGGCAGCAGCGACCTGGTTTCATACTGGAAATTTGATGAAAATACCGGGAGTATTGCAAACGACAGCAAGGGCGTGAATAACGCCACCATCACCGGGGCGACCTGGGCTCCCGGAATTTCGGGAAGCTGCCTCACCTTCAATGGCACCACTGGGTTTGCTAAGGCTCCCAGCAAGCTGAACCTGAATCCCGTGTACGAAATCACCATGATGTGCTGGGCCAAAACAGCCAGCATAGCGACCACGAAAATTTTTCAGAAGGGGGATTATGACGGGCATGGACTCGGCATGGGGAACTGGGATGGCTGGGGCGCACAGATCAGGCTCGTTGGAAACATAACGCAGGAAGTAAACTGGGGAAACGGTTTCCCGGTTTTAAACCAGTGGTATCATCTTGCCATGACCTATAACGGCCAGCAGTTGAAATTTTACGTTAACGGACAACTCAGGAGCACCAAGGCTGTTACCGGCTTGTTGTATGTGAATAACCGGGATTTGTCGATCGGGTCGGATGATGGCATTCAGAAGTTTTTCAAGGGCTCGGTAGATGAACCAAAATTTTTCAGCAGGGCCCTTGACCAGACCGAGATACAGGCGAATTTTTCTCAGCCGGGCAATTTGCCCGACCAGGATGGCGACGGTGTACCCGACGTGCAGGATGCTTATCCGAAAGACCCTGCACGGGCATTCAATAATTTCAGTCCTGCCGTTGGGTTTGGCACCCTCGCCTTCGAGGATTTGTGGCCGGCCAAAGGCGATTATGATTTCAATGACCTGGTGATTGATTACAAGTTTAAAACAGTGACCAACGCGAACAACAAGATATCGGAAGTAATAGCAACATTTGTAATCAGGGCCATTGGTGCCGGACTTGAGAATGGTTTTGGTTTCCAGTTCTCAGGAACCGGCGTTGCAGTAACTGATGTGGAGGTTACCGGGTATAAGCTGAAAGAAAATTATATCCACCTGAATCAGAACGGCACAGAGGCTGGACAGCAGAAAATCACGGTGATCGTGTTTGACAACGACTATAAGATCATGACATTCCCGGGAGGTTTCGGTATAAACGTGAAACCAGGGGAAAAATATGTGAAACCCGACACCACCGTTGTTTCTGTCAGTTTTAAACCCAACACCTATTCTATAACCGATGCCGGGGTTGACCATTTTAACCCATTCCTGATCGTCAACGGAGAGAGGGGCAAGGAGATTCATCTGCCCGACAACCTTCCCACGAGCCTTGTTAATACAGCCTATTTCAAAACCGGCAACGATGATTCCGATCCGGCAATGAACAGATATTATAAAACAACGACCAACCTCCCCTGGGCTATCAGGATCACCACGGGGTTTGATTATACCATCGAAGGAGCCCAGATCACCAACGCCTACCTGAAGTTCGCGCCCTGGGCCGAATCAGCAGGGGTCCAGTATCCCGACCTGTATCAGAAAAACAGCGGTTTCCGTAACGCATCAAATATATACCAGGTACCTTAGCGGCTCCTGCTTAAAGCTTTTTCCAAGGAGTTTCCGGAAATACCCAGGGCTTTTCCTTTTCATTTTCATCCCGGGTTTTGCCTGAAAAGTGAACATCTATTCGTATCTTAGCAAATAAACCCGGCTCCAGGTTTGATGCAGAAAGAATAAAATACAAGTTGTAATGTTATCGGTTTCAATGACAGGTACTTATCGTAAATACGGCAGGAAAGCCGTACAATTCTACCTTGATCATTATCCTTCACCTGATATCGGCAAGGAATCAGAATTACCCTGGCTCCGAAACAAATTGTTCATTTCGGTGCTGCTCATCACCTTCCCGATTTGCTGCCTGGCATATATCCCCAGCGTTATCATTTCCGTGCTGACCCTTCAGTATGTCATCATCTTTTTCGACACCCTGGGCATGGCGGCCCTGATCTTCATCTTTTTTGTAAAGAATTATAGTATCAGGTTAAAAAAAATAGTTTTTTCTTCCATTTTTTACATCCTGGCAATCGTACTATTCCTTTATCTCGGAGTCAAAGGACCATCAGTCGTCATGCTGATGAGTGTGTCCATCATGATCACGCTGTTCCAAAGTACAAGAGCAGGTCTGGTCTCCCTCGTTTCAAATGCGGTTATTTTTATGCTGTTGATGACCATTGCCCCGGGAGAAATATCCCATTTGGTATTTTTCCAGGAATTCAGTTTGGCGTCGTGGGCCGTTGTTGGATTCAACCTGGTCGCGTTCAACACGCTAGCTGTTTTGTCGGTTGCCTCGCTGGTGGATCAGCTGAACGGTTCATTCATGGAAGGAAAGAAGTTGGAGGCGCTTTTAAGGGAGGAAAGGACAGAACTGATCGCCGCGAAACAGAAGGCAGAGGAAAGCGACCGCTTAAAATCGGCCTTTCTTGCCAATATCAGCCATGAAATCCGGACCCCGATGAACGGGATTCTGGGGTTTTCAGACCTGCTGACTGCCCCTGACCTCACTGGCAAGGATCAGCAGCGGTATATCGGCATCATTCAGAAGAGCGGCAACCGGATGCTAAACATCATCAAGGAAATTATTGATATTTCGAGAATCGAATCGGGTCAGGTGGAAGCCAGGCCCAGGGAGACGGACCTGAACCAGCTGATGGAAAATAATGTGGACCTGATGAAATCCGAAGCCGAAGCAAAGGGATTGGCCTTCTCCTCCAAACCCGGATTGTCGGGCCATGACGCGCTTATTACAACAGACGGGGAGTTGCTGTTTGCCATCCTGGCCAACCTGGTGAAAAATGCGATCAAATACACCACCCATGGTTCAATTTTGATAGGGTATATTCCCAGGCCCTCTTTTTCTCCTGACCACAAAGTGGAACCTGAAACCGTGGAGTTTTTTGTCAGGGATACCGGTATAGGGATCCCGTTTGACCGGCAACAGGCTGTTTTCGACCGGTTTGTCCAGGCAGATATTGCTGATGTTCAGGCCCGGCAGGGAGCCGGGCTGGGGCTGTCGATAGCCAGATCGTATGTGAAAATACTTGGCGGCAGTATCTGGGTTGAAAGTGAGCCTGGTATTGGTTCGACATTTTATTTCACGCTTCCATATCGCATTGAACCTACAGTAAAACCAATTGTAAAAACACACGGGATGAATGGCAGCCAGGAACCAGCGACAAAACAACTGAATATTCTGGTTGTTGAAGATGATGAAATATCATGGGTTTTCCTTTCGACGATCCTGAACAAAATCAGCAGTAAGATTGTCAACGTTCAATCCGGTGGAGAAGCGATACAGGCATGCCGCGATAATTCCGCGATCGATCTTATCATGATGGATATCAGGATGCCTGTGATGAACGGGTACGAAACAACACGGCAGATCCGCATGTTCAACAAGGGGGTCGTCATCATTGCCCAGACAGCCCATGCGCTCACGGGTGACCGGGAACAGGCGCTGGAGGCCGGATGCAATGATTATCTTGCCAAACCCATTATTAAAGAAGAGTTGCTGGAACTGATAAAAAAGCATTTCAATAAATAATCCGGAACCCGTCACCTGCGTTCCTGCAATAATTCCCTGCATCTGAGCCTGATTAAAGCCTGTCATGATTATTCTCGAAAAGCCCTATGTCTCTGAATTTCTTCAACAAACGGTTGTCCGTTTGCAGGTTCCTGTTCTGGCAACCCCGTTCTCTGAGAGCCTGGAACATGCCGGCAAGATGAACCTGGTGGAAGACAAGTCGTTTTTTGCCGCACTTAAAACGGCACAAAACCCGAGGTTGTACAGCAATTCCGAAAATTCAACCGAATTGCTGAACCTGCACTGCCCGAAACTGGCTGTTACCGGGAATGTGAATTTCTTCAAGGACAAATCAAAACTCAGGGAGCTTTTTTCAAAGCTGAACCCGGATGTCTGGTACCGCAGGTTCTCACTGGCTGACCTTGATGATCTGGACATCTCAGCCATCCGGAAGCCGTTTGTAATCAAGCCGGTAAGGGGCTTTGCCAGCATCGGGATCCATGCAGTATATCATGACTCGGAATGGCCGGGCGTGCTGGCAGGAATAAAAAAGGAAATCCACCTGATGCAAAACGTTTTTCCCGATGTGGTGGTGAGTTTGAACGATTTTTTGATTGAACGGTACATCGAAGGCACTGAGATCGCGATCGATGCCTATTTCAATGCCAGCGGGGAACCTGTTATTCTCAATATCCTCACCCACCTGTTTGGTTCAAAATCGGATATGAGTGACAGGTTGTACCTCACTTCCGCCGCTATTGTGAGGAAGTACCACGACCCTATCATGCGTTATCTTGAAGAAATTGCCCTGTTGCGCGATCTGCGGAACTTTCCCTTCCACCTGGAAATGCGGCAGGAACAGGGCGGCAGTTTTGTTCCCATTGAAATCAACCCGATGCGGTTCATGGGATTTTGCGTGGCCGATGTGGAATACTATTTTTATGGCATCAACCCATACGAACATTATTTTAAGCAGGAAAAACCCGACTGGGACAAGATCCTGGAGCCGAGGGGCGACAAACTCTACGGCATGTTCGGGATCGATATCCCGAAACACCTGGACAAAAGCCGGATCCGTTTTGATTATGAAAAATTCATCGCCCATTTTTCACATGTCTTGTTTTTTGTGAAAATGGATTATACAAAATTCCCGATGGCAATCTACCTCTTTGCCGAAGTGAGCCGAAGCCGGTTTGATGAATTTGAAAAGATCCTCTATTCCGACCTTTCTGAATTTATTCAGGAATAATATGCACATCCTGCTGCGGAAACGGAATCTGGATGCCCTGTTCCCTGAAAAGCGCGTCGATGGCCAGGATCAGGTCGCTCTTCACATCAAAACCTATGCTGAAATGGGGTACCCAGAATTTCATGACCAGGTCGATCGAACTGCTATTGAATTCATTGGCCTGGACGAAAGGTTCCGGGTGTTTTAAAATACGGGGATCTGCCAGCATCAGGTCAAGCAGCAGCTGTTTTGCCTTTGCGAGGTCGGTGCCGTAGGCTACTCCCAGCGGCAGGTCGAAGCGCCGCCGGCTGCTTCCCAGGGTCCAGTTCACCAGATGCTGGTTCAGGAGGTCGCCATTGGGGACGATCACATCCGCACCGTCCCAGGTGGTGATCACGCTGCTGCGGATGCCGATCGATTTCATCTTCCCCGTTCGCCCGGCAATGTCAACAATATCGCCGACGTTGACCGGTTTTTCAAAAGCAATGAAGAGGCCGCTTACCAGGTTGTTTACCAGTGTCTGCATGCCAAAGCCGATCCCGACGCTGAGTGCGCCGAGGATGATGGCAAACTTGTCCATGGGGATACCTGCCGAGACGAAGGCCAGCAAAACGCCGGCGGTGATAATGGCGATCCGGATCAGCAGCAGCCAGCTGCCCAGCCCTCCCGATTTCGGTTTTCCCGGGCTGGCCGGCGCATCGGCTGCAAGGAAGGAAACAATGCGGGTGATGATCCCCGACAAAAAGAGAACCAGGGTGAAAATGGAAATGCTTTTGAGGGTGAATGTAAATGCCCCGATCTCGCGGGGTTCGGTGAGCGCGCTGCTCAGCGGTTCGAACATGGTCTGATAAAAGTAGAAATTCCGCGTGATCAGGATGAAACATCCTGCGAAGAACAGCAGGTACAAGTAGAATGGCGTTTTTTTATTCTTCAGGTTCTGATGGTCGTCGTCTTCCCCTTTGTGGATGTGATAGGAGATCTTCAGGGTGTCATTTGCCAGGCGGGCGGTCCAGTACATCAGGCAGGCAACGATGATGGTAAAATAGCCGCTGGCCATGAATGTCTTGATCTGGTTGTACCCCCCCGAGAAAAAGTTTGTGATGGCCAGGGTTTCAAACAGCGCCATCAAACCAAGGAAGACCAGGATCAGTTTGTCACTGACTCCATGCCGTTTCATGCCGGCCAGGAAGTAGACCCCGGTCGATAATCCTGCAACGCTGAGTACCAGGATCGTCCACCGTTCAACCATCGATTGCCGGAGCATCAGGTTGTCGGTAAAAACGAAGAGGTACAAAATGAAGAAGATGAGCCAGATCCTGAACAACCAGGGGGTGACCGACTTATGCAGGATCACAGATAAGGCGATTCCGCTGATGATCCAGAGGCACCCGCTAAAAATAAAGGGAGGAAGCGGGAGGAAGAACTGGAAGGCGGTGATGACCAGCAACGTGGCGGAGGCAAAGGGATAGGTCAATACCTGCAGGCGCTCCCTGAGCAGCTCGGGAACAGGGGTTTCCCTGCTTCTGCGTTTCAGCATCGACAGGTAGGTACCTGCTCCGATGATGAAGAGAATCATCAGGATGATGGCGCTGAAATGGTTTACGAGGTAAAAAAACAGCACCAGGTTCGCCTTTCCCAGCGAATAGCTGAGCGCCTCCCTGAACGGTAGTTCGTTTGATTTGCCGGTACCGAAGGTCCCGCTTTCAATGAGACCCACTTTTTCAAATAATTCCTTCCGTTGCGTTTCGGTCTCCGCGATGTCCGATTCCAGGCTGAATTTGATCAGGTTGACCTTGATCTCCAGTTTTTCAATGCTGTCTATCGCTGCTTTCAGCGGTTCGACGACTGGTTTAATGTCCTTGCCGATTACAATCAACCGCTGAAAATACCGCATCAGCGCGACGGAATCATTGGGCACCTGGTATAATACGCTGTCCATCATCAGCGAATCGAGGTTGTACTGGAAATGACCCAGCGACCGGTGATAGGCGAGAATCTCCTGCAAGCGGATGTCGGTCCTTTTAAGCAGTTCTTTTAACAGGATCGATGTAGTCGTCAGGTTCCTGACAGTAGGGATGTTGTCCTTGCTGGTAATTACGCCGGCGCCGGCCAGGGCCTTCCATTCCGACAACCGGTCGGTCTCCTTTTTGATTTCCTGGTATGAATAACCCTGTTTGAGAAAGTTCCTTGCTCCCGCCAGTTCGTTCTTTAGCAGCACGAATGTCCTGTTTTGTTTCAGTACCACCTGGTGCGCTATGAACTCTTCCCGGCTGTTTTTGAGTTCCCTTTCAACCAGCACCTTGGTTTTGGATGACAGTTCCTGGTAGCTGGAAGAGAGCCGCAGGGAGGAATCCGGTTTTGATGGGGTTTTCCAGGCAGCGTAAGAGAGAAGATTAAAAAGAACAGCCAGGCACAGCAGCAGGAACTTGTTCATTGTTTTTTGTTTTAACGATTGTAATAGAATCCTCCCGGCTCACCATCATCTTCTCTGAACGGGTGCCCAAATATAGTACAAGATGTTTAATTTTCAGAAGTGGAGGGTTAATTCAACATAATCCAATCCATCCCGGGTATGGGATTTTCCGGGTTAGCGTATTGTTCACGGTTAGTTAAGCAGGGCTGATTGGCTGATGTAGCGGGCGTCCTGGTGATAGATAAACAGGCAGGTGCCCTCCTTGATCGTTTCAACAACCGCTTTGATCATGTCGGGAGGCAGTGACGGGCAACCGAAACTCCGGCCGAGCCGCCCGGTCTTGCGGATAAAATCTTCGGTGGCATATTTCGCACCATGAATGATGATCTCGCGCTTCAACGCATTGTCGTTGAATCCTTTTTCCACTCCTTCGAGCACCAGCGACAGCCCGGTCTTCGATCCCCGGGTCTGCTGTTTTGTGACATAAAAGCCCAGGCTGCTCTCGCATGAGCCTAGAACATTCGAAAAATGTGTTGCGAATTCCTCGCCTGTTTTTCTGCCGTGGGCGACATAGGTGTTGAATAGCAGCACTTTGTGCAAAAGGTCGATCACATATAGCCGCTTCATTTTGCTCGACTGGGAGAAGTCGGCAATGGTCAGGATACCCGCATTTCTGAGTTGGCCGCCCAGTTCGAGTTTCCTGAACCCTTTCAGGGCAAGTTGGAAAACCTCGGCCGAGAGTCCTTTTTCTGCCAGGTTCAACGCGCTGAACAGGTCACCCCGGATTTCCACCGGGGGAACCGGCTTGCCGGAACCTGCCCGGTTTAACACCGGGACCAGGAGCAACATAACAAGCATAAGGTATTTTGTCATGTTGCAAAGATACGCATATATTCCTGACCTTACATTTTTACAACGGAGTTGGGGTGGGCAAGTCAACCTGAAGTGGCTTTATCCCGGCAAATTTCGTATCTTTGCACCAAACCAAACTCCTTATAATGATAAAACGCATCCCGTTTCTGTTCCTCCTTCTCCTGTTTTCCTGTTTTTTATCGGCACAGGAGGCTGATTGCAGTAAGGCGGTGAACGCAGCTCCCGGGGTCGACAGGAGCGAACTGATCGCCTATGCCAGGCAATACATCGGTACACCATACCGCCGCGCCGGGGGCGATCCGAAAAGAGGATTTGACTGTTCCGGCTTTGTCAATTTTATCTTCCGGCATTTTAATGTATCCCTTCCCAGAAGTTCCAGGGAATTTAAAACGATCGGCACAGTGGTGAAGCCGGAAGACTTCAAAGTGGGCGATGTCATCGTGTTTTACGGGTTCAGGGACAAGGGGCACATCGGCCATGTGGCCATTGTTTGCGAGGCCAATGGCATGAAGTCCCGGTTTATCCATGCCTCCTCGGGCAAAGCCCATAGCGTGACCATCAGCGACCTGGGTTCGGAAGGATACCTTCGCAGGTTTTATAAATGCATTGATGTGATCAGGTAGCTGACCTTACGGGGCTACTTCCCGCCTATCAGCAATTCAGCAAGACTTTCATCCCGGTTATAAATATCGTCATAAAAATTGATCACACCCTGCTGGTCTACCCAGGCAGTAAGGTAACCAATATAGACAGGTATTTTTGGTTTAACCAGGCAGGTACTCTCTTTCCCTGCATGCATGGCGGCATTGATTTTCCCCGACGTCCAGGCCGGGTCGTTCTTCAGAATTTCAACAGCGAAGTCCTTCGGTCTTGCCACACGTATGCAGCCGTGGCTGAAAGCCCTGCGCTCATTCGCAAAGAGACTTTTAGCAGGGGTATCATGGATGTAGATATCATCGGCATTCGGAAAGATGAACTTGACAAGTCCCAGCGAGTTGTTTTTTCCCGGTTTCTGGCGAACCTGACCATTGTTCCACTCCATGTTGTGTGTTTCGAGGTAGTTTTTGTGTTTTGCCATCCCGGGTTTTACGTCCTTGTTGATAATGCTCTGCGGGAGGTTCCAGTAGGGACTGAACACGATATGGCTGAGCATGCCACTGAATATCACTGTTTTCGTTACATTCTGACCAACGATCACCCGCGATTCGAATTCGTTTTTTCCATCGCGGTACAGGTTCAGTTTGTAGGATGGAATGTTTACGACAATGTAGGTCTTCGACCTGACTATTTCAGGGGAGATCCAGCGGCAGCGCTCCATGTTCACGATGATCTTTTTTATCCGTTCGCCGATGGGGATATTCATCTCCCTGATGTGTTTCGGAGAGATGGATTTGTCGGCGTTATAGCCGTTTCGCAGTTGATACCTCCTCACACCTTCGGCCAGTTCCTGGTCATATTGCCTGCTGCCGTTGTTTTGTTTAATATCCCCTGTGATGAACAGTCGCTCCCTGATTTGCAGGATCGCCTTTGCGGTATCGCCCGGTTTGTAGGATTTTAATTTCGGATCCGGGTCAATTGTATTCCAACCGCCTTTTTTCTCGATTTCACGGTAACGTTTCAACACCTCCCGCAATTTGTAATACTGGCCAAACAACAGGCTGTCGTTCCGGGTAAGCATGGCAGGATCAGATATGACCGAATCGAGCAGGGCGGTGTACGAAAGTTCCTTGCGGGGCATCAGCCATCCCAGGTTGGTGGTGGTGGTGTCGTCGAGACCCCTGTAAACCTTTTCTGCATAGAAGAGGTAAAGGTTGGTCAGCATGAGGTCTGTTCTTGTTGGCGAAAGGGTGTTCTCCTTCTCGTTCTCAAAAATTCCGGCAACCTGGTCCTGGCAGGGGAATTTTGAGGAAACCCCCTCCGTATTGAGCCCCCGTACCTTGTCGTACAGGATCTGGCCGAACTCCACAACGCCCTTTTTATCGTACCAGATCTGGGTGAAATGGTGTTGCCGGTATACCTCCCGCACATCTTCCCGGTATTTGTTCAGAGCCGGGTATGCATGGTAGAACAAGGTAACCTGGTTGCTGTCGAAGGGCAGGTTGCTGTGGTGGTTAAGGCTGCCGTTCAGGAGTTTGTCGCCGTCCCTGTTATGGCGCCTGCTTTTACCATGCCTGCACGATCCGCAGGCAAGCGCCAGCATGAGTATGATTGCACTTAACGGAAGAAAATATTTTTTCATTGTTTATTGGCTTATGAATATTTGCCACTCATTCCAGGCAGTTTCTATCGTCATGCCATAGGCAGCCATAAAATGAACATGAATCTGGTCCTTTGAGTCTTCAAATTTAGAAGAACTGATATATGATTTCATTTTTGCCAGGCCATAATGGTCAATCAGGTATCGCACGAACGATCCGGCGACCGGGTAGGTTATGTTGGTGTCAAAATTCCAGAATGACCAGGTACCCAGCAGGTTGTCCAGTGAAGGGGTTTTTCCGTCCTGGTTGTAGGTTTTTGCCAGGAGGTCTAATCTCACACCATTCCATTCGGGGATAAAGAGCGGATATTTGAAATAATCAGCCTGGAATGCGACGGCGATCCCTTCGTTGAACAGGGGAGGCGGAAGTCCGATCAACCGGATGATAATCGTATGGACTCCTTCATGGTTGTCAATTTTCCATATGGTATGGAACCTGTAACTGCTGGTGTCGGAAAAACCATTGGTATCTCTCCCGGTCATCCTTTTCAGATGAGCCCGGTCCCTGTATTTATCAAATTCAATCTTTGTATTCACCTTCACGTCAAGTGCGGCCACAAGCCAGGCGAAATATGCTTCCTGCCAGGTCGTATCAATCCCGTCTTTGTCGGATGCTGAATAGTAATACTCATAATGGGTGCCTGAAACATGCACCGATAAAGCATCGTCAGCAGCCGGGTCATTTTTGCGGCAGGAGATCAAAAGCGCCAGGATACAAAATACGGCTGCTTTATAGATCGGGGACGATAGGTGCAGGTTGAACATGGTTTTCATGGAACAAAATTATCACTTTTCAAATCATCGCGCGATATTTTCCTGAACGTGGCATGGAATGCAGGCAGTTGTCAGGCTATTTATTATCTTTGAAATTCAAACCTCCTCCCATGAATTCCAGACTCCTGTTTTTCATCCTCGTTTTCTTTTCGGGGATGATCTCAATGCAAGCCCAGGATAACAGTGAACTATTCTTTCGTGCTGCCCGGGCAAATGATGTTAAAACCCTGAAGGAGATGCTCGGCCGGGGATTTGATGTCAACACGAAAAATCACTATGGCGTTACGGCATTAAATTTTGCCGCCGATAAAGGAAACCTCGAAGTTGTCAACCTGTTGCTCGAACATGGGGCCGATCCCAACCTGAAGGATTCATTTTACGGGGATACACCCCTGGGATGGGCTATCTACAAGAAAAACACGGCCATCATCCTCAGCATGATCAACCATGGCGGGGATATTAAAAATGAAGACCTGGTCATGAGTGCAGCAGGGAACAAGCTGCACTCGGTTGTCAGGCTGCTGCTCGAAAAGGGCGCGCCGGGCGTGGCAAATGTATTGCTGGCGTCGCTTGGCGACCAGGACACCTCCATGTTCGTCGTAGCGCTTGATTATGTCAAACACAATGACACCCTGCTGTCGGAAGCGCTGGTCAATGCCACGGCCCTGAAGAATGAAAAGTTTATATCCCTGCTGAAGGAGGCCGGGGCTAAATTACCTGCAGCGAAGCCGGAACCGGCAGCAGGGAAAATTGACCCGGCCCTCGCCGGGGAATACATCAGCAAGGAGATGAGCAAAGCAGAACTGGTCGTTGCCGATGAGGCGCTTACAGCCGGTATCGACGGATCGCCGCAATACAGGATGAAATACCTGACCGACACTTCCTATGCTTTTGCCGATTTTCCGGGATTATCAATAACCATTCAAAAGGTCGCAGGCAAAGTGACGGGAATCACCCTGGTTCAGCCCAACAGGAAGCTTGTATATTTAAAAACCACGGAGCCGGTGAAGAAAAACACCGGGATAAAGCCTGTTGCCGAAGACCATGCCAAAGTTGAAAAACCTGCCAACTGGCCCGCCTTCAGGGGGGCGCAGGCAGCGGGTACGGCCGACGGGCAACACCCGCCCGTAACCTGGAACGCCGCGAAAGAGGCGAATCTGAAGTGGAAAACCTATATTCCGGGGCTGGCGCATGCCTCGCCGGTGGTGTGGGGTAACCGGGTCTTCCTGATCACGGCACAGAGCAGTGATACGGCTTCCGAATACCGCGTCGGGCTTTTCGGGGATGTGGAACCGGCCAACGACAGCTCCTCTCATCTTTGGAAGATTTACTGCCTCGATAAACTCAGCGGTAAAATCCTATGGAAAAAAAAGACTTTCGAAGGCATCCCCCGCGTGAAACGGCATGTTAAGGGTTCGCAGGCCAATGCCACACCGGCCACCGACGGGAAATACGTGGTAGCCGTGTTCGGTTCCGAAGGCATGGTGTGTTATGATTTTGAAGGCAAAGAGCAATGGCGGAGGGACCTGGGAATCCTCGATGCCGGATGGTTCTTTAACGACGATACGCAATGGGGACCTGCCAGTTCACCGGTCATCTGCGGAAATAACGTAATTGCGCAGTGCGATCGTTCAAAAGACTCCTTCATTGCCGCCTATGACCTGAAAACAGGGAATGTAGTGTGGAAAACCATGCGCGACGAAATCTCTTCCTGGGGCACCCCGACCCTTTGCCATGGCAGCAAACGCGATGAGCTGGTGACCAACGGTTCCCGGTTCATCAGGGGATACAACCCCACCAGCGGGGAAGAGTTATGGCGGCTGTCGCCCAACTCGGAGATCACGGTCGGCACCCCGGTGTTCATGGACAGCCTGGTTTTCGTCACAGGAGGATACCCCCCGGTTTTCCCGGTCTATGCCATCAGGATGGGCGGAAAAGGCAACATCTCCATTGCCGACTCGGTTAACACGGGTGATTTTGTTCAGTGGCGGATAAAACGCGGGGGAACCTATATGCCTACCCCACTGGTATATAACGGGTTGCTTTATACCCTTTCGAACAGCGGATTGCTGACCTGCTACCAGGGTTCCACCGGCGAATTGCTCTACAAGGAGACCATCAAAGGCGGCGGCGCTTTCACAGCTTCCCCCGTGGCTGCCGATGGCAAGATATTCTGTGCCAGCGAAGAACATGGCATTTTCGTGATCCGTGCCGGTCGTGAATATGAACTCATCGCTACCAACCCGGTGAACGAGATCTGCATGGCCACACCCGCCATCAGCGGGGGAATGATCTTTATCAGGGGGCAGCACCACCTGTTCTGCTTCGGGGTGAAAGAGTAGCCCATTCTCAGGGTTTAATGCAAAATCATCTATATGCCATTCATTTTTTACCTGACCAGGACCATCCTTTTTTGTGCTTTATCGCTCCTGCCGGCGTTACTTCCGGCCCAGGCGGTTTTTACAACAAGCGCGATGAAACTCACGGTTTCCCTTGAAGGGAACATTACCAGCTTTTACGACCGCCTTCATGAAAAAGAGTACCTTGACCCGGGCCTGGTTTCTCCCTTGATGCAGATCAGGGTAAACGGGCAATGGGAATCCCCTTCAACAGCGCGGTTTTATCCCGGGGCAGGCAACCAGGACACCGGGGTTATCCTGCTGACTTATGGCAGGAACCACGTCGAACTGAAGATAAACTCATACTTTGATTCTGCCTATGTAAAGTTCCGGCTTGTCAGGGCAGCACCGGCAGGGTTGGTTGAGCAGGTCGTCTGGGGGCCTTTTCCGTTGAACCTGAAAGAAACAGTCGGGGAGATTATCGGGGTGGTTCGCAACCATGATTTCGCCATTGGGCTCCAGGTATTGAATGTTAAAACCCTGGGAGGATATCCTTTGAATGACGAAGGTTCCGACCCTTCCCGGGGCAATACCGCGAAAAAAACTGAAAGCAGGCGCCTGCTCCAGGCATTTTCGATGGACAGATCCCGGCCCAGGAAGATCAATGTGTGGTGGGACCAGTTTCCCCGCATGCCGGTACCCCCTGTACGGGGCGAGACCGTGGAGGGTTCGGCCGTGGCCCTTTTTGGTTGTGCGGCAGGTAAAGCCCTTCAAACTATTGGCATGATCGAGGTCGCTGAAAAGCTTCCCCATCCGATGATCAATGGCGTTTGGAGCAAACTCTCGGACCAGCCGGGCCGTTCGTACCTGATCGCCGATTATTCCGAATCCACAGTGGATGAAATCCTTGGTTACACGAAACGGGCTAACCTCAGAACCCTGTATCACATGGATACCTGGAAAAGCTGGGGGCATTACCAGCTCGATTCCGCCTTTTTTCCCCACGGACTTGACGGGTTTCATGCATGCCTCGCGAAAGCCAAAACCATGGGAATCATGCTGGGGGCGCATACCCTCACCGATTTCATCAACACCAACGATCCCTACATTACGCCGGTACCTGATCCGCGGCTGGCGGTGACCGGGAGCAGCCGTCTGTCTGCTGATATCGGTGATTCCGTGACGGAGATCAGGGTCGAATCCCCTGAATATTTTAACAACGCGAAAGCCAACTGGCTTCACACGGTAAGGATCGACCATGAACTGGTTCAGTACGATACGGTCACGCCGGCGCCGCCTTTTATCCTGAAGGGATGCAAACGCGGGGCCTTCGGAACGAAAATTTCATTTCACCGTGCCGGCGCAGAAGTAGCCAAACTGATGGACCACCCGTACAAGGTTTTTCTCCCCAACCTCGACCTGATGCAGGAGATTGCCGTGAACCTTGCCGTCCGGTTCAATGAAACAGGCCTGGAACAGATGGACTTTGACGGTCACGAAGGATGTCTCTCTTCCGGGCAGGGTGATTATGCCATGGAACTCTTCGCCAAAACATTTTACGATCACCTCGATCACACAGTGCTGAACGGCACGAGCAATTCCGAACCCTTTTACTGGCACATCAACTCCTACTGCAACTGGGGAGAGCCCTGGAACGGAGGATTTACCGAGAGCATGCAGCAATACCGGCTCGACAACCAGGGGCTGTTTGAAAGGAATTATCTTCCCCACATGCTGGGTTGGTACCTGCTTACAGAGAACACCACCCTGGCCGAGATGGAGTGGATGCTGGCCCGGTCGGCGGGATATAACGCCGGTTTTGCCATGGCCACGTCGCTGGAGTCGTTGCGAAAAAACCCGCATACGGGCGAACTCCTCGATGCCATCAGGGAATGGGAGACCTGCCGGCTTGCAAAGACATTTTCAACGGAAATAAAAGAACAGCTGAAAGATCCCAAAACGGAATTTCATCTTGAAAAAATTTCCGATACCACCTGGAACCTGTTCCCGCTGGTCCGCGATGAAACCCATTCGCCTGCGATGTATAAAAGAGGGGACCCGGTGAGGATCAGGGTGCGAAAAAATTAGTTGTGGTTAGGTATGCCCGGTATTATGTTGGCAAAAATTTCGTCTGTTAAAATTGCGTATTACAAGGATAACAGAAATTCTATTCTTTTTTAATTATTCACGATTGTTGCCTATCTTCGTGTTCGAATCCTGCCATGCCGGAGGCAACACAGTCGGTCCCGGATATTGTCAAAGAGGAGGTTAAGACTGTTGCAATTCGATATTCAGTCAGATGAAAAGGCAACAAACCCCGGATTCCCGGGAGCTGGAAGCATCGCGAGAGATGAAATTGAACCCGTTCACCCTTTCGTTTAAGGATGACACGGAAGTTCAGTACTGTAAGAAATACTACAAGGATACCCTGGTCCAGTTCAGGTTTTCCTTTTTCCTGGTGCTGTTGATGTATGAAGCATTCGGATTTCTCGACAACAGGATTGATCCTCAGTTTATCAACCAGTTTCACCTGATCCGTTACGGGATCGTTCTTCCGGGGCTGTCGGCCGTGTTGCTGCTCTCCTTTAGTAAAAATTTTGAAAAATTCTGGCAGGAAGCCATCTTTGCAGGGTTACTATTGGGCGGGGTTACTTGTGCGGTACTTACATTAAAAGCGGCCGACAATTACTCTTATTATGCCGGGATGATCCTGATTTTTTCGGCCGGGTATTATTTCATAAAACTGCGGTTTTTCCTGGCGGCCATTGCCGGATGGATCATCCTCATATTCTTTAATGTCGGGGCGTTTACCTTTGCAAGGATCGACCCTGAGATGCTGCTTATCAACGATTTTTTCTTTGTGGCAATCAACTTCCTGGGCATGTTCACGGCATACAACGTCGAATATTACCGGCGAAGGGACTTTTTCCTGAACCTGCAGCTGGATTCACGGAATGCCGAGATAGAAGAGGCAAACCGAAGCCTGGAGTCGAAGGTTGAAGAACGCACACATGAGCTTAACCTGGCCAAGGAACGGGCCGAGGAAAGCGACCGGCTGAAATCGGCTTTCCTTGCCAACATGAGCCACGAAATCCGAACACCCATGAACGGTATCCTGGGTTTTGCCGAATTGCTCAAAGTGCCCGGTCTTACAGGGGAAGAACAGCGGAGTTACTTCGAAATCATTGAACAGAGCGGTGCCCGCCTGCTCAACACCATCAATGATATTGTTGATATTTCCAAAATCGAATCAGGACTAATGGAGGTGCTGATTTCCGAAACCAATATCAACGGGCAGGTTGAATTCATCTACAATTTCTTTAAACCGGAGGTGGAGAAAAAAGGGGTTGCTTTTTGCTTCAAAACTGCCCTGGCACATGATGAAGCTGTTTTTCATACCGACAGTGAGAAAATTTATGCTATTCTCAGCAACCTCGTGAAAAATGCGGTCAAGTATACCGGCCGGGGAGCCATAGAATTTGGATACACGATAAACATAACCGGAACAGGCAACACCGGGCGACCTGCGGAACTTGAATTTTATGTCAGGGATACCGGGATAGGTATACCAAAACACAGGCAGGAAGCGATTTTTGAGCGATTTATCCAGGCCGACATCGAGGATACGAAGGCATTGCAAGGCTCCGGGTTGGGACTTGCCATTTCCAAAGCCTATGTTGAAATGCTGGGGGGTAAGATCCGGGTTGAAAGCGAAGAGGGGCAGGGATCAGTATTTTATTTTACAATGCCTGGAAACATTGAAAAACCGGAGAATCAAGCCGTCGCAAAGCGTGTGCCGGGGGATGACGAAAAAACATGGACACGCAGGCTTAAAATTATCATTGCCGATGATGACGAATCGTCCGGGGTATACCTGTCGGCGGCGGTTCAAAAGTTCAGCAGGGAGATTTTACTGGTGAAAACCGGCATCGAAGTGGTGGAGGCATGCCGCAGCCATGGCGACGCCGACCTGGTGCTGCTCGACCTTAAAATGCCGGTGATGGGGGGATTTGAAGCCTGCCGGATGATCAGAAAGTTCAACAAGGAGGTGGTCATTATCGCACAAACGGCGTACGCACTGGTGGGCGACAGGGAACAAGCCATTGAAGCCGGCTGTAATGATTATATCGCCAAGCCATATAAAACAAAAGACCTGAGAGAGGTCATCCACAAACATACCGAGGCCTGTCTTTCCCTGCAGGTTTCCGAATAAAGCCTCACTGTTCTTTTTTCATGCTCCGGTAACACATATGTGTAACCAATTAGGGAATTGTGCATCTTAATAAAAAAAACCAGCAGACATGATATTGAAAATCGACAAATTAACCAAACAGTACAGTAACGGCGTGGTTGCCATGGACAACGTAACGCTGACCATTGAAAAGGGGATGTTCGGCCTGCTTGGCCCGAACGGAGCCGGAAAGTCTTCGCTTATGCGCACACTTGCCACCCTGCAGGATGCCGACAGCGGTTCGGTGATGCTGGGAGGCATCGATGTTCTGAACAACAAGGATGAAGTAAGAAAGGTGTTGGGATATCTCCCCCAGGAATTCGGGGTCTATCCCCGAACCTCCGCAGTCGAGCTCCTCGACCACCTGGCCCTGCTCAAAGGTTTCACGCATCGCTCCGAACGAAGGAATATCGTGGATTACCTGATCGGCAAGGTGAATCTGACCGAACACCGGAAAAAAGCGGTAAGCAGCTACAGCGGCGGCATGCGCCAGCGCTTCGGCATCGCGCAGTGCCTGATCGGCGATCCGAAACTGGTCATTGTCGATGAACCCACCGCGGGCCTGGATCCCGGCGAGCGCAACCGCTTTTATAACATCCTGAGCGAAATTGGGGAAAATACCATCGTCATACTGTCAACGCATATCGTGCAGGATGTGCGGGAACTCTGCACCCGGATGGCGATCATGGACAAAGGCAAACTTTTATTTTCCGGGAATACCGAAGATGCCCTGCAACAGATCAGGGGAAAAGTGTGGGAACGCAAGGTGGAAAAGGCCGAACTTGCCCGCTACCAGGATGAGTTTAAGATTATCTCAAGCAAGTTGTCGGGAGGAAAACCCCTGATCCATGCCTTTTCTGGGACCCACCCGGGTAACGGTTTTTCGATGGCCGAGGAAAACCTTGAAGATGTCTTTTTCGCGAAACTGAACGAACTGGTTTAACCTCTTAAGCAGAAAACTATGTGGAAATTTATCAGATACGAGTGGAAATACTGGCTTCGTTCGCCCATGACCTGGATCTTCCTGTTCATCAATACCCTGATGGTAATGGGTGCGGTTTCGTCCGATAATGTCATCATCGGTGGCAGTGTTGGCAGCGTGCATAAAAATGCGCCCTATGTTATTCAATTTTATTACGGGATCATGTCGCTGGTTTGCCTGCTCATGACGGCTTCCTTCATGAACGCCTCGGCCAACCGCGATTTTGCCCACGACATGTACCAGTTTGTTTTTTCATCCCCCATTAAAAAAAGGGACTACTATTTCGGAAAATTCATCGGTGCGGTCACCATCGCCGTGTTTCCCCTGCTGGGTGTTTCGCTCGGCGCCCTGCTTGGCCCGCTCATGCCATGGGTGCAGCCCGGGCGGTACGGCGATGCGGCATGGAACGGCCATCTGCTGGGGATCATCACCTTTGCCATCCCCAATACCATCATCGCGGCCGTTTTGTTATACATGCTTGCCATTGTTTACCGGAACAACATCGTTTCGTTCATCGGGGCCATGGTGATCCTGGTGTTGTATGGCGTGTCGGCTGGCTTTACCAAAGACCTCGAACAGCAATGGCTGGCCAACCTGATCGACCCCTTTGGCTTTCGCCCCGAGAACATCGTTTCAAAATATATGACGGTGGATGAAAAAAACGCCCATGGCGTGCCGCTTGCCGGCGCCTTTCTGATCAACCGGCTGATCTGGCTCGGGTTCAGCATTATGGTTTTGCTGGCAGGATATGCCCGGTTTTCGTTCAGTACAAAGAAACAAAAGCCAAAAAAAGAGAGAAGGGAAACGTTGGAGCTACCATCAACGGATCTGACCAGGCCAAACATCCCGGTTCCGGGGCACACGGGTTTTTCCCTCCGTACCCTGTTGTACCTTATCCGGTTTGAAACAAAATCGATCATAAAAAACCCGGTCTTCATCATCATCACCGTGCTCGGGCTGATGAATCTCCTTGCGTCACTGACAAGTTTTACAGGAAGGTACGGCACTGCCCGCTACCCGGTAACCTACGATGTGATCGATTCCATCAAAGGATCTTTTTTCATGGTCCTGGTGGCCATCATCACCTTCTATTCCGGGGTGCTTGTGTGGAAGGAACGCGACGCTAAATTCAGCGAGATTGAAGATTCAACGCCCATTCAAACCGCCTGGTTATTCCTTTCCAAACTGGTTGCCATGGTGATCACCCTCGCGCTGATCCTTTCCGTCACCATTGTCCTCGGGGTTGCTGTGCAAACAGTATTCGGCTACCACCGCTATCAGCTGGATGTGTACGTGAAATCATTGCTGGGAATGAATTTGCTGACATTTTCGTACATGGTGGTGATCGCCCTGTTTTTTCACTATGTGATCAACAACCGCTACATCGCCTACTTTGCTTTTGTGGCGTTTCTTATCCTCAACCAGTTTATCTGGGGGGTATTCCATATCGATACCAATATGGTGAAATTCGGGACGATCCCAGGCGTGACCTATTCCGACATGAACGGTTTTGGCCCGTTCGTGCCTTCCGTGGTTTGGTACCTGATTTACTGGGCTATTTTTTCAGTGATCGTTGGTTTCATGATTTTCGCTTTTTATATCCGGGGAAAGGAAACAGGTTTTGGAAAGAGGGCGGCGAACGCCAGGTACCTGCTGTCGAAAAATTTCGTTGCACTGGGACTTTTCGGGGTCCTCTTTATACTGTGCAGCGGATTTGTCTTTTATAACACGAAGGTGCTGAACAAATATGATTCGGAGAAAGAGCAGGAAAACAAGCAGGCAGATTACGAACGGGCATACAGGAAATACGAGCTCCTGGCGCAGCCCCGTTTTTATAAATACAACTACACCATCGATCTGCTTCCCTACGAAAGAAGCATGACGGCGGTCATCGACGCCTGGGCCCGGAACATCTCCCGGCAGCCGGTCGCCGAGTTGCACTTCACCCTGCCCCAGGTTCCCGACAGCGTGAAGATCACCATCCCCGGAAGCAGGGTGAAACTGGATGATACCCGCCTCGGGTACCGCATTTACACACTGGCCAGTCCACTCGCGCCGAACGACTCCATACTGGTCAGGTTTGAGGTTTCGAGGATTACCAAAGGATTTGAGAATGAGGTCAGCTTTACGCAACTCACGCAAAACGGGACCTTCTTTAACAACACCGATATCACCCCCTCATTCGGCTATAACAACAAGAACGAGATTTCCGACAGGAACAAGCGCATCAAGCTGAAACTGCCCAAACGCCTGCGCATGCCGAAACTGGATGAGCATGACCTGGCAACAAGGGCCAATAGTTACCTCACCAACGATGCAGACTGGGTACAGGTGACCACCACCATCAGCACGGCGCCCGATCAGGTGGCTGTCGCGCCGGGAAGCCTGGTAAAATCGTGGGAAGCGGGGGGAAAGAGATACTTCACCTATAAACTTGATCAGCAATCGCTTGATTTCTATTCATTCATATCGGCCCGGTATGAAGTGGAACGGAAACGCTGGAACGGGATCGACCTGGAGGTCTACTACATAAAGGAACATGCCTACAATGTGCCGAACATGATGAAAAGCCTCGAAAAATCGCTCGATTATTACACGCGGAATTTCGGGAAATATTATCACAGGCAATGCCGCATCATTGAATTCCCGCGGTATGCCAGTTTTGCACAGGCCTTCCCGGGTACCATGCCTTACAGCGAAGGCATCGGGTTTATCGCCGACCTCCGCAAAGTGACGAAAGAGGACCTTGACATCGTGTTCTACGTTGTGGCGCACGAGATGGGACATCAATACTGGGCCCACCAGGTGTGCGGGGCCGACATGCAGGGCAGCGAGATGATGAGCGAGGGTTTCGCCCAGTATTCGGCCCTCATGGTCATGGAAAAAGAGTACGGAAGGGACAAGATGAAGAAATTCCTGAAGTATGAAATGGACGGGTACCTGAGCGGCAGAAGCACCGAATATGAAGCTGAGCGTCCGCTGGCAAAATCTGAACACCAGTCATACATTCATTATCAGAAAGCGAGCGTCGCCTTGTATTACCTCAAGGAGATGATTGGTGAAGACAAGATGAATGAAGCGATGCGCAGCCTGATCGATTCGTTTGGCTACAAACAGCCTCCTTATCCCACATCGCTTTCGGCGGTCAGGGCCTTTAGGCGCGTGACGCCCGACAGCCTTCAGTACCTGATCGGCGACCTGTTCGAGCATATCACCCTCTTCTCAAACCGGCTGATGGAAGCCAGGGTTACGAAGGCTGGCGACGGTTATGAAGTAACCGTGAAAACGATTTCTGAAAAATTCAGGGCCGACTCTCTTGGAAAGGAAACCTCCATCCCGGTGGCTGATTATATTGACATTGGCGTTTTCGGAACGCCGGTCAATAAGAACAACCTTGGGAAACCCATCTTGCTGCAACGATTGAAACTGACGAACCGGGAAAATGTATTCACCTTCCATGTCAAGGAGAAACCTTACCAGGCGGGGATAGATCCTTACAATTACCTGGTCGACCGTAACCCTGAGGATAACCTGAAGACAGTTGATGAGGAATAGAAAGGGAAATCAGCGTTGCATGCTTTTTCACATAACCTGAATTAATACCGGTAGGAACAGGTTGCAAAAATTTGCAAACCTGTTCCGATTCGGTATATTTGTCATGCGAAACTTAAAAACAATGTCATGGCAACACTAACGCAGGAAATGAAGGAAATGATTGCTACGCAGCAATGTTTCATTGGAACGGTCAATGCAGACGGAACACCGAATGTGGCCCCCAAGCGGTCGACCCGGGTTCTGACGGACGAAGCGCTTATTTTTACCGAAGGCACCGGCGGGGCCACCTATGCAAATCTTAAAAACGGTTCAAAGGTTTCTGTTGCCGTGGTGAACCGTGAAATTTTAAACGGGTTCAGGTTTGTCGGGCATGTTGACCTGCAGGAAGAGGGGGAATTGTATGACCAGGCTGCCACCATGTCGGCAAAGATGGGCATGCGCAAGCCTTTTGCCGTCGCGGTCATCCATATCAATGAAATCCATTCGCTGAAGCCGGGCCCCGGCGCCGGGAAAAAAATCGGGTGAAACTGTTGATTGCCATTCATTCTTAAAGCTGACTGTATGCGTCTAATCCTGGTTCCGTCGTCCAGGTAAGAATCTCTGCTTTTTTACAGTCAGATGTCTCTTTTCCCATTTTATTGGTTATCTTTACCATACCATCCGCTACTTCCGCTGCCATGAAGACATTTTTCCTGAAATCCTGCCGTCCGTTTGTTTTTCTGTTGCTTGCCGCCTGGTTTATCCCGGTTGCCGGCCATCTGCAGAACTTCCCGCCAATGACATTCGTTATCAAGGACTCTGCCGCCACCCAGGGCTACTATTTCATGAGTCCCTATACGAACGCGCCCCCCTTTACCTACGACCGGCCGCACCTGATCCTCGACCGCTACGGACGGGTTGTTTATTACCGTTTGTTTACAGGCGGGTCAAATGTAAACCCGACCATCGATTTCAAGCTTCAGTCCGATGGCCGGATGACCTATTTCGACACCGACAAGGGTAGATGTTATCTCATGGACAGCACCTTCACGGTGGTGGATTCACTTGGCTGTGTCAATGGATTTGAGATGGACCAGCATGAGTTCCAGGTTCTGCCGAATCACCACTACCTGCTTTTCGGACGCGAAACGCGCATCGAAAATCTCACCTCGTATCACTGGTTTGGCCTGAACGGTACGGCACCCGGAGGTGCAAATGCCCAGGTGATCGGCGTTGTGATACAGGAATTCGATGAAAACAAGAGCCTGGTTTGGGAGTGGAAGTCGCACGATCAAATCCAGTTCGGGGACGTGAACCAGGTGTGGCTTTCGAACCCGAATAAGGTCGACTGGACGCACGCCAATTCCGTCGAACTCGACCATGATGGCAACGTCCTGCTTTCTTGCAGGCATTTCAATGAAATTACCAAGATCAACCACGCCACGGGAGCTATTATGTGGCGGCTGGGCGGCAAACAGAACCAGTTTACCTTTCCGAATGACCCGGTCGGGTTTACCGGGCAGCACGATATCAGGCGCTGCAGCGACACCTCAGTTTCGATTTTCGATAACGGGCAGTATACCAACCCGCCTATGGCGCGTGGCCTGGAATATGCCCTGGATGAGAACAACAAAATCGCCACGCTCGTGTGGGAGTACATTTATGACAGTTCAACTTACAGCCAGGCATGCGGGAACCACCAGTACATTGCGAACGGAAACCACCTCGTTGACTTTGGTTTCGAGGCTGGCAACCTCCCCTGGATGGTTGTCGTGAAGCCGGATAAATCGGAGGTTGTGGAGGTATCCTATCCCGGCGGGTATATCAGCTACCGTGCATTTAACTACATCACCCTGCCCTGGCAGCTCCGCAGGCCTGCCGTCGACTGCGATCGGATTGGTACCGATTATTACCTTGTTGCAGAACCGGGCCACCCTGCATACCGGTGGTCGACCGGGGAAACAACGGCATCGGTTAAGATTACCGCACCGGGCGACTACTGGGTCTTCGTTCCTTACGGCACTGGCTATATCAGTTCAGAGCACATTTACGTCAGCGACCTTGCCAGCCCGTGCCTCCCCACGGCAGCGCCGCCATCCCCGGCCGCACCTGCAGCGGCCAGCCTGGTTGCCATGCCCAATCCCGCCACGGGGGCCACAAGCGTCATGTTTACCCTGCCGTCAAAATCCTTGGTGGTATTGTCGCTTTGCTCAGTCATGGGAACCGAAGTGAGGCAGCTTTTACAGGGTAATTACCCTGCCGGGAATAATGCATTGACGATAGATGTTTCAAACCTGGGAAAGGGGATATACTTTTTAACGATGACTGCCGGAAACACCCGGCTCGTCAGGAAACTGATCGTTCAGTAGCACAGAAGGGATTCAGCCCAGCCTGGTTCCGCAAAGCATGCGATCAGTGATTGCCAGCCTTGCCGGACCCTATTTGCCACAGAATTCGCGTATCAGGCCGAACGCATTGTCATTTCCCAGGCTGGCTGCCGATTGCCAGTCGCTGCAGGCACGGTTGAGATCTTTCATTTCGCGGTATAAAAGCCCCCTGTTGAGGTAAGCCTCGGGGAAACGGCTGTTGATCTGCAGGCAACGGGTGAAATCTGCCTCTGCGGCAGGATAATCTTTCAACTGGTATTTTATGATCCCGCGTTCGTTGTATCCTTCAAAGTAATCGGGAGAGATCTGCAGGGCGAGATCCCATTCCCTGAGTGCCAACTCTTTAAATCCAAGCTGGTTCCTGACGATGGCGATGTTTTTATGGGCAATGAACAAACCGGGATCCAGTTTTGCCCCCGCTTCGCAATCTTTCAGCCCTGCCAGGGTATCGCCCAGGAATTCCCTGCAGATACCCCGGTTTACAAGCGCCTTTGCATAATCCGGTTTGACTTTCAATGCCAGGTCGCAGTCTTCCATGGCGCTTTGATAATTTTTTTCATGAAAGAGGTTGATCCCGCCCCTGTTATAAAAAGCCACGGCTGATCCCGGGTTTGATTCGACGGCCCTGTTGTAGAAGGTAATCGGGTTGGCATAATTTGCGGAATAGACACGCGCATAAATCCCGTAAGCCACCGCCGCCAGGAAGAGCAGGAGATAGAACTGCTGTTTTATTTTCTGATTCCCGATCTGCTGCACCATAAAACAGAGCGCGATCAGGATGCCTGCGAGCGGCATATAAGCCCGGTGTTCCAGGTATGCATAAGCTGCGTTACCCATCGGATGGGAGTAAAACATCCCGGGAATTGTGAACAGAAGGAACCAGAAAAAACCGAAGTAAACCCACCGCGCCGATCCTGAAAGATATTTTACCGCGATGAAAATGAGAAGCCCGGCAACAGCCAGCCCCGAAAATGTCTGAAACCAGCCGAAGGCCGGCATGGGGGAGAGGTTTACCGGGAAGAAGAATTTTGAAAGGGACTCGGGAAGGATGCGCAGGTTGTTCACAAAAGGAGTAATCCCGAACACGGCTGCAGGCAAAGGGTTGGTGACTACGCCATGCCGCAGAAAAAGGTAAAAGGCGATGATCAGCGCATAACCACACAGCGGCACAATCATGCCGGCCGGGGAAACACGCTTTTCCTTTTCAACCAGGAAGTAATAGATTATAAACAATATGGGCAGCAGGATGGCGGTCTCTTTCGAAAACACGGCAGCCATCGTGGCGGCCAGGTTGATAGCCAGGAACAAGGTTCGTTTGCTTCGGATATATCGGATAAAAATGATGAATGACAGTATTCCGAACATGCCGATCAGGAGATCCCCGCGCGAGGGAGCCCATGCGACAGCCTGGACGAACAGCGGACTGGCGGCGTAAATGAGAACCAGCAGCAGGGCGCCTTTTTTTTCATTGCCGACCAGTTTTAACAGATAATAAAGAAGGGAGCAGGTTATCGCGTGGATCAGCATGTTGGTCAGGTAGTAACCCCAACCGTTGCCGCCGCTCATATGCGCATCGATCATGAATGTCAGGCTCTGCAGCGGACGGTAAAACAAGCAATTGTGCGTTGAAAAAAACGCGTCGGTCGTGAAGATTTTTTTCAGGTTGCCGAAGTCGCCAAGGAAGCGCATGTTGACCAGGAGGATGTCGGGTTCGTCGAGCTTGCCCAGGTAAAACGACAGGATATTCCCGTAAATGAGGAACACGGAAAAGAAAATGATGATATAGGCATACGGGGAGGAGGTGCTGTAATCCCACAAACTCTTGCCCGGAAGGGTGAGAATGGTGTTTTTCTTTTTGCTTTTTGGTTGCATGTTGTTTTTCCCGGTCACATTACATAAATTATGGATACCGCTGTGTGCCGGTATCATAATATAAAACAGAACGCAAATATACGTATGTTTGCCTTGTCTTGCTGGCCCTTTTCGTGGTCTGGGCAGGTTCAGTAAACCCGTTTAATATTCCGGCTGATCATGCCGAATCCCACCGTGATGTAATGTATGTTGCCGCCAAAGCCCGGGTAATATTTTTCAAACATGGGGCTGGTATAGGCATACCTCAGTCTCAGGAAAAAGTAGCTTTGTTTTGTGCCGTTTTTCGCCAGCTGGGAGCGGGGTTTGCCGAACTTGAAGTCAAGGTTGATGCCTGCAGCGTAGGTTGTGGTAAAGGTCAGGTCGTAATTTTTAAGATCGGGTGTTTGTTTCCTGTCATAATCTGTCGGGCCGATGTCAGTTGAGGCTATTCCGACAAACGGGGCAACTTTAATATATTTGTTTTCGTAAACGATGTATCCCAGCGAGGCTTCCGGCAGGAAGATCCTAACCTGGGCGTGTTTGGGCCATTTCGCGCTTTTCGTGTTGAACTCATGCTGCGTGTAGCTGAACCCGATAAAATCGCGCAGGTAGAGCACCAGGTTTTTGTAACTGATGTCGAAGTCGACGCCGATGGGAACCGTGTTGGTGTAATGTTCGTGGAGATGTCCGGTGAGGAAACCGTAGCCGCTGAAGAACTCAAATGCAAATCCCCAGTCGGCCGGGGCATACCGCTGCCGGATGTAGACCCGCACGTAATGCGCGAGCGGGCTCGCGGGATAGGCGAAGAGAAAATGGTCGGCGAGCCGGTTCAGCGTATCCTGCGTGACCTCTTTCACCTCCTGGTGTTTCAGCAGCGCGGAAAAGTGCAGGATGGTAAAATCCCGCTCTTCATCGGTCAATGCGGCGTTTTTGATGGAGTTTACGATACGCGGGTATTGGCTGGTTGTGCGTTCCGACAGTTTTTTGTAAAGATCATCGGGCTGGGGAAATACCTGGTCCCGCTGTGCATGGTACAGGGAGTCGAACTGAAGGGCTCTTACAATGACGCCCCGGAACTGACCGGTCTGGTACTGGATCATCCACTCCTCCACGGCAAAAAGGGCAAGGTAATCGCGATCGGTGAGGGTGCCAATAAGATAGTTGTTGAGCTGGACGACTTTACCCATATTCCCGGCCAGGAAGTTGTCGAGCAGCGAGATCCGCGTTTTGGTGATCTGTTCCGACCGGGTTGCATTGGTTTGGGGCGCCGCGACTTTGACCGTGTCGGGGGCGGCATAGCCGGCGCGGATGACCAGCAGCAGGGTGACCATGAAGAGCGCTCGTTTCATTTCATCAGAGATATAGTGAATTTTGGAAGGATCATGACTCCTTAGTTTTCGGGCAGTGTGATTTTCTCGTACTGGTTGTGGATAAACAGGATCAAAACGCCGAACAGCACCGCCACCACGATCAGGATCGTGCTCAGGATCCCGGTTATCCCGAACGACAGTTTGATCAGGATCGTCGACAGGATGAAACCTGAATTCCGGATCACCGTGTTGAATTTATCGGTCACCAGGAAGGAGATCAGCAGCAGCAATACATCCGTGAGGATCAGCACGGTAAAAAATTCGTTGAAAAAGATGGCGTTGACATCTTTGATGGAACCGACCATCTCCGTGATCGAAAAAAAGCTGCCGTGAACCCAGCGGCTAAAGCCGTGTATCGCCAGGACCAGGAAAACGGGGATCAGGCACATCGCGAGGATGTTCTTCAGCCGGATAAATTTCACCAGTTTCTTTGAGAACAGGCTGTCTTTCTGATGCGCATCTTCTTTTCTTGCATTCAGCCGGTTAAAAACCAGAATCAGGAAAAACAGCACGACCGTTGCGACCAGGTCGTAGGTGAACTTGATGTCGTTGGGGTCGCTGAACCAGTTTGCCGTGAATTCGAGGCTGGCCAGGTCCTTGAAGATGCCCCGGATTACGATCAGGGTGATGATCTCGTATTGTTTCCCGATATAGATGGTGGTTGATTTGGGAAGGTAATAAACCAGCAGGTACACCTCGTAGATAAGGATGAAGGAGAAGGGGGTGTAGATCGCTGCGATCGGGTTGCGGTAGATCCCAGAATAATCGTTGATCTGCACGATGTTAAAGTCGACCAGGGTGACCATCACCAGGTGGAGTATGAAGGTGATGACAGCGATGCTGATAATAACCACCTCGCTTTTTTCCCGGATCTTCTCGGAGAGGAGCTTTGAGTAGAAAAAGGTGAATATTTTGTCGGGTTTTGACATGTGCTGACACATTAAAAGTGACGATAGCCCCCATGCTTCCGGGCAAATGCTGCAATTCAGGGATAAAGGTATAAAAAAAAGTATGGCAGCAGGGAAATATGGACAAAACTTACCAATGATCAGTCACATGTCGCTGCATACATCTTTTCAGCCAATGGAATGATATCCGTTTTCATTTTCCTTGCCAGGTCATCGGCATCCAGATATCGGATTGCATGCTTGGGAATATTTTTATAATTCCCGGCATGTGCAAACATGGCATACTCCTTCCCGGATTTATTGATAATGGGGATGACCGGAACGGAGGGGAAGTGTTCGGCGATATTATTAAGTTCCACCTGTATTCCGCTTGCTTCACTGATATCGGCAATCACAAATTTTGACAGGGCGGCAAATGCCCCGGCTGATTCCACGAGGTCGCGTTTTACAGGTTTTTCGTATGTGAACAGTTCTGGTTTGTAATTGTTCGGATGATCCTGCAGGATCTTTTTTATCTGTTCTAATATTGCAAGCCTTCTTTGGTTAAACCGGCCAAGGATGAACACCCTGTTTTTTGAACAAAGCGACAAAATTTCACTGAAATTGACGCCATCAATCAATTCAGCCAGGGTGAGTGCCCTGTCGGCTGTTTTTTTATGCTCCTTCCTGATCGCAACCTGTTTTTTTTCAGCCAGCCTGCCCGATTTGGGGAATAACACTGCATCAGGGGAACACATGTAAACCATGTAAAGTCCCCAGTCAAAGAACCCGTTCTTCTGGTCCCAGGCAAGCACATGCAGCCGCGCGCGCCCAACGGCTTCATCCAGTGACAAGCCCACCGAAAGGGATTCATAGAGTTTTTTACAAAACTCAATGGTGCTTTGTGCAGCTATGATACCATTTATACCAATTATTGCGGGAATCCGGGCATCACTCCATGGTTTCACAACCGGCCGGAACCCGCTGTTGCAGGCACTTAAAACGACCAGCCGGGTATTCGACCCGTAAAAGCCGGTTACCAGTTCTGAAAGGTAGGTCGTTTTGACATTTCGGAGAGTTGGCTGAATTTTGATATCCGGCATTTTAGTTACCAGGTAGGAGCGGTTATATTCATCAACATCACAATGACCTGCATAATGAAAAATTGTACCGTCATAGGTGTTGTTAACTTTAAAGGCACCGGCATCATCCGACTTTTTAAAAACGGAACCAATATAGGAAGATACCGGCTTGAGGGAATCTGTGATTTTTTCATATTCCCCGCGAACGTCCCATACATCACTGTCCTTTCCCCAAAACGTACCGGCAAATTCAAGAAGCTGCTTTCCTTTCACCGGTTTTATACTGACGCCGGGATCTCCCATGCCCCTGACAATGGAAAAAGCAGGATCGAGCAGGAGGAATCCGGAAAGGCCTGCATTGCCAAGCCTGTCGGGCCGGTATAGGTATTCCCAGGGCAGATCCACCATCTCGTCATCAGTCACAATCCTGATCCGAAGCCCGTTGCCCGGGGTTCGCGACAACCTGGCAAGGCTTTTTGAAAACAGGCTGATTACCGGTAAAGGCAGAAGAATGGCTGATAACTCCTTGCCCAACATTTCCGCATTTTCCTGTTTGAAATTATCCAGACCATAGTATTTTCCTCCCCGACGCAGGCAGTTCTTCAAATCAGTTACTCTCTTCCCCGTAAAGGGTACGATAACCGGTATAGCCAACGGGCCCGCAGGGGAATCCAGAACGTCTACTGCCACATTTTTTGCAGTTATCCTCGTGATTTTTACGGTAAAGTCATGATAGCAGCTCGCCACCATGTGTTCCCCTGCCGATCCGCCACCTCCTGCAGGAGGATTTGAGGTTAAATCAACGTTGTTTCCTTTTTTCATAAATGAAATTTACATCAGACATCCTGTGGTTACTTGCTTTCCGGAAATTTCACGATCAACTTCTGCAAATCACTTACATCCTCCTTTCGCTGAATCCTGTAATTCATGATAAGGATCA
Organism: uncultured Bacteroidales bacterium; assembly: GCA_903913885.1. Classification (GTDB taxonomy): domain Bacteria; phylum Bacteroidota; class Bacteroidia; order Bacteroidales; family FEN-979; genus CAIVAT01. The sequence continues at coordinate 243,847 of CAIWMX010000125.1, read as the reverse complement.
GGTTCTTCTTTGTCGTATCGAGCATGAAGACCTCTTTGCCCAGCGGACTGGCACGATTAAAAAATTTATCCGCGTCGCTGAACCTGTTTTCTATCACCGCCAGTTCGAGCAGGGTGGCATAATCCCAGTAATCGGGGGTTTTACGCTTCATTTTGGCTGTTACCGAGTATTCCACGGCCGGCAGCAAACGAAGGGACTGATCCTTTTTGCCCAGAAGCTCCAGGCAGGTCACATAATTCACCCCCGGGTAGGCGTCGCGCGGATCGGATTCAAACCCCAGCTGGTAATATTTCAGGGCATTTTCCAGGTGGAACGTTGCTTCCCCGGCATCCCCTTTTTTATACGACCGGTCAAACCGGTCCTTATGGATCCTGCCCCAGATGCCGTACGACTCGCTGCTTGCTTTATTATCCGTTTCAAGCTTCTGCAAAACCCGTTCGGCTTTGCCGATCATCACTTCATCAGCCGGATCCTTTTTCCCGGCCACCCGGTTTAGCACGAAGGCGTATTGTTCCTGCACCATCACGGTATCGGAAACGTAACGGGGCAACGCTTCAATAAACCTGAGCATCTCCGCAAACGCATCGATGTTGCGGTAGGAGATCATAATATCGATGAGGACGGCCGTCTCGATATTTTCAAGCGGCCGGTGTTTTTCAACGACCCTGTTGATTGCGTCAATCCTGAATGCCTTGCTGTTTTTTTCATCAGGGCCGGGATCGGTGCGGGCATACGCCAGCTCCTCCCTGAGGGATTCGTCATACCTCACTTTGTCCCTGAAAACATCCGTTTTTTCATGCGCCACCGAATTCTGAAATGAAATGCCGTTGATCATATCATACAGCGGACTGTCCGTTGACCTGGTTTGCTTTGCGTTTACCAGGGCTGCGGCAAGTTTTTCCACATCCTTTTTCCTGGCGCTTAATTTAAAATTTTTGTTAACCTGGTAGATGAAGGTCCTGTTTGAGCCAATATCAAAAGGTAGCATGGGCAGGTGCGAACTGGCAATGATGGGGATGGTCGTGTGGGGCCGTACCGCGTAACGCATGCCCAATTCGTAATAGGCGTTCGGGTTCATGTTTGTGAGATCCGCAACACAGAATTCGCAAAGCAGGATCTTCTCATACATGGTTTTATGGATCGACCCGAAATTTTTCTCCTCCAGTTCGATCAGGGGTTCCAGACCTGCCTTTAAAATAGCTGGTTTGATCAAATCAGCATAGATTTTATCGAAGTCGATCTGCTGCGCCGGGCCTGGGTTCCCTTTTGCAAACTTTGCTTTCAGGTCAACCAGGTTGTCCTTTATATTAAACGATGTGATGACAAAACAATATGGATCCATAAGAGGTTGGTTTAATTTAATCGATTTCAACTATTAAATGACCCCTCCCCGGCCCTCCCCTTGGCGGGGATGGAGGAGGTTAGTCTTTGATTGTCAAGGTATTTGTTTGATAATACACATTTTATTTATTTTTCTTTGTTGATGAAAATACTGTTTTTCAATTCAGGCAGAAGGTCTCCCTCCCCTCCAAGGGGAGGGCCGGGGAGAGGTTATCAGAAATCAGGTAAAAAATTAAGCAGTCTCCAAGCCCTGATTTTAATGTGAATGAATACGACATAACAATACCCAAAAGTATTAAAATCTTTCCTGAAAGTCAACAAACTTCCCGAAAAATATTTCATACAGGGTGGATAGCAGAAAGGAGCGGGAGCGGGAATTTACTGAACCGGTTTTCCCACCGAGATATTCAGCCTTACCACGTTGATGGCGTATTCAACCCTTGCCCTGAGGAGGTTCACGCGGCTCTCTTCCAGGGCGGTTTCGGCGTCGAGCAGGTCGAGGTTGGTGATGGCCCCGGTTTTAAAGGAGACCGCTGCAAGATCCATAGCCTCCCTGGCCTGGTTCACCTGGAGCGCACCCTGGTCGATCTTTTTCAGGGAAGCCAGCATATTGGTTTCATTCTGGAATACTTCCGTCGAGATGTCGCGGGAAACCTGGTCAATATCGATTTGGGCCATGCTGATCCGGGAGTTGGCGCTGCTGATCGAGTTGCGCCTGCGCGTTGCTTCATAAACCGGAACTTTCAGCGCGACCCCTGCTGCGAAATTTGGAGTGAATTTGGCAAGATCGGGGAAATACCCGTTTTTAAACCCGCCATCCACAAAGGCGCCCAGGGTAGGGTTGTTCATGGCCCTGACCGACCGGAGCTGCAATTGCTCGTGTTTTTCGCGCAGGCGCGCCATCACCATCTCGTACCGGTGTTCGAGTGCGTAGCTGATCAATGAATCAGGACTGACGTCGGGTTGTGAATAAGCGATGCTTCCCTGCACTTTGACCACGGTTTTTACCGGGAGGCCGAGCAGCGAATTCAGGATGGCCTGCTGGGTTTGCCTGGAGGCCTCCAGGTCGACTTTCTGGTTTTCGGCATTCGACAGCCTCACCCGGGTTGAAAGGATCTCGTAATGGGTGGCCGACCCGGTTTGTTCCTTGCGGGTTACAAAATCGAGGTGCTGGTTCAATGTTGCGATCTGGGTCTCCTTGATCCGTATCGCCTCCTGCAGGTATATCAGGGTGTAAAAACTGACCGAGGTCAGCAGCGTCATCCGCTGGCTTACCAGCGCCACATTTTTCTCCGAAATGTCCATGTTCGATCTTTCCACATCCACATTCCGCGACGTCTTTTCAAAATCGTAGATGTTTTCGTAAACATTCACCGAGGCATCATAGTTGTTGACGGGAGCCATCACGAAATGGCCCATGTTGGGAATCGTCAGGTCCGGCACCGGGCCGATGCGGGTATACCCGGCGCTGGCCGAAATATTGGGGTAATAGCCCGACCTGGCCATTCCGACCGCGGCTTCAGCAACGCGGATCGCCTCCTTCGCCCTGATGACCGTGGGATAGGTTGCCAGCACCTGCTCCAGGACCGCCGAAAGGGTTAACGAGTCGCGGGTGTTGAATGCCGGCCGGTCCTGCCGCGGCTGGCCGGAAGTGTTGAATGCCGTGACCATAAAGGAAACAGAGACAAGGCAGCAGATCAGAATCTTGAATTTCATACTATGTTTGGTTCTTTGTTACTCTCAGGAAGAAAACCGGAATAGCACTCACCAGGGTGATGACCGCAGCGATCAGGAAATCGTCGCTGATGGCCTGTACAAAGGCCTGCCGGTTGATGTGCGACATGACCAGGAATTTCGCTTGCTGAGCAGCGTTGGAAACCGTGGCGCCGGTGTTGTGAATGAGAAAATTGCCGAGGTTGGCCATGACTCCTTTAAAAGCCGGGGAGTTCTGGTCCAGGGCCTCGCCGTAAACCTGCGAATGGTAGATCACACGGGTGGTGAGCAGGGTTGAAAGCAACGCCACCCCGAAGCTGCCTCCGATCTGGCGCAGCACGTTGATAAGCCCCGAGGCCTGTCCCATCTTTTCTTTCGGGATGCCAATCGTAGCAAGCGCCGTAAGCGGGCTGAACATCATGCCCATGGCCAGTCCGCGGAGATAAAGCGACAGCATGATAAAGGCATGTTCGCTCATGAACGACAGCAGACTGTTGAGGTAAAAGCTGAACGCCAGCAAAAATGCGCCGATGAGGATAGGTATCCTCGGATTCATCTTACTGGAGAAGATGCCGGTAGCAGGTGCGATAATCCCCTGGATGATCCCGACAGGCAGAAAAACGGAGCCGGCCTGGATGGCGGTATACCCCAGCGAGTTTTGCAGGTAGAGTGGCAGCAGGAAAGTGCTGCCGAACATCCCGATCCCGAAGATGAAAATCACCAGGTTGCTTACAGCAAAATTATATCCTTTGAACAAGCTCAGGTCGATGAGCGGCTCCCTGATGGTGAGTTCAGTCACCAGGAACAGCGCCAGGGATATGGCGGCAATCCCGAAACAGGCCAGGATTACCGGGGAGTTCCAGCCACCGGAGTTGCTGGCAGCATTGCCCTCGGTGAGGGCGTAGAGCAATACCGGCAGGAAGATGCTTACTGAGATGAATCCCACGGGATCGAACGACCGCTTACGCGGGCTCCGGTACTCCTTCTGGATGATCGCCGTGGCGAGCATGCCGGCTACCCCGATCGGCACATTGACATCGAAAATGAGCGGCCAGCTGAAATTATCAACCAGGTAACCGCCGATGAGCGGGCCGAAGGAGACGGAGGCAGCCGATGCGATGGACCAGAAACCCAGGGCCAGCGTGCGCTGTTCGGGCGGGAACTCGCGCGTGATGATCACCATGCCTACCGGCATCAGGGCGCCCGCACCCAGCCCCTGGATCACGCGGGCGAAGATCAGCATGTCTTCCGAAGAAGAATAGCCGCAAAGGAACGACCCGGCTGTGAAAAGGAACAACCCCAGAAAATAAACTCTTTTGTAGCCGAAGCGGTCGGCCATCCAGCCCGACGTGGGCAGCATGACAGCCAGGGCAAGCATGTAGGCCGTAAGCACCCATTCAATCTTGTCGATACCGACGCCAAACGAAGCCATGATTTTTGGAAGCCCAACATTCACGATGGTGGCGTCGAGCACGGCCATAAAGGTGCCGATCATCACATTGGCCAGCAACCACCAGCGGTAGGTGGGACTTTTGTCATCAAACGTGGCATTCTGAGCCCGGATGAACTTCCTGAACCCATGCAATGGCTTAATCTGCATGATCACTTATAGATTTTAACCACGACCGACATCCCCGAAACCAGGCGGTGCATAATCGCGGGATCGCCGCTGTTGCACTGGTCGATGGAGATTTTAACCGGGATGCGCTGGGTCACCTTGGTGAAGTTGCCCGAAGCATTGTTGGGCGGGATCAGCGAAAACTGCGCCGCGGTATTGGTGCCAAGATTAAAGACCTTCCCTGTGAAAACAACATCGGGAAAAGCATCAACGGTAAACTGCGCCTGTTGTTTGTCATGGATGCCGCCGACTTTGGTCTCTTCATAATAAGCCGTTACCCAGAGCAGCGAGTCTTTGGTGACCGTAAACACCGATTGACCCGGTTGTACCACATCGCCCGGGAGGAGCCACCGTTTGGCGACACGACCCCCGGCAGGAGAAAATATCCGCGTATTGCGCAACGAGGTCTCAATCGTGCCTATTTGGGCAGCGGCTGTTTTGATGGTGAGGGAAGCGCTTTGGATTTGTGATTTGCTAACGGCAAGCTGCGCGCGGGAAGCTTCAAGCTGCGCGATGGCAGCCTCATGCGTTTTGCCCATGTGATCAAACTGTTCGCGGGTGATTACCTTTCCGTCGAACTGGATCGTTGCCCTGTCAAGGTCCTCCTTCGCTTTTTCAACATTGACCTCCTGGACCCTCACGTTCTTCTGGTCAAGCTCGTATTTTGCCATAGCCTGGGTAACGGATGAATTCGCCTGGTCGAGCATGGCAACAGCCTGCACGCGTTGCGCTACCAGGTCGCTGCTGTCGAGGTCGACCATCAGCTGCCCCATCCGCACCGTATCCCCTTCGGCCGCGTGAATGCCGACGATCCTGCCAAGTATCTTTGAACTAATTGAAACCCTGTCGGAATCAATGTAGGCATCATCCGTTGAATAATATTTTGTATACTGTCGGTACCAGTACCACCCTACAACGATGACGGCCACAACAACCAGCCCCAGTAAAATATAGGCCCTGATTTTTCTGCCCTTTGAAGAACCCCGTTTTTTATCTTCCTCCATGACGCATTTTTTTTATTCTGTATTTCGTGTTCCGAAGGTAAAAAAACTCGCCTACCGGGAAACGGGTCCGGTTTTCTTTACGAAGATCCGCGTCAGGAACAGCTTCATGTCATTCCATGAATCATGGTCGGCCTCCGCATTGTACTCGATTGGCATGTTGAATTGCTTGCCCACCTTGGTCGCATCGGGATTGGTAAAGGCATGGGTGGCATTGGCGTAAACCTTAAAGGAATAATTGGCGCCAATGGAATCGAGGTTGTGTTTCAAAGCATCGATGTCCTGCTGCGGAACGAATTTGTCGCTGCCGCCATGGCAGATCAGGATTGCTGCCTTCAACAGTTTCTTGTCGACAGGAACCCCGCCGAGGCCGCCGTGAAAGCTGACAACCCCTTTCAGGCCTGCACCGAGTTTCGCGTCGTTGAGCACGATGAACCCGCCAAAGCAGTACCCGATGGCAGCAACGTTATCCTGGTCGGCCTGGGGGAAATCCTTTACTTTTTTCATGGCTGCATCCATGCGGGTTTTGGCCTGTGCCGGATCTTTGTAAAACAGCGTGGTGAATTCCTGTGCTTCCTTTGGGTTTGAAGCAATTTTCCCGTCGCCGAACATATCCACGGCCATGGCGAAATAACCCAATTCAGCAAGTTTCCGGGCCCGCATTTTCGCATAATCATTCAGCCCCCACCATTCGTGAACAACCAGCACAACCGGCCGTTTCCCTTGAAAATTGGCATCGTAGGCCACAAAGCCCTTTAACGTGACATCACCACACTTGTAGGTGACGATTTCTTCCTTAATATTTGTTGCCATTTCTTTTGAATATGCATAAGAAGCAAAGTAAAACAACGTGACGCAAATCAGAAAGATTTTCTGAAGATATTTTTTATTCATAGTGACGGGGTTTAGTGAAAGAAAACCTAAAGATAGGATGAATAGTATTCCTGAGTGTTTTTATTATCAGATTATTTTTAATTTAGTGGTCAAAATTTAACCAACATGACAACAAGTTCAAACGGAATATCACTCATCGAACAGTTCGAGGGGTTCAGGGCGCAAATGTATAAGGATGCCGTAGGATTGCCCACCATCGGCTATGGCACGCTCATTCAGTCGCCATCGCAGCAATGGTTGCTCACAGCCACGATCACGCAGGCACAGGCAACTGACCTGCTGAAACAGCATCTTCCCGGCGTTGAAAGCGCCATCGACAACATGGTGGAATTCGAACTCACGCAAAACCAGTTTGATGCGCTGGTCTCCTTTTGCTACAACCTGGGTACCAACAGCCTGCTCAATTCAACCCTGCTCAAGAAGTTAAACGTTAATCCTTCAGATGAAACGATCAGGGATGAATTTATGAAATGGGTGCATGCCGGCGGGAAGGTATTGCAGGGGCTTGTCGACAGGCGCACGGCTGAAGCCGACCTATACTTCCAGTAATGACGTTGGCTGCGGCAGTCATTAATAAAGGAGACTGTTTTCAAAAATGGAATAATAAAAGCCATAGAATATGGAGAAAAACGGTAAAGCCATTGGAGCAACAACAATTGGCAGCGCAGGTATTTTCGTGGCTATTTTGAAAATGTGTTCTCACTCTCCTGAAGTTGCAGAGGGTGTGGTCAACGTTGCAAAAGCAACACGCAGTTTAACTGAAATTTCTGCATTTCGGGGTGCGTCACAAGCGTCACGTATGGCAACTGATTTGGAAGCCTTTAATGGGATATCAAAAACCTCGCGTTTAGCAACAGCAATAGGTGAAATTAAGGGAGTGTCAACTGCTGCACGCGGAGCCACAGAAATCAATGTATTTAAGGAGATTCCTTATGGGGAGGAGAATAGTGCAATTATCAATAAATATTTTCATTATGATTATAAAGAAATTAATTATGAGCAATTGAACCTCAAATTTGCTTCATTTAAAGGAGCAAATGAATATAACCTTTTTTTATTACCTGTAAAAAACGGGAACAGTGTTAAAAAAATTGAAACATTTCACTCTCTATTGCAAATAGATAAAGATTTTGTAATTGCCAATCCTGAAAAAATAGGCAGGATAATCGAAAATGAAGCAACGCGGGATCCAAAAAACTTTGATGTTACCGTTAAAAAATTATTCAACAAATATATAACCAAAAGAAACAAAATTGTAAACCAATTTGGAAAGGAAAATCAACTTTTAAAAGACTTTGATAATGCGGTTTTTTCAGAAAAATATTTGAAAAATGGATTTTCCAATTCGATTAATAAGGGAGTTGAATCATTAATACCAGAACAACTCAGGAAATTGGAAAACACATCTGCAATTAATGATTTGTATGCACTCCTGAGCGGACGAAAACTTAACGAAAAGGAAGCCGAGTTGTTAAGTGAATTGACCGGCAGGATTTTTAAAGCCACAAAAAATAACTATGATAATTTTATATATATAAAAAAATTAACAGGAGATCATATTGTTTTAAATACCACACAATCAACAAATGTTCTGTCGAAAAACAACTTCATTGATTTTTTGATGTCCCTCAGGAAAGGGGGACAAAAGAAAATTGTGGTAGACGGAAAAATCGACGATTATTTTGCCTGCCAGTTATGCAAAGCAGATATAAAGTTTGTCAGGCATTTTAATACTTTAATTGACGACGTGACCGAAAAACCTATGAAAACAAAATTAATTTTCATAGCGTCAAAAAACAAGCAAATACTTGGAGAACTATTTGAAACGAAAGGAACTGATGAATTAATGGAAATTGTTTACAAGGCGGAGCATATTCCAAACAGTGTTATTGTTGATAATAAGGAATTATTATTAAATGAAATTTCAGCGGCAGAAAAAAACAACGAAAAAGTAATTTTAATATTTAATAACAAAGATGCAAAGTTGTTTGATGTAAAAATTGATGATTATAAATTTAAACACATCATTACCTGTAACAGTTACAAAATAAGGGGTAATTTCTCATATTCATCAACAAACTATCTTAATTTTAAAGATATTGTTGAATCACTATCTGAGAGTTATACAGGTGAAGTTCAAAATACCGATGATTTTTTTTTCAGCCTCTCTGAAATTTACGATAAAAAAATCGGCATGAGAAATTACCGGAATGCAATGATAGGATTGGGGATAGGAGGTGGTACAACCGGAGGTATAGGATTAACAATATATTTAACAAAAAAGTTATGATTAAAATATTCGGAAGTACAGTTAGTGAGACAATGGATGCCCTGAGGCCAATCCATCTGGGTAAAAAAAAAGATCAGGGCACTAAAACTGTTGCTATTGCCCGCATAATTATTAGTATTATTCTCGTATTTATTGCAACATTTCTTACAGTTAATTCAGATACCAAAGAAGTTGGTACAGGTATTTTTGGTACGATCTTAGGATATTGGCTAAAATAAGTTAGTCGCATCATAAGGCTGAAACTCATGCTATGTTGTGCTGAGCGCGTTTGGTAAATCACTTCAGCAGCCTGAGTATTACTACAACTAAAAGATATTGCTACGGGTTGAATTTCTTGATCCCGGCGAACACCTGGTTAAACAGTTGCGGCGTTGCCGATCCGAAAATGGCGTCGCGGTTGGCTGTTGACCGGAGGTAGTATTTTTTCGATCCCTCATCGATAGCCCCGTTCACTTCTATCAGAGGCATGTTGTTGCCTTCAATTTTGAGAGTATACCTGTATGATGGGAAGATGGCCCCTTCGTCGGCAAATTCGCTGCCCATGGTGGTGGCGACCGAGCTCAGGTATTTTTCCGTCGCAGCCGAGTCGGCAGGCTGGCCGTTGACCGACCATTTGGTGCCATTCCTGGCAAGGACGAATGAGCTGTCGCCCGGGTAGACAAAGGTCAGTTTCGTGACGAGGTTCTTGTCGAACCGGATAACCAGCCTGTTTCTGAACTGTGCCGGGTTATCCGGGAACATCATCGAGAGCCAGCCGTCGACAACGTACACACGGTCGTCGCCCGCCACTCGGATGTGCGACTTCACCGTCATGTTCTGGCCCCCGCCATAGTTCTGCCGGCCCCGGTCCTGGGAGAAGGACATCTTGCCGGTGCGGAAGTCGGCCGAAACCTTGCCGCCCTGTTCAACCACCACGTGCGCGCTGGCAGAATCGGTGATTTCAAAGGCTTTCCACGACGACCTTTCTGTTCCCGCAACCCGCTCGGGGGTGAGGTGCGCGAGCGTATGGAGGATGTTGCGGATCACGGCTGAATCGGCCGGGTACCGCTTGCTGCCGATGATCACGTCCCATCCCTTGCCGGCTTTGCTGAGCTTCAGGGATTGTTTTCCTTTTTCCTTCGGGTATACAGTGATCGAGGTTACGGCAGCAGAATCGACAACGAACAACTCGCTTTTGAAACTCCGCTCCCCCTTGTGGTTGTCGTACAATACTACGATCACGGCAACCAGCGCCAGTGCCGCAAAAATGATCAGCAGGGTTTTTTGGTTTATTTTCCTGAACATGTTGACTTCTCCCTTGGTTTCTGTTTTCCTGTTTTACTGTTTTGGAATTCCTGTGTGTGTGGGTCAGATATAGTTTTCATCCCTCCGCTTCATCCGCAGGTTCGAGCGGTACTGCCAGCGGAAAATGCCGGCCCCGATGATAAGCAGGATTGGCAGGAGGAAGTTGAAATATTTCAGCAGCGCTTTCTTCGCGTCATCCATCTGATCAAGCGGGCGTGAAGTAACCTCTTTGGTACGAAGATCAATCAGACCGGTATCATCCGAAAGCCAGTCGATGGCATTCACCATGAAGTTCATGTTGTCGGGAGGGATCTGCCGCGCCTGCTGACCATCTCCGTTTACCGGGAAGTCGCCGTCGGAGGTGACAATGAGCCGCGACGGAAGATTTCCCACGATCTTCCCGGCAAGTAAACCGCTCACGGTCAGGTTCGACAACGGGAAATCCCGCTGCTGCCAGTTCCGGTTGATGTTGAAGGAAAGCGGCGGGTTTTCGGTGCCTGCCTTGTCGGAAGTCATAGCCAGCGGGGTGAAGGTTACCTCCTTATTCATCGCGAAGAAATCGATGGAACTGGCAAACTGGAGCAGAATCGAGGTAAGTCCCTTGGTAGCGGGGTTTACCGCAAATTTCGTGATGAGGGGGAGGTAGGGGAATTTCATGTTTGACTGGAATGTCATGTATCCCTGCTGCTGGTTTACCGTCACGCTTCCGCAATTCTGGTCTACGATGAAATTGGGATTGACCCTGACGCCCTTTTGCTCAAGCCAGCGCTCAAGGCCGGTGGTGACCACCGTTCCCTGGGAAGTCTGGAGATTGCCGTTAACGCGGTTCATGGCGATGTAAATGTTTTTGCCCGAAGCCAGAAACTCGTCAAGCTTGCGAAGGTGCGCATTGGGAATGGTGTCTTTGGGATCAACGATGACCAGGGTTTTGTATTTGTCAAGTTTGGCGGCCGAATCATTCAGGTTCACCGGCTCAACGTCGTACAAGACCGAAAGCGATTGCATCACCTGGATCATCGTGTTCGTGGAGTTTTCGCGATGGCCCTCGAGAAAGGCGACTTTTGGTTTGTTCTCAACCGACATTTTCTTGATGCTGGTCGAGAGGCTGTACTCCATCGCGGCGCCAGGCTGGATCAGGGGGATCACCTCCTTCCTGTCTCCGTAATGCACCACGGCCCCCAGGTAAGCCTTTTGCTGTTTAACCTGGTCCTTTTCCCGCACATTGATCAGCACCGGGTTGATCCCCTCCTGCATGGCCTTTTGCTCGGTCGCCTCATCCTTGTTCGGGTTGATGAACTCAAACATGACCTTGCCCTTCGAGCGGGTGGAATATTCAATCAGCTCCTCCTTGAAATCACGGCGAAGGCGGGCGAAGTCGGCCGGGAGCTCTTCGCTGAAATAGGCGGTCACTGTGACCGTTTCATTGATATTCCCCAGGATGTCTTTGGTTGCCTTGCTCAGCGTGTACCGCCTGTCTCCGGTAAAATCAAGCCTGACAAAGAACCGGTCGGCCAGGATGTTGACCAGGATGATCACGCCGATGACCAGCAAAATATAAGACAAAATCGATTTTCTGTTTTTCATCTTTCAACTATGTTAAGAACCCGTCTCAATCCCTCCTGCAGGTGTGGAAGGAAAGGTACCGGGCAGTAATTAATTCGAAATATTGCGTCTTGACAAGGCAAGTTCGGTGCCGATCAGGCCGGTGAAGATGATCGACAGGAAATAGAGGATGTCTTTCGAGTCGACCACCCCTCTTGCCATTGATTCATAATGATTTGAAAGGCTGAGATAACCCAGAATGCCGGCAACCCAGCCACCTGAACTTCCGGCAAGGCCGAAGATGAGGTGGAAAAAGATGCCGATGAAGAGCGCGATCAGGAAGGCAACGATCTGGTTGCTGGTGATACTGCTGGCAAATAACCCGATGCTGATATACGAAGCGCTCATAAAGAGCAGGCCAAAGTACCCCATCCATACTGCGCCATGATCAACTTTCCCGATGCTGGCGACTGTTATATAATAGGGGAGTGTCAGCGCCAGCGTAATGCAGATCAGGAAAAATGCAGCGAAGAACTTCCCTGCTATGATCTGCCAGTCGCTTACAGGCTTGGTCACCAGGAGCTCGAGGGTGCCCGATTTGCGTTCATCGGCCAGCAATCCCATGGTTACTGCCGGGATGAAGAAGAACAGGGTCCAGAAGGAGATGCCGAAGAATGACTGCAGACTCGCCTGGTTGACGAGAAAGATGTCGTTGCCGAAGAGCCAGGTAAAAAAACCGCTGAAACCCAGGAACAGGACAATCATCACATAGGCCATCAGTGAATCGAAAAATGACCGGAGTTCCCTTTTCGTAATGATCCAGATCTTATTCATACAATGATTATTTAGGATTATTATTTTGTTAATCAAGTTGTTGTATTAATTCGTGATGGTAAGCTCCCTGAACACCTCTTCAAGTTTGCGTTCGATCGGCGTCATTTCGGTCAGGGTCCATCCTTTGTCGGCACACAGCCTGAAAATCGCCTTCCTTGAACTGATGCCCGGCTTGCTCTGCACTTCATACGACTGGGTATTTGCCGGGAGCAGGTCGACCAGTTCAACGGCATCCAGCGCCTGGAGGCTGCGGTAGATTTCGTTCCTTTCGCCATCTTCGATGGTTACTTTAACGATCTCCTTGTCCTGGGCTTGTTTCCGTAATGTATTGGCAGTTCCGTCGGCAACCAGCTGGCCTTTGCTGATGATCAGGATGCGGTCGCAGGTGGCTTCCACCTCAGCCAGGATATGGGAACACAGGATCACGGTTTTTTCGCGTCCGATCCGGCGGATCAGTTCCCTGATTTCGACGATCTGGTTCGGGTCAAGGCCTGAAGTGGGCTCATCAAGGATGAGAACCTCCGGATCGTGGATCAGCGCCTGCGCCAGCCCGACCCGTTGCTGGTAGCCCTTCGACAACTCGTTGATCTTCTTGTACCGTTCCTGCTTCAGGCCGCATATTTTAATCATTTCCAGGATCCGTTCCCGGATCTTGCCGGAAGGAACACCCTGGATTTCGGCCACGAAATGCAGGTAATCGATCACCGGCATCTCCTTGTACAACGGGTTGGCTTCGGGAAGGTACCCGATGTGTTTTTTGACCTCTTCAGGATTTTCCAGCACCGAGACACCCCCGATCCTTACATCGCCCTCATTTGGCCGCATGTAACAGGTGATGATCTTCATGGTCGTGGTTTTCCCGGCGCCGTTGGGCCCCAGGAACCCGACGATCTCACCCTGGTTTACTTTGAAGGAGATGTTGTCGACTGCTTTTTGAAAGCCATAAGTTTTGGTAATATTCTCAACGATCACTTCCATAAAAAGCCATTTTTTAAATTGAAGCGCAAAAATAGAATGAAGTTTTTTTTCGTGAAACATGTTTAACAAAAGTTTAACAGAAATGCGTAAGGGCACAAGATACTGTGGCCTGGATTGAAACAGGGTAACAGGGTAACAGGGTAACAGGGTGACAAGGTAACATGGTGACAAGGTAACATGGTGACAAGGTAACAAGGTGACAAGGTAAAATGGTACCATGGTGAAAAAAAATCAAATAAAATTTGGAAATAATAAACACTGTTTAGTAAATTTGCAGCGTTAAAAATATGAACATGGGAATTGCTGAACGAAAAACCAAGGAAAAGACCGAGTTAAAGGCGCTGATACTGGCGGCTGCCCGCGGGTTGTTCCTGGAACGGGGCATCGAAGAGACCTCCATCCGGAACATTGCCGAGGTGATCGAATACAGTCCGGCCACGATTTACCTCTATTTTAAGGATAAGGATGAGATTCTGCATGAACTGCATTCGCAGGGGTTCCAGGAGATGGGTTCGCGCATGCGGGAACTGATGTCGGTTTCCGATCCCATGGAACGGCTGAAGGAGCTGGGACGTGTCTATCTTGAATTCGCCCGGGAAAACACAGAGATGTACGACCTGATGTTCATTGCCAAAGCCCCGATGCATTTCCTTGAAAAAATGGAAGAGCATAACTGGAGCGAAGGAAAGGTCGCCTTTGATTTTCTTTTGAATACAGTGGAAGAATGCATAGCCGCCGGACGTTTTGCCGGGCATGATCCCTGCGGTCTCTCGTTTATGATCTGGAGTTGCGTGCACGGCATGGTGGCCCTCGAAATCCGCGACCGCTGTAAGGGGATCTCCAACGAAAATCCCGACATAATCTTCCGGGGAGCGTTCGACGCGTTTATCAAAATCATTGACGTGTTATAACTATCCTAATTTCTGAACGATGGCAACTACATGCAGCATAAATATCAGAAACGTGATATCCGCAGGATTGTGCTTCATCCTGCTGGGAGTTGTTTTCCCGGGCACGGTTGGGGCGCAGACTTTCCTTAAAAAGTATATTGAGGAGGGTTTGTCCAATAACCTGGTAATGAAACAGAAAGACCTCAGCCTGCGGCGGAGTCTGCTGGCCCTGAAGGAGGCGCGGAGCTGGTTCTATCCTTCGGCCGCCTTCACCGGCGATTATACCTGGGCCGAAGGTGGGCGTACCATTGCCCTCCCGGTGGGGGACCTGCTCAACCCGGTATATTCGACCCTTAACCAGCTGACCCATTCCAATCACTTTCCGGTGATTGAAAATTCCGAGTTCCAGCTCCTGCCGCAGAATTTTTACGACGCCCGGTTCAGGGTGGCGTATCCCCTGTTGAACACCGACCTCTATTATAATTCCCGGATTAAAAAAGATGAGATCCGCATGGCGGAATACGAGATCGAGATTTACCGGCAGGAACTGACCCGCGAAATCGAATCGGCTTATTACAACTATTGCCTGGCTACCGATGCTGCAAAGATCTATGAGAGTGCAACAGCCCTTGTGAAACGGAACCTCCAGGTTAACCAGTCTCTGGAAAGGAACGGAAAGGGACTGGCAGCCAATGTTCTCAGGGCCGAAAGCGAAACGGAGGTCATCTCCTCCCGGTTGCGGGAAGCCGAAAACCAGCAGAAGAATGCGCGGTCGTGGTTTAACTTCCTGCTGAACCGCTCCTTTTCTGATTCGGTTGTTTACGAAACTCTGCCTTTCCCTGAAGATCTCGCTCAATCGCTCACCGTAACCCCGGTTACCGGGAACCGCAGTGAACTTAAGGAACTTGGAACCGCGATGAACATCCGGCATTCGGAACTCAGCATGAACAACCGCTACGCCATCCCGAAGGTCAACACCTTCGTCGACCTGGGATCACAGGCGGCCGACTGGCAATTCAACAGCCAGAGCCGCTATTTTATGGCCGGGGTGGAGGTAACAGTGCCTGTCTTCACCGGCTTCCGCAACAGGACAAAAATCTCCAAAACCAAACTTGAGCTGGAAGATCTTTCCATCCGCCTCGAAAATACGAACCGGCAAATCATGGTAGCAGCCGATGCCGCCCGGAACAACCTCAGTACTGCCA
Organism: uncultured Bacteroidales bacterium; assembly: GCA_903913885.1. Lineage (GTDB taxonomy): Bacteria > Bacteroidota > Bacteroidia > Bacteroidales > FEN-979 > CAIVAT01. The sequence continues at coordinate 228,257 of CAIWMX010000125.1, read as the reverse complement.
TGGCCAACCTCACCTCTTCCGAAAAGCAATACCAGAGCGCCAGGGCCTATTTCAACCTGGTCGAAAAGGGATACGCAGCAGGAATCAACAGCCTGCTTGAATTCATGGACGCCCGCAACCAGCTAACCGCCTCTGAAATAGAGGTTAAACTAAACAGATATAAAGTTTTGTCGGCCTATTCCGATTTGAAACGACAAACCGCATCATCCACCCTGCAATAATCACCTTATGCATAAAAAGTTCGTGTATTCCATACTTTTATTGGCCATTACCGCGGGATGCAGCCATCCTGAATCAGGTCCAGCACGTATCGCCGAAGCGCCGGTTCCTGTAAAAACGGCCACCCTGCAGCAGCAGATGATCTATGAACCGGTGTATGCATCCGGTAATTTTACCACCGACGACGAAACCCTCCGCTCCTTCAAGACCGGGGGCATCGTCCAGCATCTCTTTGCCAGGGAGGGGGATGCCGTTAAAACCGGACAACTATTGGCCACGCTTGATCTTACGGAGATCACGGCCCAGGTTACCCAGGCAACCCTGGCCTATGAAAAAGCACAGCGCGACTACCAGCGGGTGAGCAACCTGTACAAAGACAGCGTTGTGACGCTGGAGCAGTTTCAGAACGCAGCGACGGGACTGGACATGGTACGGGAGCAACTCACAGCCGCCCGGTTTAACCGGACCTTTTCCGAAATACGGGCAACCGGCGATGGTTTTATCCTGAAGAAATTTGTAAACGAAGGACAGGTGGTCGGCGCAGGCACGCCCGTTTTCCAGACAAACGGCGCCGGCAACGGCAACTGGATCCTGCGGGTGGCCGTAAGCGACGGCCAATGGAGCAGCCTGGCTATCGGCGATTCTGCCGTCATCAGTTCCGACATGCCGGATCTGAAATCGGCCAGGGGCTTTGTTTTACATAAATCGGAAGGGGTTGACCCACTTTCCGGCACCTTTACCATCGACATCAGGCCTGTAATAAACCCGGGGCGGTTGGTTGCATCGGGCATGTTTGGCAAAGCGGCCATCACGCCCGCAAGGGGCCGTAAATTGTGGACCATTCCTTATGATGCCCTGCTCGACGCGGATGGAAACAAAGGTTACGTGTTTGTTACCTATGGCGACGGCAGGGCCTCGCGTGTGAAAGTTTCCGTGGCAGGAATCACCCGCGATCACGTGCTGATCGATGGCGGCCTCGAAGGGTGCAACACCCTGATCGTGAGCGGAAGCGCCTACCTTACCGACCAGTCGCCGATCACCGTCATTCGCTGAAAAAACCGGACGTATGAAAATTACAGAACTCGCACTCAAAAACTCCCAGTTTACGCTGGTGATGTTCCTCATGGTGGTCGTACTCGGCATCACCACCATCATCAGTATGCCGCGGTCGGAAGATCCCGAGATGAAAAGCCCGATGTTCCCGGTGGTGGTGATTTATCCGGGAACAAGCCCCAAGGACATGGAGGAGTTGGTGGTTAATCCGCTGGAAAAGAAAATATATTCACTGGAAGATATCAAACGCATCAAGAGCCGCTGCAGCGACGGCATAGCCGTGATCACGGTGGAATACAATTACAGGAGCAATGTCGATGATAAATACCAGGAACTGGTCAGGGAGGTGAACTCGATGCGCAAGGAGCTGCCCCAGGAGATTGTCAGCATCGACATTCCAAAATACACCCCTTCGAGTGTGAATGTGATCCAGGTCGCACTGGTCTCGGAGACGGTATCTTCTGAAAAATTGCGAAAAAAAGCGGAAGACCTCCAGGATGAGCTTGAAAAGATTCCCGCCCTCAAGAATATCGAGATCCACGGGCTTGACGAACAGCTTGCCAGGGTTGACCTGCGTCCTGAAAAAATGGCCAGGATGAACCTGCCGGCCAACTCGGTTTTTGCCGCGATCGGGAGTGAACTTTCGGCCATCCCCGGGGGAAATATTGAAGCCGGGAACAAAACGTACAATGTCAAGACCTCCGGCAAATTCACCAGTGTGGAGGATATCCGCAACACCATTGTTTATGCGGCAAACGGTCGGAATGTCTACCTTCGTGATATTGCAGACGTTTACCAGGACCTGGCGTCCTCCGATTATATCACCCGGCTTAACGGCCACCGGTGTGTTTTCGTGGTGGCGGCGCAAAAGCCCGGGGAGAATATTACGGCCACCCAGAAAGCGTGGAAACCGGTTATTGAACGGTTCAAAAAAAACCTGCCACCCTCCATCGACCTGGTGCACCATTTTGACCAGGGCGACAATGTGAATAAAAGGTTATCGGGGCTGGGTACCGATTTCCTTATCGCCATCCTGCTGGTGGCCATCACCCTGCTGCCGCTCGGGTTCCGGTCGTCGCTGGTGGTGATGATCTCCATCCCGCTTTCGCTGGCCATCGGCATCATCCTGCTCAACCTCACCGGCTTCACCCTGACTCAGCTGAGCATTGTAGGCCTGGTGGTAGCGCTTGGGCTGCTGGTCGACGACAGCATTGTCGTCATTGAAAACATTGAACGGTGGATGCTCCAGGGCTTCAGCCGGAAGGAATCGGTTGAGAAAGCCACGCGGCAGATAGGCATGGCGGTGGTTGGCTGCACTGTAACGCTGATCATCGCATTTCTGCCCCTTGCCCTGATGCCTGAAGCCTCCGGGGAGTTCATCCGGGGCCTGCCCATGGCTGTGATGATGAGCGTGCTGGCTTCGATGCTGGTTTCGCTCACAATCATCCCGCTGATCTCCGGACGGATACTCAAAGAACATGCAGGACCTTCTGAAGGAAATATCTTCATGCGCGGGATGAAACGGTTGCTCATCAGCGGGGCTTATGCCAAAACCCTCGAGCGTGCCCTGGCCCGTCCCTGGATCACCGTCGGCATCGCCCTGCTGCTGTTTGCAGGATCCCTGGCGCTGTTCTCCGTTACCGGGTTCAGCCTCTTCCCGGCTTCAGAAAAACCCCAGTTCCTGGTGCGCATTGAAACGCCGCTTCAGTCGGGGCTTGCCCGCACCGACTCGGTGACCCGTGCAATTGAACATGAACTGGCAAAGGTGCCGCAGGTGAAATATTTTTCGTCCAATGTCGGCAAAGGGAATCCGCAGGTATACTACAATGTCATCCAAACCAGCCAGCGGTCGGATTTTGCCGAAATTTTCGTTCAGCTCGACGATCATACCCTGGCAAAAGAGAAGCTTGAAATCATTGAATTTCTCAGGAAAAAATGGACGCCCTACCCGGGAGCCCGCGTGGAGGTGAAAAATTTCGAACAGGGTCCGCCTGTTGCCGCGCCGGTTGAGGTCAGGATATTTGGCGACAACCTCGACACCCTCCGGGCATTGGCAGGCCGGGTTGAAAACCTGCTTAAAGGTACCCCGGGAAGCATTTATGTCAACAATCCCATCCGTAACCTGAACACCGACATCGTGGTTGCCGTGAACCGGGAAAAAGCAATGCAGCTTGGCGTGCCAACGGTGAATATCGGGCGCACGGTGAGGATGGCTGTTGCGGGGATCAAAGCCGGCCGTTATACCGATGCCGGGGGAACAGGGCATGACATTGTTGTGGGGACACCCCGCGAAGGAAGACCCAGGCTTGATGTATTCAACGACCTGTATGTGAACAATGCAGCTGGCAGCGCCATCCCGCTGAAGCAGCTCACTTCGCTTTGCCTGGAGGCTTCGCCGCTTAACATCAACCACTTCAACAAGAACCGCGTGGTTTCCGTAACCGCGTTTGTACAAAAGGGATTTCTGAACGACAGGGTCAATTCCGAAGTCATCCGGAAGATGGACAACTTCGCCCTGCCTGCCGGGTATTCGTACGCCATGGGTGGGGAATTTGAAAGCCGCAACGAGTCGTTCGGGGGTTTTGCAGGGGTGATCATTGTTGCCGGGTTTCTCTTCATTGCCGTGCTGATATTGCTTTTCAAATCATTCCGCAACACGCTGATCGTACTGTCGGTGATCCCGCTCGGGCTGGTGGGGGCCATGACTGCCTTGTGGATCACCGGGAATTCAGTATCCTTTGTCGCCATTATCGGACTGATCGCCCTGGCCGGGATCGAAGTGAAAAACACCATCCTGCTGGTCGACTTCACCAACCAGATGCGCAGGGAAGGCGTGGATATGGGGGTGGCTATCCGCAGCGCCTCGGAAATCCGGTTTCTTCCGATCATCCTGACCTCCCTCACCGCGGTGGGGGGATTGATGCCAATCGCCATCTCAACAAATCCTTTGATCTCACCACTGGCAATCGTGATCATCGGAGGGCTCATCAGTTCCACGCTCCTGTCGCGCATCGTTACGCCGGTGGTTTATAAACTCATGCCGCCCACCTTGTAATTACAGTCTTTTCCTGGTGAAGAAATGTAAGGTAATGTGTCTCAGATAATACCGTACGATTTCAGAATACTGATCAGCTTGTCTTTCTGAACCGGTTTGGGAAGGTACTTGTCGCAACCGGCTTCGAGAATCATTTTCTCATCGCCGCTCATGGCAAATGCCGTAATGGCAACGATGGGCAGGTCGGCACGGAACGACTTTATCACGCGCGTGGCCTCCATCCCGTCCATCACCGGCATTTTCATGTCCATCAGAACGAGCGAAATTTCAGGATGGCTGCGGCAGCAATCGATGGCTTCCTGACCATTGAAAGCCGATATCATGGAGATTCCGGATTTGCCGAGGATGCTTTCAAGCAGGAATAAGTTTGAATCATCATCTTCGGCAACCAGGACAACCTTTTTCATTTCAGTTGCCGCAATGGGTTTGCTCCCGGTCACCAGGGGTGCTTCCCCCGTGGGGGTCTTGTACGGAATGGTGAAGGAAAAGGTCGAGCCGGCACCTTTTTCCGACTCCATCCTGGTTTCGCCCCCAAGTAATCTTACCAGGCCCGTAGCGATCGACAGTCCCAGTCCGCTTCCCTGGTAACCCCGGGTGTCGGAGATCTCCTCTTGCATGAAGTTTTCAAAAATGCGCGTCTGGGCATCTTTACTCACCCCAATGCCGGTATCTTTTACGAAGAAATCAAGGTTGTCGGCCCTGACAGCAAAACCGAAAACAATCTCTCCCTTGTGTGTGAACTTCACCGCGTTGTCTAGCAAATGTTCCAGTATTTTCTGCAGAAGATCACCGTCAGTCAGAATGGTAAATCCATCATTTACTTCAGGAAGATTCAGCCTCATTGCCACGTTCTTCTCAGCACTGTAAGGCTGGAATTTATTAAAGATCTCCTCGAGCAACGGGTACAGGTCGGTCGGCTTCAGTTTTACCGCCATATTCCCGGTAACGATCATCGAGATATCCATGTAGCTGTTGATCGTGTCAATCAGCCTGTTGCTGCTTAACCTGATCAGCATCTGATATTGTCTTTTCTCTTCCTCGGTGAGGTCGGGTTCGAGAAGAAGTCCGGTAAACCCAAGGATGCCGTTGAGCGGGGTGCGCACCTCGTGGGAGATGTTGTTCATAAAAGCTGTTTTGAGCCGGTCGCCTGCTTCGGCTCTCTCCTTCGCCTTCATCAGTTCCAGAGTAAGCATTTTGCTCCGGGTAATGTCTTTATGGATGCCCCTGAAGCCGGTAAAACTTCCGGTTTCGCTTAATATGGGCAAACCGTTGGTCAGCAAACACACCCTGTGCCCGTCTTTGTGAAGAGTCCAGGTTTCGATTTCCCTGATCACCCCGGTAGAGTTATTTATTTGCGAAATAAGGGTCATTGCCGGTTTTTTTTCATCCTGCACGATAAAATCCAGGATGGATTTGCCTAAGATCTCCTCGGGCAGGTAACCCAGTATTTGCTGCACATTTTCTGAAGAATAAGAGATTTTCCAGTCCAGGTCGGTTTCCCAAACCATGTCGTACATGCTCATGACAACATCATGGAAGCGGGTTTCCGACTCCCTTGCCAGTTTTTCAGCCTCTGTTCGCCCATGCCGGTCATCCATCTCCCTGAGAACCCGTTGAACGGAAATGGGCAATTTATGCAGCCGGTCTTTCAGGATGTAGTCGGCAGCCCCGAACTGCATCATCTCCACGGCAACATCCTCGCCGATCGTTCCTGAAACGCAAACAAACGGAACATCCGGGCATGTTTTTTTTGCAAGATAAAGCGCCCGGAGTCCGCTAAACCCGGGAAGGCTGTATTCAGACAGGATAAGGTCATACGAAACTGAACCAAGTTTTGCAGTAAACTCCTCCTCTGTTGAAACCTGGTCAAGGTTGACTTTCATGCCAATGGAGGTCAGTTTTTCCCGGATAAGTATTACGTCGGCCGGAGAATCTTCAAGGCAGAGTATATTGACAACATGTTGGGACATAAATATGGAATTTTAATGGTACGATTGAGGGACTTCGTTGAACAGAACGCCCATTTTCCCTGGGATGCTCGTTCAGAAGTTCTTCAGCCGGCATGCGCAGGTTCTCCTTTTCCGTTACTTTGCCGGTTCCCATTTTTTCGGCTTCCTGGTAAAACTTTAACCTTGGTTTCATTAAAACAGGATAAAGATATCTATAATTCAGTGATAAAAATAAAAAACAAAAAAAATCCCCGGCAAACCGGCCGGGGATTCTGTCATCAAATGATATTTGACAGTTAATAGATGTTTTCGGCCTTCCTGTAACCTGTTTTGTTCATGTACCAGTCAGGATAAAGATTTCCGGACGACTCGGCCCATTCGGCAAAGTGCAGGTAGGTTTGAACAATGTCGGTTTTTTCGAGGGGGTAGTCAAAATCAACCGGGATTTCAAGTCCCCAGGGTAAACCGGTGTTGGAGCGGTAATAGTGACCAAGTGCCGGGTTTGAGGCATCGTTGAGTGAACCGAAATAGACAGGGTTCGCGAGTTGGGTCGGGGCATGGTCTTTCAGGTGAACTTCCTTGCCGCGGTCCTGGTTTATGAAGATGAACGGGTTGTATGGCGCAGTGCCGATGCTGGCCTGCGGGGTTGAGAGGTGAACGGTAACGGTTTGAACCGCGGTCTGCACCGCATACCCGCCATGTTGGGTATTGATGATCGAACGTCCAAGCAACGTGTTCACAGCATCCACGGGGATGATCACGGTATTGGTGGTGTGGCCCGACTCAAACCCTTTCGGGTCAACTTTAACGACCGTACCTACTTTGATGCATCCTGTCACACTTTCAACGTTGGAGGGCGAGGTGCTTAATGCCAGGCCAAACCCGTTGTCGAACGACGCGCCAGACGCTTTAATTTTAAATTTCGCGATCAGGTCAACCACTTTGTTCTGGGCATTGGTGACGATCTTGTAATTAAAGTTCACAACCATATCGTTGCAGTCATAATCCCCGTAGGCCGGCCACAGATCTTCGAACGCGTAGGTGGCAAAATCAAGCTGGTTGGGATAGTAAGAAACGAATGCACGGGTGGCATCATTGGGGTAGGCATCGAGGGCATCGGGAACACCGTCGCCGTCGCTGTCAACAACCGCCTGGGAGGAAATGATCAGCACCAGCGTTTTGGTGCTGGAACCGGCGCTGTTGGTGGCCTTGAGGTTGATGTTGTAAGTTCCGGGCAGGGTCGGGATCCCGCTGATCACGTTGTATTGCGAATTGAAGGTGAGCCCTGCAGGAAGGTTGGTCGCCGAGAAAACGACGGGATGGGTGCCTGTTGCAGTCAACCCATAGCTGAATGGTTGGTTCTTCGCAGCAGCAGCGGTCAGCGGGCTTGTGAGGGCCGGAGCTTCTACCGGATCTTTGATGGTGATCACCAGGATCTTCGAGTCGTTGCCATATTCGTTCGAGGCGGTTAGCGTTACGTTGACCACATTCGGCAGGGAGGGCGTTCCGTTGATCGTGTGGGAGTCGTCGTCAAATTCCAGTCCGGCCGGAAGATTGGTCGCGTATAATTCAATTTGACCAGAACCTGTGGCCGTTACTTTGTAGCTGTTAAACTGGTGTCCGGTGGTGCCTGCCGCGATAAGTGCACTGGTGATCGATGGGGGAGTCCCCAGGGTAAGCGCCAGCACTTTGCTGTTGTTGCCAACGCTGTTCGTAGCCGTCATCGTGATGTTGAAGGTGCCGGCTGAAGAAGGCGTGCCGCCGATGGTGTGGTTGGAGGCGTTAAAGGTCAGCCCGGCGGGCAGGTTGGTAGCATTGTAGGTGATGGTACCTGACCCTGTGGCGGCAATGGTATAGGAAAACGATTGGTTAACCGGTGCATGCACGGTGGTGGAACTGGTAATTACAGGGGGGCTTGCGGGAGCCAGGATGGTGAAGGACAGGATTTTGGTATCCGTACCTACGAGATTGTCGGCCGTGAGGGTCACATTTTTGACCTGGGCGGTGGTTGGTGTTCCGCTGATAACATGCGTGTTGGCGTTGAACGAAAGTCCCGACGGGAGGCTGCTTGCGCTGAAGGTGATCGGGCCGGTGCCCGTGGCGGTGACGGTGTAGGGTGTGATCGGGGTTCCGACGATCCCTGCGCCGATAAGGGAGCTTGTAATAGCCGGAACGGCCGGTGCGCTGCAATTCTGTGCCGGGATGGTATATCCCGGGTTGTGCCAGGTGATGTTGGCGCCGAATGATCCGCTTTTTGGACTGATAGCGGTTGCCCAGAAATCGATATACCCCGTCAGGGTGCCTTGTGCAACCTGGCTCGACGTGGCCCCAAGGGCATGGATCTGCGAACCCTGCGAAACCGGGCCTGCAATGACGCCCTCTACCTGGAAGGTTCCTGTTTCAATCAGGCTTTGCGCACCAAGTGAAATAGCGGTGCCTCCTGTAAAATTGGTGTTCCCCGTAACTTTGATATAGGCGTTGGGGTTGTTGATCAGACCGGGTTTCGAAGCCGACCCTGATGTTATTTTAAAGGCATCGTTCGAATTGCTGTTGATAAACAGCTGGCAGAAATTGCTGATTTGTCCGCTTTCGCTGCATAGAGCCTTTTCGACAACCGTTGTGTGATATTCGTTGATCAGGGAGCCTTTCACGTTCAGACTGTTGGAAATGGTAAGCGTTCCCCAGTTATGGAGCGTAGCTTCCTCGCTGACGGTGAGTGTCTTTTCATTCCCCGCCTGGGCGAAATTCAGCGTTCCGTAATTTTCAATTTTGCCATTGATGGTGGAGATAGGCACAGTGACAACCCCTGAAGTTGAAACGATCAGTTTCCCTGAGCCGGAAATGGCGGTAATATTGGCGCTGCCGCAAATCCTTACGGTTCCTTCCTCGGCGATCGTCAGCTGGATGTTTGTGACGGATACGCCCGGCTGAACAACGTAAATCTGGCCCGAAGTCACAGAGTAACTGCCATTCACTGTTATTGGGGTACCCGTGTTGCAATCATTTGATTCCGTTGATTTGGTGGTCGATTTTCCAAAAGAATAGGTGAGCGTTGTGCCTGTGATTGGCACGGCAATGTAATCATTCACCCCTGTGGGTGAAACCCGGCTGATCCAAAGCTCTTTCAGGCGTGAGGGAACACGCTGGGTGGTTTTGAACTGGAAATTGGCATCAACCGCACCGGTCGCGATCAGTTTGCCGTCGACGCGGGGGTCGCCCTCGAAGACCTGGACCACGGCGAGCATCTGGTTGCCCGGATCCGGCACGCTGATGGTTATATCGAGATTGAGGAAATTATCAAATAGAAAAGAAGGGTTGATTTTAAGTTCCGTGAATTTTGTCGTGGCGGAGGCAGACGAACTTTCATTCTTCCTGCAACCAACCTGGACGAACAAAATAGTTAAAAGTAAAAATGACATTGCCAGGGAGGCAATTGATTTTATGAGTGAGGTGTATTTCATGGGTACTGTTTTTAAAGGTGTAAACAAAGATAATCAAAAACAGTGCCAGAAACAAAAATGTTTTGTTTTAAACTGACATACAATGGGGTATGACAATAAATTATTTAGAATGGGTCTAGAAATAAGAAAAAATCCCAAAATCGGAACATTTCCCGGGTTGGCCCGGTTCATTCAGCCGGGGACCAGTTTTGCCGTCATCGTCCAAGCCATTCCTTGAAATCGTTGACCCGTTCCCTGCTCACGATTGAATTGTCGTCGAGCAGGTAGGCCGCGGTGATCTTCAGCCGGCTGTTAAAGTAAGTCCCGGTTTTCTGGATCGAATTGATGTTGATGATTACTTTCCGGTTGATCCTGAAAAATTCAGCCGGGTCAAGCATCGGTTCCAGCTGGTCGAGCGTGAAGTCGACCGGGTAAAGATGGTTGGTGCTGGTTGCCAGGAGCACGATTCCGTCCTCGAAGATAAAATGGGAGATGTTTTCTGTTTTTACCGAAACAATGTTTTCGCCCATCCTGATCATGAACCGGCTTTTATACTGTTTGTTCAGGGATTGCCAGGCATGAACGATGTTGGTTGCAATCTGCGCGTGATCATTGCGGTTATATTTTTTAAACTTTAGAAGGGCATTTTTCAGCTCCTCCAGCCCGATTGGTTTCAGCAGATAATCAACACTGTTGAGCTTGAATGCACGGATGGCATATTCATCGTAAGCCGTGGTGAAGATGACCGGGGTGTCGATGGGCGTTTCGCTGAAGATGTCGAAACTCAGTCCGTCGGCCAGGTGAACATCCACAAACAGCAGGTCAGCTTTCACGCCATCCTGGAAAGCGGCTTTGCTTTGCTTGATGGTTTCGTAAATATCGAGTACCTCAATGTCCGGATCGGCCTTTGATAACAGTGTACAAAGATGTTCGGCCGAGAGTTTTTCATCTTCAATAATAATTGTTTTCATTTTGACGATAATAGCGGGATTTTTACGATAAACGATTGCGCGTCCTGGATCACCTCCACCGGAAGCCGGGTAAAAAAATGGTAACGGGCCGTGATGTTTTTAAGCCCGGTTTGTGATCCTGGTTCATGCTGTGGCCTCAGCTGCAGGTTGTTCGATACGATGAGCTTTTCATCCTCCGAGAATACAGAAATTGTCAGCGGGTGTTCCGAAGATGACTCGTTGTGCTTGATGGCGTTTTCGATCAGGACCTGGAGTGCCATCGGGGGTATCAGCCTGGAAAGATCCTCTTTTTTAACTTCCGTATTGATAACGAGGTTCCGTCCGAAACGAATATGCAGCAGGAAAATATAGGAACGGATGAAAACCAGCTCCTGGTCAACGGTTACCAGTTCGCTGCTCTGGTTGTCGAGCAGGTACCGGTATACCTTCGACAGTTGGTTGATGAATTCAACCGCTTTATCCTGGTCTTTGTAAACCAGCGAGGAAAGAACGCTCAGGTTGTTAAACAAAAAATGCGGGTTGATCTGGTTTTTCAGGTTCTGTAATTGCGCCTGGAGGCTTTCGGCGCGGTATTTCTCGATCTCGGTCAACGAATTTTTCCAGTGTCTGAAAAACTGGGTGCTGATCTCGATACTCAGCAGCAGGATTGACATCATGACAAGGCAAACAAGCACGATCATGGCGATTTTACCGAATTCACTGCTTGTAAATGGCAGGGCGTTGGTGAAACAGTTGAACACGAATGAAGCCAGGAAAATAAAGGTGGCGCTGAAGGTAACGCTCAGGGCCAGATGCACCATGATCCGTTTCGCGGGTTGCGTGATCCAGGGATATTTTTGATTCAGCCAGTGGTCGATGCGCAGGTTCCCCTCCCACACGATCACGGTGATGAGAATGGACTGGAAGGCATTGACCAGCTGCATGGCCCCCGAAGCATGCCCGGGAATAAAGAAGTTGAGCAGCAGGGATAAAACGATCCCCAGGAGGGCCATGTAGAGGAACCTTTTTTTGTTGTAGCGCATGGTTGTCAGAACTGGATCTTGTAAACAAAATTCGGATAAAATCCGATCTGATACAAGGTATTTATTTGCTGGGTTACCTGGTTGTATTGCTGGGCGAAAATATTCTGATGTCCGGTTACATTCTGGATGTCGAGGTAAATGGTCTGGGAGAGCTTCCATTTCTTGCTGTTGTAAGTGAATCCGGTTTTTACATCCAGCCTGTAGAAGTCGGGGTAGCGTTCCGAAAAGGCATATGCATCACCCATGTTTACCTGGTCGCGAGCGGCGCGTGAAGCCTCGAGGTCAACAGGAGTGTAGTATCTCCCTCCGGCGTGGGTAAACTTCAGGTCGATGGTGAATGCGTTCCGCTTTGCTTTTCCAACCTTGAACTCTTTGCCGGCCAGGATGTTGTAAACGAACTTGCCGTTGAAGGCCGTGTTGCGGGAAACCCCGTCGCTTCCCTTGTACGTGGCATTATACAGCGAACCGGTGATCAGGGCGTAATAGCCGTGAGAGAAGAACTTTTCCACGGTCAGTTCAACGCCATAGTTGGTGCCGGTGCCCTTGTTTGCGAGATGACTCTTCTCGGTGGGCGCGTAGGAGGCTCCCTCGTTGAGCATGGAGAAACTGTTCGTGCTTTGTGAAACGGGAACATTGTAAAGCATCTGGTAGTAGAACTCGGTCTTGACGCGCCAGTCCCTGAATGGCAGCACTTCATAGGAGGCCACGAAATGCCTGCTGTTGGTGAACCCAAGCTGGCGGTTCGACTCATCATAGGTGTTATCGGGTTTAAGAAAACGGTAGAAATAGACCGAAAGTGGCTGCATCTGGCTGTGAATGCCAAAGCCGATGCCGATGGTGTGTTTTTCGCCGGCCTGGTATTTCAGGCCGAGGCGGGGTTCAAAGGAAACATCATTGTTGAGGGTAAGCGATTGACTGCGGACCCCGGCGTTGATGGTGAGCTTTTCGGTAATGCGGTACTTTGCCTCCAGGTAGGCTGCCAACAGGGAGGTATTTCCATTGAAATCCCAATTGTATTTCCAATCCGGCGTAAACCGGTGGTCCTTTGAAAGGAGATTCAGCCGGAGAAAATCGCACTGGACGCCCCCCTTTATGTCGAAACGGGCATTTATCTTGTAATCGACAAATGAATTGACCGCGTAACGGATCTCGATGTCCTGTGCCGACCTCACCCGGACGGGCGGGGTCGAGGTGTTGACTGAATCGAGATCATACCCGTTTTCCGAGTAGGAGATTCCCACAACCGTGTTCCAGTAGAGGTTGTTGCTGAGACGGATAAAGTGATTTAATCCCAGCACCCCGATCTTGCTCCTGGAGTAGGCATCCTGGCCGGGATTGGCGAAGATATCGGAAGCTTTGACCTTGTTGTGCAGAAAGTCGATATGGCTGAGGCCGCCCAGTCCGAAAAAGGTAAAACGGCCCAGTTTTGTATCACCCGAGTTGACCTTGAAGGTGAGGTCCTGGTAAAACGGGGTGGCTTCGGTACCGATGGGAATGCCCAGATTCTGCGAGAGGCCGGTGAACGAGTAGCGGTAAGCCACGAGGTAGGTGGCTTTGCCGCCATTTTTAAACGGGCCCTCCGACATGGCTTCAAGCCCTGTAAGGGCGCCGAACTCGATCATATGCTCCCGTTTGTCGTTGTTCCCGTTCCGGAAATGGATGTCGAAAACGCCGGCAGTGGCATTGCCGTATTCGGCGGGAAAAGCGGAAGTTAAGAAGTCGGAGTTGTTAAGTGCGTTCGGGTTGAGGGCGCTCACCGGTCCACCGGTGGTGCCGAGGGTGACAAAATGGTTGGGATTGGGTACGTTCAGCCCCTCGATGCGCCACAGCACTCCTGCCGGCGAATTCCCGCGGATCACGATGTCGTTGCGCGAATCGTTCGGGGTGCTCACCCCGGCAAAATTCGAAACCAGACGCGAGGGGTCGGACCGCCCGCCCGAGTAACGGTTCACCTCTTCCATCGAGAATGACCGTGCGCTCACACTGGTCATCCGGTTGATGGTTTCATTTTTTTTCGCGCCGGAAATTTCCACCTCCTTCAGCGAACTGATATTTTCTTCCAGCCCGATCTCCAGCACCACCTCTTTCCCCACGGTTACCACGACACTGGGTACCACCACTGATTTATACCCTAGATACGTGGCTTGCAGGTCGTACCTTCCGGGGGCCACGCCGGTAATTCTGAAACTGCCGTCGGCACCTGTTGAGGCGCCCTTGGGCGGGGTTGACCCCACGATCACCACGTTGGCGCCGGGCAGGGTCATCTGCGATTGTTTGTCGGTCACCGTTCCGCGAATCACCTGCGTAGGCTGCTGTGCGAACTGGCTGTTTGAGATCATCATGGAGATCAGGAGGATGAAGGTTGAAAATGCTCGTTTCATGGATTTTGTTTTTTCCGGCAAAATAACAGCGGAATGGTAGTGCGGGAAAGCGGAAAGTTTGTGAATTGTCGAATTCGGGGGATGGATTGCAAAAATTGACGAACTTTTCTTAGTACCTTCGTCTCTTTATATTTGTTGAGCCCTGACCAGGGATGTTAATTTTAAAAACAATGAGAACTTTTTTCCTTATTTCTGCATTTAGTTTGGTTTCCATTTTTCATTGCCACTCCCAGAAACCCAACACCACCGCCACACCCGTGGCTCCCCGGGTGTCATCGGAGGTGCCGGCCGCCGTCATGCTGACCGCCTACAGCACCACCCTGCTGGCCAACGGGAAAGACCGCACCCGCCTTAGAATTGCCCTCACCGACAGCCTCGGGAAGGAGATCGCACCCGAAGGCGATACCATCCGGATTTATATCACCGGCGACGGGAAAGTCGCGACCCCCGAAGGAAAAAGCATGGCCATGCACACGGATAAGACCGGGAAGCAATATGCCGAATGCCTCCTGGCGAAAGGAACCTGCAACCTCGTGTTTATCGCAGGCACCAAACCCGACAAGGTAAAGGTTGAAGCGCAGTCGGGAAAGCTGTGGCCCGGATCGCACGAGATACATACGCTCCCGGCCGGCTTTGTCATGATGAAACCGAAGCCTGACCAGTTGCCCCCAACCGCCAAACCCATCGAAAAGATGATCGGCGCCGATATCTCCTTCCTGCCACAAATAGAAGCCCAGGGAAGAAAATTTTTTGACAGCGGCCAGGAGAAGGATGCCATTAAACTGCTCCGCGATCATGGGTTCAACTATATCCGTTTGAGGATATTCGTCAACCCGGAGACCAAATACGGCTATTCGCCTGGTACGGGCTATTGCGGGTTAAATCAAACCCTCGCCATGGCACAGCGGATCAGGAACGCCGGGATGAAACTGCTGCTCGATTTTCATTACAGCGACTACTGGGCCGACCCGCAGCAGCAAAACAAGCCGGAAGCATGGGCAGCCCTTGATTTCAAAACGCTGCAGGATTCGGTAAGGGCATACACCATCCGCGTGCTGCTCGCCCTGAAACAACAGGGAACCCTGCCCGACATGATCCAGGTGGGGAACGAGATCAACCACGGGATCCTGTGGCCCGACGGCCATGTCGGCAATCCTGACCAACTCGCATTTTTACTTAAAGCTGCTGTCTCGGGCATAGAGGCCGTTGATGCCGGCATCCCGGTTATGATGCATCTGGCGCTCGGGGGCCAGCACGACGAGTCGGTTTTCTGGCTCGACAACATGATCGCGCGCGGAGTCCGCTTCGATATCATTGGGCTCTCCTATTATCCGCGCTGGCACGGCACCCTCGAAGATCTGGGCAGCAATCTTGCCAGTTTGGCAAAACGCTACAACAAGCCGGTGAATGTTGTCGAATACTCCGATTATAAACGGGAGGTACACGACATCGTATTCGGCCTTCCCGGCAATGCGGGAAAAGGTGCCTGCATATGGGAACCCCTTGGCTGGAGGATCGGCCTGTTCGACCAGGCCGGCGCGGCTACAAGCCTGATTACTGTTTATGACGAGTTAAAGGAAAAGTACCTCGCGGCACCTTAAAAATTAATAATTATTAATTGCTTGGTCAACATTATTATGTGGTTCCATTTGAACAAAGATTTATCCTGACACATTATTAACAATTTTGCTATATTTGCTGGTTATCAAATAAATAATTCCTACAGTCAAATATTGGCAGATGAACACCTTGCCTCAGAAGCTGAACCCTGGTACAGATTTTGAATATATTTTCAACATTTCGCCTGACCTGATTTTTATCCTTGACAATGACCTAAACATTGTCAATGTTAATCAGACTGCAGCGGATCGTTTGGGGGTTACGGTTGAATCAATTATTGGAACGAAGTGTTTCAGCCTGATGCACCGTCAGAATGAGATGCCCAAATCGTGTCCATGCAGGAAATTCAGTGAGGATCATCGGGAACACAAGGCTGAATTTTTCCTGGAACAGTTTCAGGGATGGTTTTCTGTAACGGTAAAGCCATTGATTGACAAGGAAGGTAACCAAACCGGCTCAATTCATGTTGCCCATGATATCACCGACCGTAAGCGTGTCGAAGCCACCCTGCAGGAGCGTGAACGCATTTTACGGGCGATTTTCAATGCCACGGATGAATCGATTTTTCTGCTGGAAGCGGACAGCACAATCATCGCCCTGAATGATGTTGCCGCCACACGCCTGGGAAGCCCTTCCAAAGAACTCATCGGAAAAAAAGTGTATGATATCCTTCCTCCTGATGTGGTGGCGACACGTCGCCCTTACATTGAACAAGCATTGGCAACAGGCCGGCATATAAGTTTTGATGATGAACGGAATGGTCGTTGCATGGTAAATCACCTGCATCCCATCCTGGATGATTCAGGAACGGTGGCCGGACTCTCGATATACAGCCGCGACATCACCTGGAGGAGGGAGGCCGAAATCGCTTTAAAGGAAAATGAAGAAAAGTACCGGCAGTTGGTTGACAATTCACCTGATGCGATTTTCATTTACGTGGATGGGAAAATCGTATTTGCCAACAGGGAAAGCCTTCGGTTGCTGGCCGCAGCCGATCAAGGTGTATTGATTGGGAAGCCTGTACTCGGGTTTGTCCATCCCGACAGCCGTTCCTTGGTCATGGAGCGAATGCAGAAAGCCACGGGAGAAGGTGTTGTTTTACCCCTTGCGGAAGAAAAATTTATACGACTTGATGGCTCTGAGGTAGAAGCTGAAGTCGTTGCACTGGCAGTCAGGTATGAAAATAAGCCTGCCGTCCAGTTGATTATCCGGGAAATAACCGAGCGAAAAAAATCGGAGAAGGCCCTCATGCGCAGCGAAGAACGTTTGAGGGAGGTACTTGAAAATTCGCTGGATGCAACCTATAAAAGCGACCTGCAGACCAACAGGTATGATTACATGAGCCCGGTTTATTCGCAACTTACGGGTTTTGCCCTGGATGAGATTCTCACCATGTCGGTTGAAGATCTTATGGAGAAGATTCATCCCGATGACAGGCAGAAATTGATGGAAGCCTGGGAAAAAGCCAGGGCCGGCGATGCTGCAAACGAATATCAGGTGGATTATCGTTTCAGGCATAAGGACGGCGGGTACCGCTGGTTTCATAACAAGTCGCACCTATTCAGAAATGAGTCGGGTAAACCCATCGCCCGTATCGGGAGCATCAGCGATATCACCAGCCGCAAGCAGGTTGAAAAGGAGTTGAAGGAGAGTGAAACCCGCCTTCAAAGTTTGTTCGACACCATGGACGAAGGGGTTATCCTAATCAACCCTGACGGTAAGATCGTAAAGGCCAACCTGGCTGCCGAGCATATCCTGGGGATCAGCCGTTCGGGGATCGAAGGCCGGCATTATACTTCGCCCGACTGGGCCATCCTCAGGGTTGACGGGTCGCTTATGCCTCCCGCGGAAATGGCAGGCCCGCGGGCCATGACGGAAAAGCAACCGGTGAAAGACATGGTGATGGGCGTTTGCCGCCCCGACAGAATTGTTTCATGGATCAGCGTCAGCGCCACACCCATGTTAAACAGCCAGGGGGAGTTAGAAGGAATCGTAGGAACCTTTGCCAACATCACCAAACGGAAACACGCAGAGGATGCCGTTAAGGCAATGGCCTTACGCAACCTCACCCTGCTCCAGACTGCCACCGACGGAATTCACGTTCTTGACGAAGTGGGAAATGTTGTGGAAGCAAATCCGGCTTTCTGCCAAATGCTTGGGTATACGCGCGACGAGATGCTTAAACTTAACGTCAGGGACTGGGATATGAACTGGTCAGACGACCAGCTGCAGGCAAAAATTGATGAACTTTTCAAGCAGCCGGCAGTTTTCGACACAAGGCATCGACGGAAAGATGGCACATGTTACGATGTTGAGATCAACGCGGTGAGCGTAAAACTGGAAGGCCGGAATTACCTCTATAATGCTGCACGGGATATCAGCGGGCGTAAACGCGCCGAAGAATTCCTGGAACAGACAAGAAATAATTATGAGGCCTTTTTTAACACCATTGATGAACTCCTGTTTGTACTGGATACGCAAGGCAATATCATCCATACCAATAAATCGGTCATAGACCGGCTAGGATACAGCAGCGAAGAACTGGCAGGTCAATCGGTTCTGATGGTTCATCCTCCTGAACGACGTGAGGAGGCAGGCAGGATTGTCGGCGAAATGCTGGCTGGTGTAACCGAGTTTTGCCCGGTACCCCTGATAACAAAAACAGGCGTACAAATCCCGGTCGAAACAAGGGTTTCAAGTGGGTTCTGGGATAGCAAACCGGTAATTTTCGGTGTTAGCAAAGACATTTCAAAAATTAAATTCTCGGAAGAAAAATTTTCAAAATTATTTTTTCTGAATCCTTCGGCTTGCGGGTTAAGCGATATTAATACCCTGAAATACATCGAGGTCAATGATGCCTTTTGCAGGTTGTTCGGATATGCAAAGGAGGAAGTAATTGGGAAGACATCCCTGGAGATGGGTATTATTGATGCCGAAACCAGGATGACCATATTACAGAACGCCGGCAGTAACGGAAAGGTGACCAATGTCGAAGCCAGGCTGAAGGGCAAACACGGTGTAATAAAGCACGTGCTGCTTTCGGCCGAAAACATATTCGTGCAGGATCAGCAATACCGGTTTACCCTGGTTCATGACATCACTGAAATCAAAAAGGCCGAGCAGGAGATCAAACTCATAAACAAGGATCTCATTAAGCTGAATGCCGAAAAGGATAAGTTCTTCTCCATCATTGCCCATGACCTGCGCAACCCGTTCAACAGCCTGCTCGGTTTTTCGCAAATGCTGGTTGAAGACCTGCCTTCCCTTACATCGGAGGATATCCAAAAAATTGCGGCAACATTAAGAAACTCTGTTACACGACTCTACACCCTGCTTGAAAACCTGCTTGAATGGTCGCGCATGCAACGCGGGCAGATCAGTTTCAATCCTGTTTCTTTTGTACTTTCACAAGGCATTGTATCAGGGATTGAACTGGTTCACGAAGCATCAGAGAAAAAGAATATCCGGATTATTAGTAATGTTTCTAAAGACCTGGTTGTACTGGCCGATGAACAGATGTTTAAAAGCGTGGTGCGAAACCTGGTTTTCAATGCAGTCAAGTTTACACCGGCAAACGGGATGATAGTAATAAATGCAAAATTGTTACCCGGCAATTTTGTTCAGATCTCAATAACCGACACCGGCATCGGGATGAACACACTTATCCTTGAAAACCTGTTCCTTCTCGATAACCAGGTAAACCGCAAGGGAACGGATGGGGAACCGTCGACCGGCCTGGGTTTAATAATATGCAGGGATTTCATCGAAAAACATGGCGGCAGGATATGGGCAGAAAGTGAGGAAGGAAAAGGCGCCACCTTTTATTTTACTTTACCGGCTAATGAATGAAGTGCGCCTTCGATTAAATGAACACCAGGCACATTAGCAGGATACCTAGAATTCCCAGCGACATGCTGCCGTACCACAGCAATTTCCGCTTTGTGAGCGCTGAGATGGCACAAATGGCAATGGCAACCTGGAAAACGGTTACGCCCCTTGCAAGTTTGTTGTGGAGTACCAGGTCTTCTTCCGAAATGGTTTGCTTCTCACGGGCAACCTTGTCAATTTCTTTCTGTTCTTCCTTATATTTGGCGGCTTTTTCCAGGTCTTCGGGTTTTGCTTCTTCACCCATCTGTTTCATCAGGTCGATCTTGGTGTCAAGCACCACAAATTTGATCCCCTTTGCCTGGTAAAAGGCCCACTGGTCAGAGGCCTTGAGTTGTTCGATCATTGCCTCATTCGCATAATGGCCCGCCAGCAAAGCGGCAATGGCGGCAAACACGGCCAGGATGGCTGCCGTGAGGGCCACTTTCATGATCCATTTTTCCTCGTTTTCAAGGGCTTGTTCCTTCATTTTTTCCTGGAGCAGTTCCGTCGGAACTTCTATTTCTTCCATGGCGTGGTGTTTATTATCAAATAACAAAATTAGTGTTTATTATTTTGGCAGGCGAAGGAAAAACATAACTATTACGGCTTATTTATGCTGCCTGAACATCCACTCCAGCATGAGCGGGTCGCTGTAGGCAGCGAGCCATGAGAAATGACCTGTTCCGGGGTACATCGTCAACCCGGGATGAGCCCCGGCTTTGATCAGCGCCGTGGCCATATCGGTCGCATATTGGGGGTTCACTGCTGAATCCTCCGATCCATGGAAGATCCAGGTGGGAATATGTGCGATCTGCACTACCCTGGTCGCGTCGCCGCCCCCGCAAACCGGTACCGCCGCGGCAAACAGGTTCGGGTACCGTTCAATCGCTTCCCAGGTGCCATAGCCACCCATGGAAAGTCCCGTGATATAGATGCGGTTTGAGTCAACGGGCATCGTATTTACCAGGTTGTGAATGAGTTCGATGACGAGTTCCATGGGCCGGGTAGGGGAATTTTTCAGGGTAATTTCCCTGGTTTTTTCATTTTCGCTGATATTTGCCCAGTCCTGCCCGTCGGGGCACTGAGGCGCGACGACAAGGGCGGGGTGCATCACCATCGCCTGGTCGGTGGCAAAATTCATGACGCCCCATTTAAGCTGCGCATCGTTGTCATTTCCCCGTTCGCCCGACCCATGCAGGAAGATCACCAGGGGATACCTGCGCAGGGTGTCGTAATCTGGATAGAGCAGCCGGTAACGCAGCGTATCGCCTTTGGTACCGGCATACTTGTTAAAGCTGAACTTCGGGGGCTGGGCGCAGGAATAGTCTGCAAATGCAAAAAGAATAAAGAGCACAACCATAAGGTGGTGCCTGGAATCTGGTTTTTTCATTTTTCTGTACTTTAAAGGATCAGGCTGCAAAGGCGTATTGAAAATGCAGGCGCTACAGCTGTTCCTGGATCTCCTTGAACAGGGATTCCCAGAGTTTTATCTCTCCCGCTTTGCCTTTGATCACCCAGCAGGCCTTGTCTGAAATATCGGTCTCCTGGTGGAACAGTCTCGGGGTCATGACCACCGTGGTTTTTCCCGGCTCTTTTTCTTCGATCTTTATCACGTACTGCTTGTAATAAAAAGCTGCCGAATGGGCATCCCCATAGGCCGAGAGGATTTTCCTCTTGGTCTTGATCTCTCCCTTCTCAGGTTTCTCGATCCCGATGCCAAAATCCTGCTCGATCATGATCGCCTTTACGGCTTTGTACACCGAATCTTTCGGGGCATCGAATACTTTTGTCCCGTATTTTTCAATAATCTCGGGCTTCATGTGTGCACCCATGTACCATTGTGCCGAAAGCAGGGCCGGGAGCCCGAACACCATGAACCCGATCAGGAAGGTCAGTTTTGTTTTCATAATCAGCGGTTTTTATGATTAAAAGGTGAAAAGTCGTTGAATCTTTTAACAAACGGAATAAACAAAAATACAATATATTCTGAAGTCCTGAAGATCGGAATAATACTTTCGTGACATCCTTCTTCGCCTTTGTGGTTGCATTATTCTGAAAATCAAATTTTTGGCTTTTATACAAAGTCCTTCCCAAGGTTTTTATTACATTTGGCCCTGAAAAATCAGAAATTATTACATGAAAAGCCTGGTCAGAAAGAAACCGGCAAAATCTGAGGTGGTTAAACCACATCACCTGCCCGGTCCCTGCCTTAACTGTGCCGCTCATCTAGGAAGCGGTGATCTTTATTGCCCGCAGTGCGGACAAAAGCGAATTGAAAAGGAAGATATGTCGTTCCGCCACCTGATCGGGGAGTCGTTCTTCGATTATTTCCATTTCGATTCCAAATTCTTCAGGACGATCATACCACTGCTGGTCAAACCGGGAAAATTGACCGCGGAATTCATGGACGGAAAGCGGAAGACCTATGTGGAACCATTCAAGCTCTTCCTGGTGATCAGCGTGATCTATTTCCTTCTGCTGCCTCTTGGCGGTGAGCCGAACCAGGACCAGGAGAGAACAACGAGTGCGGCATTTCCGGAACAGGCGCAACAAACCGGCCTTGTCCAACAAAAAAAATATTCCATCGACCAAAAAAAATATTCTATCGACGGAGTACCGGTGACCGTGACCGGACGGGATTCGATGCGCAGGGAGATCGACAACATCGGCCTGAAAGCCTATGTAAATAAGCGTTGGCCCCAATACGGAACTGTTATAAAATTGTTTATCCGGCAGGGACTGAAAATCATCCTATACGCGGAAAAATCGTTTACCACCACGTTGGAACATACCGCTTCAAAAATGATCTTTCTCCTGATCCCGGTCTTTGCCCTGCTGCTGAAACTGGTTTACCGCAGAACCCAACGGCTCTACTACGAACATCTTATCTTTTCACTGCATCTGCATGCATTCATTTTCCTGGCGCTGACAGTCACCCTGCTGATCGGGTTTGTGGTGGAGGTGAACCTGCTGATCCTCGTTGCAATATTTCTGGCCTACCTCTTCTTCGCGTTAAAACGTTATTACGGCGAACGGACCGGGCGAAGTCTGGGAAAGTTATCCCTGCTTTCGCTGCTCTACCTGATTGTGGCCCTGCCGGTTTTCATGGTATTGCTCACCCTGGTGGCTGTTTTCCTGGTATAGGTCCGTTTACGGAATTCTTTCCGCGATTTCTACGCTACAATTTTATCCCGGCAAGCCGGCACAATTCCATCCGCGAGAGCAGCAGATTGTAGTCGAACTGGAGGCGGCTGAGCTGGGCATCTTTGAAATTGGTCAGGGAGGTGAGCAGGTCGAGGTTGGTGATCACCCCATATTTATAACGGTCGTTTGCAAGATCCATGGCCAGCTGGGCCTGCCTGATCAGGGTGTCGGCACTGGCCAGTTTTTTCCGGTTTTTCTGAATGTCGTCCAGTGCATTCAGCACATCCTTGTTCAACGTTGCTTTCTGGGTTTCCAACGCGAGTTTGGAAGCATTGTAGCTGATGGTGGCCAGTTTTTTCTGCAAACCGGGCCGGGAGGCCGATAGGATCGGGATGGAAATGCCAACCCCTGCGTAGTAATTGAAGGTCATGGCGTCGATGGCTGGCATGAAGCCATTTTTAAAGCCAAGGCCCGCGACCAGGTTCATCACGGGCAGATGCATGCGGCCGGCCGAAACAATATCCCAGGAAGCAGCATTGATTTTATCCCCGGCAATCCTGATCTCAGGGTTGTTCTTCAGGGCCAGGGTCATGATCGAATCGGTAGCCAGCTTAAAGGTTGCCTGGCTTACGATGGTATCGGTCAGATAAGCCGTTCCACTCTTGCCCGTGAGCATGTCAAGCATGTTGTACTGTTTGTCGAGCTGGGTCGTAAGATCGGTATAGAAATTTTCGGCATTGGTATATTTTACCTGCGTTGACACAAGGTCGTAAATCAGGGCATCGCCGTTGTTCACCTTCACTCCGATCTGCTGCAATGTAGATTGAAGCAGCCTGATCTGGTCCTGCTGGACAAGCAGGCTTTTATTGAGGAAAATGATTGAATAGTAGATCTGCGCTACCTGGTATGCCAGCTGGATCTTGAAATTTTCAAGATTGTCCTTTGAGGTTACAAGGTCGCTTTTTGCCTTGTTCACCGTTGCCGGCGTCCTCAGGTCGATCAGCGGCTGGGCAATGCTTACCGAGGCATTGTAATTGTCGGCCGGCAGGAATCTGACATCCATGTATTTTCCCTGCCCCTCCGGGAACTGGATGGACGGGGTAGGATACTGGCGGCGGTACGACAAATCCCCTCCCGCGACCGGCAGATACCCGGCCTTTCCCATACTCACCTTTACCTCATTCATGCTGACTATTTCAGCCATTTCCCCCACCCTCGGATATTTACCGTACGAAAGTTCCACAAGCTGTTTCAGCGAAGCAGGAACAACAACTTCCTGTGCAGCTAAAAATCCCTGCAAAAACAAAAACCCAAAAACAAAAAATAACGCTCTCATTCAACCCAATTTTTAATTCGTAATTTTTAATTCCCCACGTCCTTCGTCCCACGTCCTTCGTCCCTCGTCCCTCGTCCCTCGTCCCACGTCAATGCGCTTCCCCCGCCATCTTGATCTCCTCCCCGCCGATCTTCCTGTTTTTTGTAAGAAAGATCAGGGGAAAGGCAATGAGAATGAACAGGGTTGCATAGAGAAAAGCGTCGAGGTAACTCAACATGAAGGTTTGCTTCATGATCGAAAGTTCGATCAGTTTGTAAGTCTGCTGCGGCAGGTTCGCCGTTACCGGGAGCTTTGACTGGAGCCCCTGGGATATCTGGTTGTAACGCTCGGCGAACTGGTTGCTCCCGCTGTAGATGTTGCTGACCAGGTCCATCCTGTGAACGGCAACCCGGTGGGCGATATAATTGTTGATGATGGCGATCCCGAAGGAACCTCCCAGCTGGCGCATCATGTTGTTGAGGGCCACGCCCTGCGGGATGTCCCTTGGTTTCAGCCCGGCCACGGCCATGGCATTGAGGGGCACCATGAGACAGGCCAGCCCCGCGCCCCGGATCATCAATGGCAGGGCGAAAAACCCGGAAGAGACATTCAGATCGGCCCGCGACATTAAAATCCCGAACCCCATCAGGGTGATGAACCCGATGGTCACGAAAACTTTTGGCTGGGTGCCTGCCTGCAGCATCTTGCCGATAAAGGGCATGAACACCAGCGACAGGATCGAAGCCGGCAACAGGGTCAGGCCGGTTTCATAGGCCGTATAACCAAGCACCCGTTGTAACATCAGCGGGAATACGAATACCGAGGTAAACAGGATAAACCCGACAATGAAGGTGAGCAGGGTGGTTAACGACAGGTTCCAGTCTTTTAAAATGCGCAGGTTCACCACGGGTTGCTTTTGCCGCAGTTCCCACCAGATAAAGGTGACGAGCCCCACCACTGCCACAACGGTAAGCCAGATGATCAGCCGTGAATCGAACCAGTCTTCGGTTTCACCGCGTTCAAGCACATATTGCAGTGCACCGATGCCGACAGTGAGCAGGAAAATCCCCGACCAGTCGATCTTTGGTTTTACCGAGATGTCGTATTCATGCGGTATAAACCGGTAGGTAAGCAGGCTTGCAACAATCCCGAACGGAACATTGATATAGAAAATCAACGGCCAGGAATAGCTGTCGATGATGATCCCGCCGAGGGTAGGTCCGAGCGTCGGGCCCATTACGATGCCCATGCCGAACAAGGCGGCGGCAAGGCCGCGTTGTTTCCCAGGGAAGGTCTCGAAAAGGATCGATTGCGAGGTCGACAGCAGTCCGCCGCCACCAAGCCCCTGGACGAAGCGCCACAGCACGATCTGCCATAAGGAGGTTGACAATCCGCAGAAAACCGATGCGATGGTAAAAATAATAATGGACGCCATGTAATAGCGGCGGCGGCCGAAATAGGCGGCCAGGAATCCCGTCATCGGGATGATGATCACGTTGGCGATGGCGTAGGAGGTTATCACCCAGGCGATATCTTCGATGGAAGCACCCAGGTTCCCGGCCATCTGGTTCAGGGCGACATTCACAATGGAAGTGTCGATCAGCTCCATGATGGCCGCCGAAATGGTCGTTACTGCAATAATGATTTTTGCTGCTCTGGTGAGGGTCGTCATTGATCGTGTCAGATAGGTACCGAAACAATTACACTGATCCCGGCCCGCAGGATATCTTTGTATTTTGCAGCATCGATGATTTCGATCCTCACCGGGACCCGTTGCGTCACCTTGACAAAATTTCCTGTTGCATTATCGGGAGGGAGGAGCGAAAACCTGGCCCCGGTCGCTTCCGACATCGAAATCACTTTTCCCTGCACATCGATGCTGGAAAATCCGTCAATCCTGATCTGTACCAGTTGCCCGACATGGATGTTTTTTAACTGGTTTTCCTTGAAATTTGCCACCACCCACTGGCTCTGGTTGTTCACGATGGTAAAGAGCGGCGCTCCCGATTGAATGAACTGTCCCTCGTCAACATTTCGCTTGCCCAGCTTTCCGTCGGCAATGGCATAAATCCGGCAATAGGTGAGCTTTAGTTTCTGCTGGTCAATACGTGCCTGCTTGATGTCGGCCTGCGACTGTGCCTTGTTAACCAGCGACCTGAGTACTTCAAGTTTCGTTTCGGCAACCTTTACATCCATCTGGCTTGCTTCAAGCTGTTTGGCGGTGACATCTGCATTCGACTGGCTGTCGTCAAGCTGGCGTTTGGTGATGGCATTTCCCGCGTAAAGCTTGTTATCGCGGGCCAGGTCGCTGGTGTTTTTTGCCTGCTTCATCCTGATTACCTCCAGGTTTCCCCTGGCAAAGGCAAGCGTAGCTTCGGCGCTGGTGAGCGAGGCTTTTGCATTTTCAATGTCGGAAAGCGACTGGTTAAAATCAGCCTGCATCTCCTTCAGCTGCAACACCAGTTCTGAAGAATCAACCACCATCAGCAACTGTCCGCGCGTGACATTGGAATAATCATCAACATATATTTTATCAACGTACCCCGAAACCCTTGAAAGGATTGGAACAAGTCTCATTTCAACCTGTGCATTGTCGGTCTCTTCATGATGAAAGGCATACCAGACCTCCTTTGCCAGGTAAAGCAACCCTATCAAAACAACAGTGCCGATAATGATGCGGGGGAGTATTTTTTTTCCTGGTTTCTGTTCTTCTTTGAATTCGGTGTTCATGTAAATTCTTTTTTATATTTTTGCAAAAGTAAACCAAGTTGACGAAATATCGACAATTTGGTTGACTAAATTTTTTAAATTTATTTTCAATGCTTTCGAAATCCGTAAGAAAAAAAATCCTTGCCCGGAGTCTTTCAAAAGAAGAAAGTTTCGGACGCCAGATTTATTTTTTATACCGGTATATGGTTATTTCTGCTGACACACGGTGGCCTAAAATCGGGTCCAAGCAACTGGGACCCAGCCATATTCACCTGTTGTTCACCATCGGGTTGGATGGCGTGTCGAACAGCGAAATGGCGCGGCGTGCCAAGGTTTCAAAGCAGGCGATGAGCAAACTTGTAAAGGAAATGCTGGCCTATGAACTCATCGTGATTGATCCGAACGAACACGACAGCCGCTGCAACATCATCACGCTGACCGACAGTGGCGGTGAAGTGCTGATGAAGATGTGGGAGGCCAATAAACTGCTTGCTGCTGAATTTGAGAAGATGCTGGGAACGGCAAAGTCAAAAAAACTGCTTGCACTGATGGCTGAATTGGTTGGATCACTTGATGCAGAGTGCAAACCCCCGGTCACTCCCCCATCATCCGTTCATTAAAGGCTGCTTCCCCCATTTTTTCGATTTCTTCGGCCAGTCTTTGAGTAACGGAAACGATGTAGGCCTTTTGCTTGTTGAAATGGATGAACATGGCGGCGAGATTCACCGCTGGTTCGATCCCTTTCGGGTTCCTGGAGATGACGGTAAAGAACATTTTCCAGTAAAGCCACCCGGTTTCTCTTGAAAACCCGGCGCTTCTGCATACCTTCAGAAAGGAACGCATGTAAACCAGCCAGGTTTTAAAATCGGGTTTGTGCTTGTATTCGGGTTTGACGTTAAGCCCGGTATAAACCACCCGGTGGTAATAGTTGGATGGTTTGAAAATAGTTTCGATCACCTCGATGTATCCGCGGAGCATGTCAACCCGCGACCTGAGGGTCAGGAAATTCAGTCCGCTGGTCATCTGGTCGATATCGCCCGACCCCAACGATTGAGAGGTGCGGTGAAACAATCTTTTTTCCTCCTCCAGTCTGCGGGTGAGTTGGGTATTTGGTAGGGCGTACAACAGCCCGATCATGGCCATGCAGATCCCGGAATCCTGGATGGAGGTGATCATCTGCCCGGCAATCGTGGTGCGGTCGCTGTCAAATCCCATGATGTAACCGCCGTTACTCACCATCCCGTACGAGAGGATCTTCAGGACCGCTTCGGTGATCGGTTTGTTGACGTTCTGGGTTTTTTTGTTGAGCAGGAGCGTTTCGTTATCAGGGGTTTCAATCCCGAGGAAAACGTACCTGAAATCCGCATCTTTCATCAGCTGCAGGAGTTCATCATCGTCGGCAAGGTTTACCGAGGCTTCGGTGGTGAAGTAGAAGGGGTATTTGCGCGCCCTGGTCCAGGCGATCATCTCCCTGAGCAGTTCCTTCACCTTTTTCTTATTCCCGATAAAATTATCATCCACCATGTCAATGTGACCGCGGTAACCCAGGTCGTAGAGCGCCTGGAGTTCCCTGATTACCTGTTCGTTTGTTTTAAACCTTGGGATGCGGCCGTAAAGTTCGATGACATCGCAAAATTCACAGTTAAAGGGACAGCCCCTGATAAACTGCAGCCCGATCATGATGTAATCGCTGAACCTGATCAGGTCGTAACGGGGAACAACCGCCTTTTGCATATCGGCTTTTTCGGCGGAAACATAAGTTCCTCCGGATGCTCCTTTTTTCAGGTCATCGAGAAACATCGGGATGGTGATCTCGCCTTCGCCGAGTACCAGGAAATCGGCCTCCCTGTATAGCTCCGGCTGAGAGGTGGGATCCGGTCCGCCCATGACCACGGTGCAGTTCATGGCATGAGCCCGCCCGATAAGTTCAAGCATGCTGTTCTGCTGGGGGAGCATCCCACCGATGCAAACAAGGTCGGCTTCATGCAGGTGTTCATCGAGCAGGGGCTCAACATTTTCATCGATCAGCCGGAACTTCCAATGCTGGGGCAAGATGGCTGCAACGGTAAGCAGCCCGAGCGGGGCCGCCGGGTATTTTTTGCCTACGATCCTGCAAACATCCTGGTAATTCCAGAAACTTAAATCGGAAAATTTTGTCTGGACCAGCAGACACCGGGTGATCCCACTGAATAAATCTGTCATAATCAACAATTATCTGGTGCCGAAAACCTTTTTCAGCAACTCCGATGTGCGGGCAGCCGGATTCTGCCTGATCTTCACCTCCTCCTTCGCGATCATGATAAACAGGCCGCTGATGGCCTTGTCGGTACAATATGCGGTAAGGTCGGGATTTTGTTTGGAAACGAATGGGATCTTGTTGTAGGCTTTGACCAGGTCGGCCCAGTATTTTGTGGCATTCACCCTGTCGAGGGAAGCTTTAATTACCGGGGTGAACTTAACTTTCAGGTCGGGGGTGGTTGCACCTGAAAGATAATGGGTAGCGGCGTCCTGCTGGCCGCTTACAATATGCAGTGCATCGGAGATGGTCATTTTCTGCACGGCTGCCACGAAAATCGGCTCAGCCTCTTTCGCTGCATCTTCCGCGGCACGGTTGATGGCAACAATGGCCTCATCGACCTGGCTGCCCAGGCCGATGGCTCTCAGTTTTGTTTCAATCTCCCTGGCCGATGGCGGAAAGGGAATCTTGATTTCAGGGTTCTTGAAATAACCATCCATTTTCGAAACGAGCGCCACACTTTCACCGGTCCCCTTAATAAGGGCTTCCCTGATGCCATCTGCTGCATCTTTTTCAGTCAGGCCGGTTTTTCCCGGGCTGACCAGTTTCATGGCACCCTCGAGGATCTGGCTGCGGGAGCCGAAGGAAAACAGAAAGGAGAAAAATATAATAAAAATGATCTTTTTGTTCATCATGGGATCAGGGCTTTTAATGGGAAATGAAGGATAAAAATATAAACGAAGGGAAGCCTTTTTTGTTATCTGCAGCCAGAGATAAAAGGATTTTTAAAGTTGACTCTCTTGTTTAGCGAGTAAATTCCGGAATCGGATGCGGAATGAGGTGCCATGTTCCCTGGCAATTTCCACGGTTCCCTCAAGTTGTTCCACGAGCAGGCCGACAATGTATAGTCCCAGCGATTTTTCAGAATTCAGGGTCGAGCTTGCCGGAAGTCCGATCCCGTTATCCTCCACAACCAGCTGGCACATGCACTGCTCATCTCCGGTAAGCTGAACATGGATTGTTCCTTCGGTGCTATCGGGAAATGCGTATTTGAAGGCGTTGGTGAGCAGTTCATTCACGATGAGGCCGATGGGCAGTGCTGCCTGGATGCTTACATCGATGGGATCAAGATGCATCTCGAGTTTGGCGCGGTGTCCGCTGAAGGTGGTCAGGATCATGAACGAAAGCGATTCAATGTACGATGCAAGGGTGATCCGGTCGAGATTCTCTGAGCGGTAAAGATGTTCATGGATCAGCGCCATCGAACGAATCCGGGTTTGGATGTCGATGATCATACGGGTGATCTCCTCGTTGGAGGTGTTCCGGAGTTGAAAGTTTAGGAGGCTGATAACAATGGCCAGGTTGTTTTTAACCCGGTGGTGGATCTCCCTGAGCAGTACCTCCTTCTGTTCGGTGTTGCGGCGTTTCAACTCTTCGATCTCCTTCTCCTTTGAACGATCGCGGATTACCAGGATTACCTTCTCAATCTTGCTTTCCTTTAAAATCGGGACCACCGTGGTCTCCACCTGGATTATTTTATCGCCCCTTCTGAACTTCTGTCCGCATACAGCAACCTCCCCGGTACGAAATACCTTTTCGGTCCCGGCAATGGTTTGTTCGCTGATAAACGGGAACCCCGATCTTATCATTTCACCGGTGCAGGCGGGGTTTAATCCCAGTCTGACCAGTTCCTGTTTCAGGGCTGCGTTGCACATAACGATGTTAAACCGGGCATCAACCACGTAAATCCAGTCGGGGAGCGAATCAATGGTATCCCGGTATTGGATTTCCGAGCGAAGAAGCGCTTCTTCGGCTTGTTTTCTTTCGGTTATTTCGCGTACGATGGCCCACATCCCGACAGCTTCTCCGTCTGCATTCCTCACCAGGAATGTACGAAGTTCAACAGGGAAGATGGTGCTGTTTTTATTTATGTACTCCTTCTGGTATACCTGGGAGGCCCCGTTGACCAGGATTTGCTCTTCGACGATTTTTTGTTCAAATGCATGCCATTTTTCAGGTGTAAGATCACGGTAATTCAGGTTGTGGAGCTCCTCTGCCGGGTACCCGACCATGTGCTGGTATGCCTCGTTGCTTTCCCTGATCCGGCCCAGCATGTCGGACATGACATACCCGTCCATCATGCTCATATGGAGGTTCCTGTATTTCTGTTCCGATTCCGTGATCTTTATTTCAGCTCCTTTTCGTTCAGTAATATCCCTGAAAAAGGACTGGTAGGTTCCGTCAGGCATTTCCTTCGAATTCATTTCAACCAGGATTTGCTGCCCGGATTTGCTGATCAGGGTTCTTTCAGTGATCATGGTCAGTCCCTTTGCCAGCAGGTCATATCTCAGGGGTTTGGCAAAAAGATTATCTTCAGAAAACAGTTCCCGGATATTCATTTTCAGCAGTTCTTCCCTTGAATAACCAGTCATCTCTACGGCTTTGTTGTTGACTGTGATGAACCCTCCATGCCGATCCCCCTGAAAAAACGCATCAACCGCCATCTCAACGAGCATCTTGTATTTTTCTTCGCTCCCCGAAAGTGCATCCTGGGCCAATTTTTTTTCGGAAATATCAATAATGGCAATTTTACATGTTTCGTCTCCGGGTAAAGCGATGGCTTCCATGCGGATACAGATCTCATTACCGGCGTTTGGCAGTGAAAACTCCCTGACGACCTTCCTGTTGGAAATAAATGCCTCAGACAGTACACTGCGGAAAGTGTCGCTGTCGGCACTGTTCAGCATTGATTGAAACGGATGGTTTTTCACGACGGTTGCATCAATTCCCAGTACTGAGCAGGCAGCATGGTTGATCAGTATGACCCGGCCGACCCGATCGACTGAGATATAGCCAAAGGGAGCATGATCAAACAGGTCGGTAAATTGCTGGAGAATATCTTTTTGCATGACGGCCAAAAGTATATATTTTTCCTTAAATCAGGGCAAAATAAATGTGTGGCAATCGATCGTTCTCCTAAATTTTACCTGGTCAGGCTGCTGAATTATTTTTAATTTTGAACCGTGGGCAGGAAGGCCATTTTGTTTGAACATATTCATTTACGGAAGCATGAAAGGTATTTGTAGAAAGATTGGAGGCCTCTCCGCTGCATTCATCCTGGGGATGTCGTTTTTTCCCCGGGAGATCAGCGCCTTTCCCGCAAATGCTTCGCCTTCTGATGCGGTTACTCTTTCACAAGGCACGGCTGGTCCGGCAAGCGGCGATTCCATCATCCAGTTCAACCAGTTCGGTTCATACGGGTTGTTTATCGATGGAATCCGTGCGGCTACAGGGATCAATACTTCCAGGCTCATGACAAGTTACAGCTACCGGAATTTCGACGGTTACCGGGTTCACAGCAGCGATTATTCACACAACGTTGATCTGAAATTCGAATCTGCTCCCTCCGCCAACACCACTTTCCAGGTTATGGGCCATTATATCGACGGACAAACAAGGCGGCCGGGTTCGCTTACAAAAAAGGAGTTTGATTCCGCCTGTTTCCAGGCCGATCCCCGGGCCATCAACCGCGACGAAAAGAGGGTCACGCAAAAGGGGCAGGCTGAGGTAAAATATGAGGCCAGGTTCGGCAAGTCCCTCAACCAGAAAATTGAAGTCTCCGGAAATGGCCAGATCGAATATTTCGAACGGGTTACCAATGAGTTCAAAATAACTACAAGATATGTAATGGGGCTGACAGCCAGGTATGTTTGCCACTTCAGGATGTGGGACCGGACCAACGAATTTTCGATAGGCGGCAACCTGCTGTACCAGCCTGAACGGAAAGAGGAATATGATAACATGGCCGGTCAGAAAAGCGATAACCTCGAGCAGATCGAAGTTGAAAAGACCAGTTCCTCCTCCTGCCATGTGGCCGGGAATTTTGAACTGGTTGAGAGAAAGCTCTTTCTTGTCCTGAAAGGCAGGTATGATCATGTGGTTTACAGTGTAGCCGAAGAGTCGTTGCCTGCGCGTTCCGATACGAAGCATTACCAGGCTGTTACTCCCGAAATCGGGCTGAATTACAAAATATTGCATGGTATTACCCTGTTCGCCTCATGGGAAATGAACTTTAAAAATCCGACGGATAAGGAACTGGAGAGTTTTTACCCCGACGTTTTGTACAACCAGGATCTCAAACCCCAGACTTCCTCAACGCTGAAAACCGGGATCAAAGGAGTATTGGAAAAAAAAGGCACGACTTCGGCTTTTACTTCGCTGCATTTTGATGCAACCCTGTTCAGTAGCCGTATCGACCACGAAATAGTGCGGTATGAGATCTATGGCGATGAATTTTACAGAAATGCCACGCTCACAAACCGGTTGGGATTTACCCTGCACGGCAGTCTCGAATTCTTCAGAGCCTTGTCGTGCTCAGTCTCGTATACTTTTTCCGACTACCTTTACAAAACATACACTGCCCGATCGCTTGAAGCTGATCAGGCCGGAACCATCCTGGCTGTAAACAGGGATTTTTCCGGTCATGCCGAACCGAATATCCCCAGGAATAACCTGAACCTGGCACTGGCATACAGGCATCCCCTGGGAAAACTTTGCGGAATATCTGCAAAAGTCAGCTATTCCGCCTTAAGCGGGATCTGGGTTGATGACCTGAACAGCGACAAAACAGGTTCGTACAACCTGTTTAACACGCTCCTGGGATTTGATGTTAAAGCCGGGCATTTCGCCTTAAAGATTACCGGCGGAGTGAATAACATCTTTAACCAGGTATATGTTGGCAATTCAAACATCAATTCTGCCGACAGGCGGTTTTACGATGCTGGAAGCCCCAGGGACCTGGTAGGGTCGGTTAATTTGGGATATTTCTTTTAATGAGACTGTCCAGCTCTTCAAAACGGACTAATTTTGCACGGATGAAAATAAGATTCTTTTTGTTGTTCATACTGGCTGGCGTTATAAGCATACAGGCCCAGGATATTCCAGGCCGGGAGTCGCCCTTGAAAATTGGTGCGAACTACAGGATCTATCCCAGCAAGGTAAACCAGACCGAGGTTTTCCTGGTAAAAAGCCCCATTGATCAAAACGTGCTCTTTGCTGCCTGCAATACCCTCACGTTCGTGCCTTTTTTTATCAGCGAGGGAATATACAGGACCACCGATGGCGGCGCCAGCTGGCAGGGAAACGATACCTGTACAGGCGATCCCATCGCGTTTCACAGGGGTGATCCCGGGATCACCATCGATAAGAACGGCACGTTTTTGCTGACCCGTCTTGGCCAGTCACCTTTTGTCGGGTTATATTCCCATTATTCCCTTGACCAGGGGCGTACATGGTCGGCACAGAAAGTTGTTTCCACCGACGACCTCGAACGGGCTGCCCTTACCACGGATGCAAATCATGCAAGTCAGCACTTTGGCAGATCCTATGCGGCGTGGGTGAAATTTGCCAACCCCTTTCCGGTGATGTTTGCCTTTACCGATAACGGGGCACAAACCTGGAGCACACCGAAACAGGTGAACAATCCTTCGAGCAGGAGCGCCGGGGGAGACCTGGCAGTTGGCCCCAATGGAGAAGTTTATGCCTGCTGGGCCGGGGTTACCGACGTTTCGCCCTTCAAGGAGATCATGGTCGGGTTTGCTTCATCTGCAAATGGCGGGGCCGACTGGCACGTAACTGAGAATGCCTTCGCGGTGAACGGGATTACCGGGGTTCTGGCAGGCAAGAACAACATCCGGGTGAATGGTTTGCCGGTGATGGCGGTTGATACCACAAGCGGACCGCGCAAAGGCTGGATTTACATTGTTTCCGGACAGAAGGACCTTGCGCCTGCCGGTAACGATCCGGATATCATCCTCTACCGGTCAACCGACGGGGGGGTGACCTGGTCGGCCGGGATCAGGGTTAACCAGGATCCAAAAAACAATGGAAAGACCCAGTACTTCCCCAACATCCACATCGACAAATTCGGGGCTGTGAATGTGATCTTTTATGATGACAGGACTACGACCAACGACTCCACCGGGGTTTTCCTGGCAAGGAGTACCGACGGCGGAAATACCTGGAAGGAATATGAATTAAGCGATCACCACTTCAGGCCTGCGCCCATCGGCGGATTGGGCCAGGGATACCAGGGAGATGTCATCGACCTCACTTCAACCGATTCGACGATGTGGACGGTGTGGATGGATAATTCATCGGGGACCTATCAGATATGGACGGCGCCGGTTGCCTTTGCAAACATCAACGGGATCGGCGAAAGCGCATCTGCTTCCCGGCCCGCACTCATGCAGAACTACCCGAACCCCTTTATGGCCAGCACCACGATCGGATACCGGCTATCCGCCCCGGGATTCGTTTCCCTGAAGATATTTGATGTTCTCGGCAATGAAGTTGCTGAACCGGTCCGCCAGACCATGGCGCCGGGTTACCATGAGGCGGAATTTAAACGTGCGGATCAACATGCAGGAAGTGGGATTTATTTTTACCGGCTTACCCTGGATGACCGGGTTGAAACCAGGCGAATGATCAGCCTGGAATAATTCACAGGTTTTTAGCCTTGAGGTCGTTATAAAATAGTAATAAGTTGTTCAGTTAATTAGTCAATATTAATCAAATCGTATGAAAAAAAACCTGAAAATCAGTTTGTTATTAATCTTTGGATTTCTGTTGAGTGCTGAAAGTTTTTCACAAACCAGTAATGAGTACAAGACATCACCCACCGGGTTACGTTACAAGGTGTTCAAAAACAGCACGAACGACGCAAAACCCGTTGCCGGCGACTGGGTCTCGGTGGAT
Organism: uncultured Bacteroidales bacterium; assembly: GCA_903913885.1. Taxonomy (GTDB): domain Bacteria; phylum Bacteroidota; class Bacteroidia; order Bacteroidales; family FEN-979; genus CAIVAT01. The sequence goes on along the minus strand of CAIWMX010000125.1, from coordinate 192,520 downwards.
ATGCGGTATACCACGAAAGTAAAGCAGAAGGATTCCGTGCTGTTTGACACCAAAATCCAGTTAAAAGGGACGCCCGCAAGGTTCCAGCTTACGGCGTCGGAATTCAAAGGCGATCTTTATGAAGGGATCATGATGCTTTCGCCCGGCGACAGCGGTGTATTTCTCGTCAGTGCTGATTCCCTGTTCATGAAAACATTCCGCATGGCCAAACGGCCCGACGGCATCGACAGCAATTCAACCGTTTCGTTTTACGTCCATTTACTCACGGCTGATTCCCCGGTAAAAATGCAGAAAGACGAGGAAATTTCCCTGCAAAAGTACCTTAAGGACAATAATGTCACGGTTTCTCCGACAGCTTCCGGCGTCTACCTGATCGAATCGCAGAAGGGCGAAGGGATCAAAATAGACACCGGTTGCCAGGTGAAATTCCAGTTCAAGGTAGCCCTGATCGATGGCAAGCAGCTGTTTTCCTCCTATGAACGCCCGGAACCCATCAAATTCAGGTTTGGCAAGAAAGTTGATACGCGTGGCATGGAAGAGGCAATTGGCCTGCTGAAAAAAGGATCGAAGGCCAAAATCATTGTCCCTTCGAAGATGGCCTTTGGTGAAACCGGCCGCGGTTCAATCGTACCGCCTTACAGCACCCTTGTTTATGAGGTTGAGATACTTGACGTGCAGTCAAAAGCCGAATGCGACAAGGAGCAGGCCGAGGCTCTTGAAAAGGAGCAGAATGCCCCGAAACCGGCCGCACAGCCAAAGGATGATAAATTTATTAATAACCAAAAAGAAGAACCCATGTTAATCGAAAAGTATTTAGCGGATAATAAAATTACTGTAAAGCCCACGGCCTCCGGATTATATTACGTTGAGAAAGTGCCGGGAACAGGAAAACAGGCCGTAGCTGGTAAAAATGTAAAAGTTCATTATACCGGGACGTTGCTGAACGGAAAAAAATTCGATTCATCGCGCGACCGCAATGAACCCATCGCTTTCCCACTCGGGCAGGGCAGGGTCATTAAGGGATGGGATGAAGGCATTGCCATGATGAAAGAGGGAGGCAGAGCGATCCTGATCATCCCGTCGGCGATTGGTTACGGTCCCAGCGACATGGGGGTTATTCCCCCTTATTCCACCCTGGTTTTTGATGTGGAACTGGTTGAAGTAAATTAGCGGTCCCTTGCTGGTTAATCCAAACCCGGATCCGAGATGTATTATAAAGCGGCCATGAATGCTGTCATCAGGACAGGATACGCGATGCTCATGTCGCTGCTGCTTGCATTTACTGTGACAGTTAACGGGTTTTCACAGCAGGTCAAACCTGCCGACACCACTGCCAAAACCAGGGAAAAAGGTTCCGGGGAGTTAGGCAGGATCGTAACAGCGCCGGTCAGGATCCCGCTAAAGATCATCGATGTTCCGGGACCGGCAAACCGGCTGAATTTCTCAGCGTTTAAATTTGACCGCAACCTTGGAATTCCAGACCCGGCCGAATCGGTGCCCGGGTTGTTCGTTCAATCGCGTTATGGCGGCCAGGAGATCAGGTTTTCGGCCAGGGGTTATGGTTGCAGCCCCAGCCCTGCCGGCAATGGCATAAGGATACTGATGGATGGTTTTCCTGCGACTGTTCCCGATGGCCAGGCGGTGCCTGAAGCGCTGGAATATAATATGATCGGAAGAATCGAACTTGCCCGGGGCAATGCATCACCACTGTATGGCGATGCCCCGGGCGGGGTTGTCAACTTCGTTACCGACCTTGGCTTTAAAAAGTCGTCGGTGGCTCAGTTCAATGAGTATGGCTCCTTCGGGTTGCACAAAAACGGCATAAAGGTGGCCGTTAAAACGGATAAGTACCGACTGCTTGTCTCTTACGGCTATCTGAATTACAATGGTTACAGGCAACATAACCGGGAATACCGCCACATGCTTAACCTGGCGATGGAGACTACGTTGTCGCCCCATTCGAAAATTTCGGTGCTGGGTTATTTTGCCGGCGGAAGCATGAGGTTGCCGGGATCGCTTACGCTGTCGGAATTCGAACAGGACCCGCTCGGTGCCGATCCGGGGGCCGTGACGAGGGATGAGCGCAGGCTCACGACCGGCGGCAGGCTGGGCTTGCGCTACAGCAATACATTCGGCAGGAAATTGAACAATGAACTGGAGATAACGGCGTGGGGTACGATCAATTTTTCCGAACTTGCAACCATCGGCTACCGGATCATAAACCGCTACGGGGTGGGGATGAGCGGCATCTACACCCGTAAAATGATGCTTGGAAACCGTCATAACGAACTTTCGTTCGGGTGCGACCTCTTTACCCAGCCTGCGAGAACCGAGTATTACGAAAACAACCTGGGCGAAAAAGTGAACCTGATAGGGCAATTGGTGAAGGAGGATAACACAACCCGGGGTCTCTGGATTTCAGACAAGGTTGAACTTGTCAGGAAAAAGATGTTCCTTTTCTTAACCGGACGTTTTAATAATACCGTGTTTACCCAGGCACAGGAATCGCTGCCGTCGTTTAAGGGCAGTGCCGCGTTCAATTCATTTTCACCCAAACTGGCGCTGAATTACAGGCTGACGCAGGATATCTCACTCTACACATCCTATGCCATCAGTTCAGACGCCCCGGCCATCAATGAACTTGAAAATCCCGACCCGGCCTACCTGTTGAACAGGGATCTAAAATCCCCGCAATCGCGGAATTTCGAGATGGGGATCAAGGGCAGCCTGTTCCGGGATCATGCCCATTTTTTCAGGACGCTCGTCTACGAAGCGACCCTGTTTAGCATCAGGTTGAACAATGAGATCGTGCCATATGAGCAGCAGGATGTGATTTATTGCAGGAATGCCGCCAAATCACGCCGCCGCGGCATTGAACTGGCGGTGCGGCTGGAGGTCGTAAGAGAGCTGACATTCGGGGCAGCCTATACCTATTCTGCCTTTTCGTACATTGCCTATGAGGCGGCGGTGATGGCAATGGTTTCTCCCAGGGGAGCCTATGTGCCTGTTAACATGGATTTTTCGGGCAATAACTCCCCGGGGATACCGAAAAACAACCTGGAGCTTTCCCTTGCCTGGGCCCATCCCTTTGGCCGGCACCTGAACATATTTGTAAAACCCTCCTGCCGTAGGATCAGCCAGGTGTGGGCCGACGATGCAAACACCGCCAGGGCAACAGGTTACACCCTGCTGAACGGTGTCGCCGGACTGGAATTGAAATACGGGAAATTCAATGCAATGGCATCCGGCGGGGTGAATAACCTCCTCAACGAAGTTTATGCAGGCTATGTAAACATCAATTCGGCTGAACAACGGTTTTATGAAGCCGGGGCTCCGCGCAACTATTTTGTTTCGCTGAACCTGGGATATTCCTTTTAATTTTCACAGGACTTACCTGTTTTTCAGCACGATCATCCGCCTGGGGCCCGCCACGGTGACGGATTGACGGACATCATACAGGCGGAGGCTGTAAAAATAGCACCCGTCAGGCAGATCCGTTGCTTCGAACGTGACTTCATGCACGCCTGGAAGCATGTCATTGCCTGCAATCGCTGCAACTTCCTTTCCCAGGATGTCGAATACAACAACCTGTATCAACGGGTTTGGCCAATGGCTGATACCCGAAATCCATGGTCCGGCCGATGGGATTTCAAACCGGATTGTAGTTCCATGGTTTACCGGGTTAGGATAATTCTGGCTGAGAAAAAACCCGCCCTGTTTCAGCGTAACCGGTGTAACTGCCTGGACCACCGGGGGATGGTATTTCAGAAAGGCGCCGTCTTTTCCTGCAGCATACCCGTGGAGAGAATCGGGGAAGGTCAGTTTATAAATCGAGGTAGAATCGGGGGTCGGAACCGGTGTCCAGGTTACGCCGGCATCCAGGCTGTAGATCAGTTTTCGTTTGGCCCCCAGGGGCGACCAAACTTCGGAGGCGTTCCTGAAGCCCAGGTCGTAGGCGTTGCCCTGGATGGGAAGTTCGTGGTAGATCCAGGTCACGCCCCCGTCGGTCGACCGGATCATGCCGACCCCGTAACCAAAATCGGGGTCTCCCCCGGCGCCCATCACGTTGACCGAGTCGAACAGGTGCAGCTTGTGAACCTCATCGGCCGGGGCATAGGCCGGGTCAATGGCATCCCACGAATTACCGCCGTTTTTCGTTCGCCAGATGACCCCGGCAACATCCAGGATCCCACCGCTGGCATAGCCGTATTGCTGGTTGTAAAACGCGATGTCGAGCACCGGGAAAAAAGCCAGGGTGGAGGTGTCGATGAGGGCCTGCGTCCAGCTGGTCCCGCCGTCGGATGTTTTGTATATTCCGTTTGGTTTCCCGCCCATCCATCCGTGAAGGGAATCGGTGAACAGGATGCAGCTCATAAAAATATTCTCAACGGGAAACGGTTGACCCTGCCAAGTAGCCCCGCCGTTGGTGGTCTTCAGCAGGATGGTCCCGTAGGGCACGGTGGTATAGTTGAATTCTGACGCCCAACCCAGGTTCCGGTTGAGGAAATAGACGTACTCTATGTTGTTGGATGTCTGGGCGTTCTGCACGGTCCATGCCGCACCGCCGTTGGCTGTGTGCATGATCGTTCCCGAATCGCCCGCAACCCAGCCATAAAGGCTGTCGACAAAACAAATTGATTTCAGGAACCGGGAGGTTGGAATACTTTCCCTGACCCACGATCCCTGTGCAAACGACAGCGACTGGATGAATACCAATAATAGGCAGGTTGTTATCCTGATGGAACGGTTGGCCATGCGGCTACTCTTCCAGTGTAGTAAGGTCGCCGGTGTCGAGTCCGAGTGCAGCAGCCTTCAATACCCTGCGCATGATTTTCCCGCTCCGGGTTTTGGGAAGCTTGTCGGTAAAGACCACAAACGCGGGACGGGCAATGGGGCCGATCTCCTTTTCAACGTGGGTTTTCAGTTCATCGGCGAGTTTGTCGCTGGGGGCAATGCCTTCGCGCAGGATGACCGTTGTGTGTATGATGTTGCCGCGCAGTTCGTCGGGGAGCGCGATGGCTGCGGCTTCAGTCACGGCCGGGTGGCTGACAAGGGCGCTTTCAATCTCGGCGGAACCGAGCCGGTAGCCGCTCACCTTGATCACATCGTCAATACGGCCGATTACCCAGTAATAGCCATCGGCATCCTGCCGGGCTGAATCGCCTGCAAGGTACCAGCCCTGTTCCTGGTATTTTTCCCAGTATTTTTCCACATAACGGTCGGGATCGTGAAGGATGGTGCGCGCCATCCCCGGCCAGGGGTTTTTGATAATGAGGTTGCCCTCATCACCCTGGTTAACGGGAACGCCGTGATCGTCGACAATGGCGATCTCGTTCCCGAAGAAAGGCTTGGCGCATGAGCCCGGTTTCAGCGGCATCACCGGGATGGGGGTGATCATAAATCCCCCGGTTTCGGTTTGCCACCAGGTGTCCATGATGGGGCATTTGTTTCGGCCGATCACTTCGTGGTACCATTTCCAGGCCTCCGGGTTGATGGGCTCGCCCACCGACCCCAGCAGCCTCAGGGAACTGAGATCGTGGCGGTTTGCCCACGATGCGCCGTAACGCATCAGTCCGCGGATTGCGGTAGGCGAGGTGTAGAGAATGTTGATCCCGTATTTTTCGATCATCTGCCACCACCTGTTCGGATAGGGATGGTTGGGCGCCCCCTCGTACATCATGATGGTGGCCCCGTTGATGAGGGGTGCATAAACAATGTAGCTGTGGCCGGTGACCCAACCCGGGTCGGCGGCGCACCACCAGCGGTCTTCGGCCTTGATGTCGAAAACGTATTTGTGGGTGGTCGCCGTGTACACCGCGTACCCGCCATGGGTGTGGACGAGCCCTTTAGGTTTCCCGGTTGTACCCGAGGTATAGAGGATGAACAGGGGGTCTTCCGAATCCATCACTTCGGTCTTGCAATCCTTGCTGTCGAGCGGCATCATCATCAGGTCGTGGTACCAGAAATCGCGGTCGTTTTCCATGTAACACGCTTCGCCGGTGCGTTTCACGGTGATGCAAACCTCGATGGTGGCCGACCGTTGCATGGCTTCATTGGCGATGGCTTTGAGGTTGGTTGTTTTGCCTCTGCGGTAACCCCCGTCGGCCGTGATCAGGATCCGGCTTTCAGAATCGTGGATCCGTTCGGCCAGCGCTTCCACGCTGAAGCCCCCGTAAACGACGCTGTGCACGGCACCCATGCGGGCGCACGCCAGCATGGCGATCACCAGTTCGGGTATCTGGGGCATGTAGATGGTGATGACATCGCCTTTTTTGGCGCCCATGGCCTTGAGGATGTTGGCAAATTTCGAAACTTCACGGTTCAGGGCGTGATAGGAAAAGGTGCGCACATCGCCCGGTTCTCCCTCCCATATGATGGCCAGCTTGTTCCGCGTGGCATTTTTCTGGTGACGATCAAGGGCATTGTACACGATGTTGATCTTGCCGCCGGTAAACCATTTGTAAAAGGGTTTCTTCGTGTCGTCGAGCACCTTGTCCCATTTTTTAAACCAGTCGAGTTTTTTAGCCTCTGTTGCCCAGAATCCTTCGCGATCGGCAATGGATTGCTGGTAAAGGGTTTCATAATCTTTGACATTGGCTTTCCTGAGGATATCCTTCGGAGGATAATAGAAATTGCTATCGTTGTCGGCTTTTGTTTCCATGATCGGTTTTTTGGTAACCAAAGATATAAAATTTAGTTATGTTGCAACAGCAGAGTTGCCTGTATGACTTTTTTTGATCCTGGCCCCTGGCAGGTGCGGGAAGTGACCTGTTACCGGGAAGCGGGTGTTGTTGTTTTATGGCTTTACAACCGCAATCGGGTAGTCAGATCCCCCGGAAGGAGTGAAGGTTGGCGTTTGATTTCCCCCGGTCAGTACTTTGACCCGTTCGGCCATATAAGTGCCAAGGCTTAACACGGTGACCTTATTCTGCCGGAACAGGCTGGCCCTGCCCTTTATTCCTTCGACCAGCGCTTTTGTAAAAGCCCCGTTGCCCCACGAACGATCTTCAATAGAGTACTGGTTGCCGGTGGAGGAGGCGAAGATTACCATCGTTCCGTTTTCGGCGGAGATTAACTCATTTACCAACGCAGGAATGTCAGGCGATTTCAACTTGCGTCCTTTACCAGGCAGATAGCCTGAATGACATGCATCGATGAACAGAAGCATTTTCCCGGGAACGTTTCCTGTTATTTTATTAATTTCTTCCGACATCACGCAGGTTCGCAAAATATGGTCCAGGTCGGCGTTCACCGGGAGAAAACAAAACTCGCCGGTATTGTCCCTCACCCCATGTCCTGAAAGAAATAAAACAGCCACATCCCTGCTGGTGGTCTCTTTCCGGAGCCATTCGAGCGCATCAACAATGCTGTCGCGTGTTGCATTTTTATCGGTGAGTATTTTTGTTATTACATTGCTGTAAAGTTGACCTTTCTGGGGGGCAAAGGCAGCGGCAAAGTCACGGGCGTCTTTTGCCCCGAACATCAGCCTGTAATTGGTATCCTTATAGTCACTTATTCCTATGGCGACGATATAGAGCCTGGGTTTGGCCATTTCTTCGGCCTCGTTCCTGCCTTTCCATACCAGGCTCACAATGGCCGGGTCGCTGTAACCAAACCGGTTTTCGGCGACCAGGGAGATCTTGCAATCATTTTCAGGAATCGTGAGGGTGATCTGCTGTTGTTGGCCGGCAGGTTTCAGGACAGTCTGTGTTACGGCCGGCCGGCCATTGATGAAGGCCTTAACGGAAATGACCGGTTCATTGTTGGGTAATTGCAGCATGTATTTAAGCGTTACCGATTTGGCAATCACCTCCTGTCCCTGAAGCGGGTAGCTGATGTTCACGCCAGGGGGCAGCATGCGGGTGATATCGGTTTTTTGCATTTTCCGGTTGTTTTCAAGGTTTGCCAGGCGCAGGGCCTCGTCTTCGTCAAGCGTTTCGAGGATGTTGCTGATTACATCGGGGCGGTAGTAAGTGCTGCGGAATTTCGAAACAGGGTAATAATTTGCCTCATGGTCGAACCCATTATCGATATGCCAGCCGATCAGGTCCTCTGCGCCTTCGCTGCAGTCGTAATACCCCGAGGGAGCCCAGAGCACCCAGCGTTTGTTGTCGGGGTGGGCAAAGAGGGCCAGCAACTCCTTGCCGTCGCTCATCCTGTACCAGCGGATGGTGCCATCGCCAAATGCTGCAATCACCGCTTTGCCGTTTCCCGTAATTTTTACTGCCCAGGCGCATCCTGGTCCTGGGATTTCCCATTTTTTTTCGCCGGCACCATCGAGGCAATATAAATTCCAATCAGTTCCCAGGATGATGTTATTTTGGACTTTTGAAATATCTACACTTTGAGCAATTTCATTTTTCTCAATAAAGGAGAGGGTTTTACCATTGAGTTTTGGTGTGGGATTATCATCCCAATCGGATATAGACAGGTTACCCGATTTGTCTGTGAATGATGCTTCGTTAGTAAAACTTGTGTAGGGACTTATTTTTTTCTCAGTTATCGAAAAGCATATTGCATCTTTTCCATGTGATTTAAAAGCAATTATACTGCCAGATTCATCGGTTTTCAGATGCGATTTATCGTGTGTAGCATAGGTATTTGTTTCCGCCTTTTTATTATATTGTTTATTCCCTGTTGCTGATATTCTGCCAAAATCGGGAAAGCTGCTGGCAAAGAGGATATCCCCGCCAGGCAAGGATTTAATGTCAAAAAGTCCACTATAACCACCATCTATATCAAGATAACTCCCTCTGCCCGCATCCTTCCAGCAACGGATCTGAAACCTCAAACAATTGTTACTGAATTTCCTATTGTTACCTCCTCCGTACAGATACGCTCCATCGTATGAAAAGCTAAGGATTCCAATTCTGTTATAAGTCGAGGTTGCGCCGGTGATGTCAGGCCTGTAAAGCAAACGCAAGGACTTACCATCTAAAACTTCTATTACCGGCGAGTCCTCATAACCCACAGCCAGTTTATTGCCATCAGGGCTGAATGCGATCGAAAACGGCTGGCTTCCTGCCAGCTGATTTGTCTGGTTGATCAGGTTAAAGAATCTGTCATAAAGACGAACCTTGCCGTCGTAACAAACAGTGGCGAGCCGGCCAGTTTGGTCAAAGCATACATTGTAGGAGTCCTCCTTATAATCAGTCAGTGATTTGAACAGGCTCCAACCGTTTGTCAGGTAAATAATTATTCCGTTACCTCTGCTTATAGATGCAGCAAGGTAGCCTCCATCCGGTGAAAACTCAAGATCGCAAATCACATTAGGTACCCTGGCAATTCTCTTAATCATTGTACCGGTGTGGGCGTTGAAAATATAAATTGAGCAATTATGAAGCCAACCATCCCCGGTCCATCCACCAAGTGCGACCATTGTCCCGTCAGGGCTCAGGGCGCAGGAAAAGAGTTTACCTGCATTGCCTTTGTCGATGGGAATCCGGTATGTGCGGATAAGATCTCCTGTTGTGGCATCCCAGAGTTTTGCGGTTTTATCATCACTGGCAGTGAGCAGATATTTTCCAGATGCATCAATAGAAATTCGTTCAATTGTTCCCGTATGCATTTGAGTGTTGAGGGTGAGGAAGGGGGTTGAAGGCTGGGCAAGGCAACCGGGAACATGGAAAAATGAACCTTGAAAAAACAGAACCAGAACAACAACTATTTTCAGGATTTTAGTAATATGGGCAGTTTTATTCATGGTGTTGATTTATCTTATTTTACAGCCGCAATCGGGAAATCAGGCACACTTTCGGGGATGATGGCTGTGGGTGATTGCTTTCCGTGGGTAAGATCCTTGACGCGTTCGGCCACATAGAGATCAAGGCTCTTCACCGTTATCTTTCCTTTTTTTAAAAGGTCGGCCTTACCCCCGATCCCCTCTACAAGGGCCCTGGTGAAGGCCCCGTTGCTCCATGAAGGATCTTCGATCGAAAATTGCCTGCCGGTGCAGGAGGTGAAGACCACTACGCCGTTTTCGGCCGACGACAGTTCATTCGCGAGGGCAGGAATGTCAGGCGCCTTGTATCCGCGGTTCCTGCCCATCACATCCCCCGAATGGCAGGCATCCACAAACAGGAGCATCTTGCCGGCCACCGACCGGGTGGTGGTTCTAATATCACCGAACATCAGGCAGGTGCGTTTCATGGATTTCATGTCCGCATTCACCGGGAGATAATAAAACACCCCGGTGTTGTCGCTCACCCCGTGCCCCGAAAGGTAGATGACCGCCACATCGCGGCTGGTGGTCTCCTTCTGCAGCCACTCAAGCGCATCAAGGATGTTGTCTTTGGTAGCCTGGTGATCAGTAAGGATTTTGGCAACAACTTTGCTGTAAAGCACGCCTTCCTGTGATTTTAAGGAGGCGGCAAAATCCCGGGCGTCTTTCGCGGCGTATTTCAGTCTGAAACCTGGGTTGTCATACCTGGTCACGCCAATAGCGACCAGGTAGAGTTTGGGGTAAAAAATTTCTGCATCCGTATTCCTTCCCTTCCAAACGAGGTTCACGATGGCCGGATCGCTGTACCCGAAACGGTTTTCAGCAACAAGGGAGACCTTGCAGTCATTTTCGGGAATAGTGAGGGTGATCTTCTGCAGCTGGCCAGCTGGTTTCAGAACAGTCTGTGTTGCGGCCGGCCGGCCGTTGACGTAGGCTTTAACTGAAATGACCGGTTCTTTGTTGGGTGACTGCAGTATGTATTTCAGCGTTACCGTTCTTTCAGTAACCTGCTGTCCCGGCAGCGGGAAGCCGATATTCACCCCAGGGGGCAGCATCCCGGTGATATCTGTATTCTGCGGCTTCCGGTTGTTTTCAAAGTTAGCCAGGCGCACGGCTTTGCCTTCGTCAAGCGTTACGAGGATGTTGCTGATCACATCGGGCCGGTAGTAGGTGCCGCGGAATTTTGAGACGGGATAATAACTTGCCTCCCGGTCGGCCCCGTTGTTGATATGCCAGCCGATCAGAATTTCGGCGCCCGCACTGCAATCGTAATACCCCGAAGGGGTCCACAGCACCCAGCGTTTGTTGTCGGGGTGGGCATAAAGGGCAAGCAATTCCCTGCCGTCGCTCATCCTGTACCAACGGATGGTGCCATCGTTAAATGCAACAATCACTGCTTTGCCATTTCCGGTAATTTTTAATTCACTGGCGTATCCTGGTGCTGGTATTTCCCACATTTTTTCACCAAGCGCATTGAGGCAATATACATTCCAGGCAGTGCCTAAAGTGATGTTTTTGTTGGCTTTTGAAATATCTACACAGTTAGATATTTCATCTTTGGCCAGACAGGAAATTTGTTTTCCGTTTATTTTTGGGGTGGATTTAAATTTCCAATCGGTTATTGTCAGATTAAGCGATTTGCTTGTGAATGATTCTTCGTTAGCAAAACTTGCATAGGGACCAAGGTTTTTCTCACTCACTGAAAAGCGCACAGCATATTTCCCCAATGATTTAAATGAAAGGAGATTGCCGGAAGCGTTTGTTTTCAGGTGTATATTGTCAGTTGAAACAAAGTCAGTTGTTTCGGCCTGCTTATAATATAGTTTACTGCCTGTTGCTGTTATTCTGCCAAAATCGGGATAGCTGGCGCAAAAGAGGATATCCCCGCCAGGTAAACTTCTAATATCCATTATACTGTTCTTGCCAGCATCAGTATCAAAATAACTCCCCATGCCTTCAGCCTTCCAGCATCGGATCTGAAACTTCCACTTCCCGTCGCCTGTTTTCGCATATAAACCACCACCATATAAGAAAGCTCCATTAGATGAAAAGGTGAGCATTTCAATCCTGTTGTCAACCGAGTTTGCCTTGGTATTATCCGGCCGGTAAAGCAAACGCAAGGTATTCCCGTCTAAGACTTCAATTACGGGCGAGTCGTCATAACCAATTGCCAGTTTATTCCCATCAGGACTGAAGGAAATTGAAAATGGTTTCCTTCCGGCCAGTTGACTTGTATGGGTTGTCATGTTGAAGAATCTATTATAGAGACGCACCTTGCCGTCATTACACAAAGTGGCAAGCCTTCCAGTATGATCAAAGCATACATTATAGGAATCCTCCTTGTAACCGGTTAGGGTTTTGAAGAGACTCCAACCACTTGTCCGATAAACAAATATTCCGCTCCCTCCACCGGTAGCTGCAGCAAGAAAACCTCCATCCGGTGAAAATTCAAGGTCCTCGATCATATTAGGTAATCCGGCAATTCGCTTAATCATCGCTCCGGTCCGGGCGTTGAAAATATAGATGGAATAATTTTGAAACCAGGTAACCCCGGTCCATCCTCCGAGTGCTACGGTTGCTCCATCAGGGCTCAGGGCACACGCAAAGAGTTTTCCTTCATCGCCTTTGTCGATGGGAACATGGTAGGTGCGGATATAATCTCCCCTTGTGGCGTCCCAGAGTTTTGCTGTCTTATCATCACTGGCAGTCACCAGGTATTTGCCTGATGCATCTGTAGAAATGCGGCGCATCGTTCCGGTATGCATTTGAGTATTGAGGGTAAGGATGGGGGGGGATGGCTTAGGGGGGGAAGGTCTGGGGTGCGAACAATTTAAAAAGGAAAACGAACAAAGAAAGAACAGGAAAAACAGGAAAGTGTTTTTCATAATGAGCTCTATTAACTCGTTTATTCTGTTACTGTTCACCCTTTGCTGCTCCATCACATGTGCTGTTCAAAAATTATTTCCTGTCATTCACCTTATATGGATTATTCAACATCAGGCTTAACCTGCCAACCAGGATATCCCCTTTGTTTGAAACAAGGCTGACGGTGCCGTCCCAGGTGGCGGCCCTGGGCGCATCTTTGCCGGCGCCCAGCACCAGGTCGAAGGTTTTCGATCGTCCCTTTTCAACAGCGATTTCATCTCCCTGCGTTGCAAAGGAGAATTCAACGATCCCTTTTTTATATGGAATGGTCAGCGAGTAGGTTGGGAAGGCGGAAGGGACCAGCACGGATTTAAAAACCCCGGTCGCGGTTATATCATACCTGAATTTATAGACTTGAATATCCTTGCTGCCTGCGGTGTTGTCAACGGTTAACCTTAACTTAAAGACCCACTGGCCGATATACCTGATAAAGTATTGCTGCACGATGACCTGCTCTTCCGGTGACATTTTCTGATAGATTTCCTTTGAAAAACAAAGGTCATTCACGATCTTCGGGTATTGTTTTGCCAGGTCAACCAGGTTTGCATCATATTTTGAGGCGCCCAGCCGGTTAAGGTAATCTTTATGGTTTAATTTTTTACTTTGGCTGCACAGGAAGTCATAGATCCGGTCGTAATATTCATCATCCTGGTTATGTAGCTTTTTTCCCTGGCCGGACAAGATCCGGCCGGTGATTTCATTGTCGGGCGAAACAGAAAGGTTGTTAAGCATATCCTTTTTGGCCGACAGCGAACAGAAATTATCAACCAGTTCCCACCTGACTTTTATTTTGTCGTTCGGCAGCAGGTGCATGCCGGCATTGGCCGCCCGGGCACCAGTAAAAAACCCGTTCAGGCTGGCCCAGGGTGGCAGTATATGCTGTTTTTCCTTGTGGGATTCTAATTTCACGGTGACCATAGCCAGTATAATGAGGAAAATTGCCGTATTTGCCAGCAGGATATATATCCTTAACCGGCGGGGAATTAACCTGGTTGTTTTAATATTTTCGGAACCATCGTTGTTATAGATACCTGTATGATGGCTGGAATAAAAAGGAATGAAGGTTATCCCGGCCAGCAGCAGGTAAGTGCCGGTTGCAAACCAGTAGGGGTAGTACCAGAACGGTTCCGATATTTTATCAATAAATACCAGGATCATCGACCCGGCCTGGACCAGGGAAAGGAAAAATGCCAGGACAAGTTGTACATTCGGAATTTTACTGAGGATTGACTTCATTGTCATAGCCGTAAATTTAATGATATGACAAATTTAGATTAAAAATCCACTTATTACAATAACCTGAAAAACAAGTTGCAAAGACATCCCTGCCAGGCTTTTACGGAGCAACTGATAAAAAGAATTGATTACTTTGAAACTTTTTTCAGTACTTTGCGTCAAATCTTCCTCAACATGTTTGTCATGAATCTCCGGGCGGGTTTTATCTTCACACTTCATATCGGGCTTGCAGCCGTCATTGCCGGGCTTCCGGGAATCAGCCGGGCCACAGGAGGGAACGAAAATCACACCACGGGAAACTTCGAAGAGCTGGTCATTGTCTCAACCCCTATCAGCGACTCCCATGGCAATATCGTCGGGGTGACCATCCCGCTCAGGCGGGCAGGGCGCTTGTTCCTGCTCGACGGCACCATCGACCAGGTAAGCGGCAACTTCATCCTCGACACCGGCGCCTCAGGCCTCGTACTGAACAAAACCTATTTCCGCAACGCGATCTCTGTCGATGACGAAGAAGGCGGGGGCGTTACCGGCACAACGGGGCAGGTAACCCGCACCAATGTCAGGAGCCTTAAAGTCTCAGACCTGGTGTTCCAGAATGTTTCGGCGGATGTGACGCCGCTCGGGCACCTGGAGAACCGCCGTGGCGTGAAAATCCTCGGCCTTTTCGGCATGAGCATGATGAAAAACCTGGAGATGGTGATCGACCTCAGGAACAATTCACTTCAACTCTACAAACTCGATAAAAACGGAACCCCCGTTGACGGGAACTTCCCGAAGGTGAAATTCGATATCATGAACAAGGTGGAAGAGTACCGCAACATCATGTTCGTGAAGGCCACCGTTGGCGGGAAAATCCTGGACTTCTGCCTCGATACCGGCGCCGAGTCGAACGTGATCAGTACCGATGCCCCTAAAAAAGCGCTCAATACGGTCACCATCACCCGCCGGTCGAGCCTGAACGGCGTGGGGTCGCGCCAGGGCGAAGTTCTATACGGAACCCTGAACGATTTTTTACTGGGCAACAACCAGATCAGCGCCATGGAAACGATCCTGTGCAGCCTGGCCGACATGTCGCGGCAATATGCCTGCCCCATCGACGGCATGCTCGGGTATGATTTCTTTTCAAGAGGGAAAATTTATATCAATTTGGTTAAGAAAGAGATGGGCATTTGCCTTAAAGCGGAGGGAAAGCTATGAGAAGATGCTATGCCTGCCTGATATCATTTTGTCTGCTGCTGGCCACCCTGGGAGGGCAGGCACAGTATGATCCGAAAAAGGTTTGCCGCGTGGAAGATGGCCGCCTGGTGCTGACCCTCGACTTGCGCTGGAATGCCGCCCAGCGCAGGGAGATCGCCCGGTTGTACGACCTCGACAGTGCGTTGCAGGCCGGCGCCTTCGCGCTGAAACCGGTCATCGCCGACAAAGGCAGTACCTGGACCACCCGCAAGCTCGACGCCAATCGGTTCGAGTTGTCGAAGGAACAGGAAAAATCGGGAGGAAAGGATAACGGGCAGGATAAAATTTTTCTGCTGGATGATAAATCCGTCGATATCTGGACGGCCAATGAACGGGAATCGGTGCCTTACGGCGTGAACCGCAACACCCGCAATTCGGTGCTCCAGCTGTCGCCCGGCAAGGTCCGGTTCTTCATGCCCGGGCACCGCAATGCCAGGTCGGTTTATCTTTCCGGATCGTTCAATTCCTGGTCGACGCGGAGAACCCCGATGCAGGCAAGCGACTCGGGATGGATGGTCACCCTGGACCTGCAACCAGGCAAGTACACCTACAAATTCATCGTTGACGGGCGATGGACCAACGACTCCTACAACAAATTGCTGGAGGACGACACCCAGGGCGGGCACAACAACGTATTTTTCTGCTATAATTACAAATTTGTGTTGAACGGATTCAGTTCAGCGCGCAGGGTTATCGTATCGGGTAGTTTCAACGGATGGAATACAACCGAACTACGAATGATCCATTTCGGCGGAAGCTGGATGCTGCCGCTTTATCTCCGGGAGGGAACCCACGCTTATAAATTCATCGTCGACCAGCATTGGATCACCGATCCGGCCGGCAAGGTTAACCGACCTGATGGCGCCGGGCATGACAACACTTTTGTGGGAATCGGGGATACGATGTATTTCAGGTTAAAGGGATATTCCAAAGCGCATAAGGTGGCGGTGGTTGGAAATTTCAATGTATGGAATTCCGGCGAGCTCTTCATGGAGAAAACCGACGGGGGCTGGGTCCTTCCCTATGTGCTGGCTCCCGGCAATTATGAGTATAAGTTTGTGGTCGATGGCCAATGGATCACCGATCCCGGGAATCCATATCTTTCAGGAGAAGGCAACCAGACGAACTCATTTCTCACCGTAAAACCGAACGTACTGTTCAAACTCGAGAAGCATGCCGATGCAAAGAAGGTGTCCGTTAGCGGGACTTTCAACGGGTGGAACAGCAATGGCTACAGGATGAGCCAAAACAATGGCGTGTGGTCACTGCCCATGCATCTCAGGCCCGGGAAACACACCTACAAGTTCCGGGTCGATAACAAATGGATCACCGATCCCGGTAACGAACTCTGGGAAGAAAATGAGTACAATACGGGAAATTCCATTATCTGGATAGATCCGTGATCCCGTGTTTTACGGCCGCATGATCACCCGCACTTCATTGCCCTGCGTGAGCGTTTGTTTTGCATAGTCATGAACAGCCTTCACGGTGAGCGCTTTTACGCTTGCATCAAAGCCGGTGATGTAATCCAGACCGTTAAAATAATAATCAGCAAGCATGCTGCCCCACCACTGGTTCTCCTTCATGTCTTCGGGACGTTGTTTCAGAAAATATTCCTTCGCCTTTTGAAGGTCGCTTTCCGAGGGACCGCTTGCGACCATGTTTCCGATTTCTTTGTAAACGATCGACAGCAGTTTATCTCCCTTTGCCGGGTCGGTGTCAAAGTTGACGGTGCAGCGGAAATCCGGCGACGGGTTCTTTTCAACAGCCCATGAAACCCTGACGCTGTATGCCCCGCCTTCATCTTCACGGATCGACTGCACATAACGCAGTTCAAGAATATGGCGGATGGCGGCGCCAAGCAGCCTGTCGCTGGCCGAATATTTGCAGGTGCCGTTCAGGTTCACAAAGATGGATGTACGCGGGGTGGTGCTTTCATGCCTGAAATCTCTTACTGCCTTTCCCTTAGGCGGATGAATGCCGTCATCTTTGAAAGTCTCGCTGCGTTTTACGGTGGGAAGGGAAGCCAGGTATTTTTCAAACAGCGGTTGCGCCTGCGACGGGCTGATCTTCCCGGTAAAGATGAAGGTGAAGTTGCCGGGATCGGCAAACCGCTGGGTATAGATGGCCTGGAGCTTTTCAAGGCTCACCTTGTCGAGCAGTTTGTAGTTCATCGGAACTGCCCGGGGATTATGGTCGCTCATCATCGCGGCAATGCTGTCGGACATCGCCGTGCGCGGGTCGGATGCCGCATTGATGTAACCTGATTTCACCTTGTCCATCCAGGTTTTATAGTCTGTAGCATCCCAGCGCGGGTTGGTGAAATAAAGATAGATCAGTTGCAGGGTTGTCTCGAGGTCTTTCGGGCTGGTGCGCGCTGTCACGAAATCCTGGTCGGACGAAAGCCCGATCGAAACGCTGGCGCGCTTTCCGGCCAGCAGCTTGTTCAGGTTGGTGCGCGATAATTTGCCGATGCCCATTTGTGTTACCGCATCCGAAAACAGGTCGGCCGAAGGCATCAGATCATCCGACAGCAGGGAGGTGCCGCCGGCTGAAAATCCACGAACAAGCAGTTCATCTTCCTTGATATCAGTAGGTTTGAACACGATATGCATGCCATTCGACAAAACCCATTCGGTAGTGCCGAAAACCAGGTTCGAGGTGGTTGAGGCTACCTTGCCTGGAACAGGCTCGTTGTCAATAAGCTTCATGCCGGTCGCCAGGTCGATATATGGCGTAATGGCGGCATTTTTATAGGTGTCGAGCACATGTTTGATCTCCGCTATGGCCGGCAGGGTGACGCCGGGTTTATCGGGACCGGTAATGGTGACTACCTGGTTGTCGCTGGTTACATACTTTTTTGTCTCCAGGTTTATCTCATCCAGCGAAATCCCGGGGACCATCCTTTGGGCGAACTGGTATTCATATTCAGCGCCGGGATTGGGATTATTGGTGAGGAAATGGCTGACATTCTGCATCACCAGTTCCCGGTTTTTACGTTTGTCGCGGTCCATGTAACGCGATTCATAGCTGCGCATGATTTCGGCTTTGGCTCGGTCTAATTCGCCCTGGGTAAAGCCATAGCGGGTCATCCTTTCCATCTCCGTGAGCAGGGCGGTGAGGGCTTCAAGCGATTTATTGTTCGCCGCCTGGGCCATGCCCGTGAAGGCATCCTTGCTGCGCGTGAATGAACCGTAATATGAACGTGCAAAGATGAATGGCGGATTTTCCCGGTTGGCCAGTTCGCTCATGCGCTGCCCAAACATGGTGCTGATAAAGCTGCGGATGAGTTGAATCCGCATGTAGAGCATGTTCTTATCGTTGTCACTGATGGCGTCATGTTTGTAATAAACGCTCACCAAGGTGCCTGTAGCTTCCTTGTCGGTGGCTGTGCCGATGAGGGGTTCGGTGTTGTCGGGCACCCCGTAAACCTCTTTTTCTGCAGGATTTTGCACTGCAGGAATGCTGCCGAAGAGTTTTTTGATTTTGGCCTCCATCAGGGCTTCATCAAAGTCGCCAACAACGACAATGGCTTGCAGATCGGGACGATACCATTTTTTATAGAAATTTTTGATGGTTTCGTATTTGAAATGGTTGATCACGGCCGTATCGCCGATCACGTTGCGCAAGGCATATTTGGAACCCTTGTAAATGACGGGGGCCAGTTTGTTGCTCATGCGTTCGGATGCCGATCCGTAGGTGCGCCACTCTTCCCGGATGACGCCTCTTTCAAGGTCGATCTCCGCCGGTTCGAAGGAGATGTAGTTTGACCAGTCGTGCAGGATGAGCAGCGCAGTGTCGATAACCCCCTCGCGGAGCAGCGGCACATTTGATACGTTGTACATCGTGCGTTCAAGGCCCGTGGAGGCGTTGACGTTTGTCCCGAATTTCACCCCGATGGTGGCCAGGTAATCGAGCAGCGCTTTTTTCGGGAAATTCTGGGTGCCGTTGAAGGCCATGTGTTCGGTAAAGTGGGCGAGCCCGTTCTGGCTGTCATCCTCCAGGATGGCCCCTACATTGTGAACAATGTAGAACTCGGCACGTTTTTCCTGTTGCTTGTTGGTGCGGATGAAATAGTGCATCCCGTTTCCCAGGACGCCGGTTCTCACCTGCGGATCGGCGGGAGGCATGTCACTCAGGTTAACCAGTTGTGCCATCATGCACGATGACATTGAAATGATGAAAGCAATCGTGAGGGCAAGGCGGGTAAAAGTCTGTTTCATAGTTGTGTTTTTTGTTTACTGGTATAAAAATCGCTTGATACTTCTTTTGGGCGTTTTCTCAAACTCTGAAGCGGTGATTTCAAAGTCGGCGACACGCATGTATTTTGGCACGTGGTGATTCAGGTCATGGATATACTCTTTGAATATCTGCGGTAGTTGCTCCCGGGTGCATCCTGCCGTTGTCATGGCATCCGCATCGGGGTAAATGAGCGCGATCAGTTTGTTGTCGCGCTCGATGACCAGCGATTCCATGATCATGAACCGGTTGTTGAGTACGGCTTCGATCTCTTCGGGATAGATGTTTTTGCCGGAGGGTCCGAGGATCATGCTCTTGCTGCGCCCCCGGATGTAAATATTGCCTTTGTGGTCGATCACGCCCAGGTCGCCGGTATGGAGCCAACCGGATGAATCAATCACCGCGTTGGTAGCCTCTTCGTTTTTGTAATAGCCAAGCATGACGTGGTTTCCGCGAAGCAGGATTTCGCCCGAGCGATGGGTTGGATGATCGGAATCGATCCGCACTTCAAGTTCGTCGACCACCCTGCCGGATGCCCCAAGCTGGGTGGTTTTCCAGGAGGCATAGGAGATCAGCGGGCCGCATTCGGTCATGCCGTAGCCTACCGTAAACGGGAAATTCATTTTCTTGAAGAAGTGCTCGGCCTGGGCGTTGAACGGAGCCCCCCCGATCACGAGTTCGCGGAAATTACCCCCGAACACCGCCACCATCAGATCCCTTATTTTCTTATAAATGAGTTTGTTGACCAGGGGGATGCGGGTCAGGAAATGCACGGCTGGTTTGCGCAGCGCAGGGATGATCTGTGATTTGTATATTTTTTCGATGACCAGCGGAACCGAGAGGATAAGTGCCGGGCGGATCTCCTGGAATGCCTGCATGATGATCTTGGGCGACGGGGTTTTGGTCAGGAAGGTGATGTCGCAGCCCAGGCTGAAAGGGAACAGGAATTCAAAGGCGCAGCCATAGGTATGGGCCAGGGGGAGGAAGGAGAGGATCTTATCCTGCCGGTTCAGCGGCATGTTGCGCTGGGCGTAAAGGATGTTTGCCAGGATGCTCTTGTGCTGGAGCACGACGCCTTTTGAAAACCCCGTGGTGCCGGAAGTATAGCTGATCACGGCAATGTCGTCGGGGGCCGAAGCGGGGAAACTGATTTGTTCGGGTGCCAGGGATGTTGCAGTCCCGCTCATTTCGGTTTTTTCATCTGCCACCTCACGCGTGAAGAGGACGGAATCATCCTGGATTTTCAGGATGCGCCTGAGCAACGGCATGGCTTCCGGGTCCAGTTCTTTGTAGATGGATTCTTCCACAAAGAGCAGAAGAGAGTCGGAGTGTGTCACAATGTAGTGGATGTCGGCCGGCTTAAAATCTGGAAGTATCGGAACAATCACGGCACCATAGGTAACGGTTGCCAGGTACATCATCCCCCAGTGCGATGAATTCTTGCCCAGCAACGCGATGTGGTCTCCTTTTTGAATACCGGCAGCCTGGAACAAAGCGTGGATTTTGACAATCCGTTCACCCACATTTTTGTAGGTAAAGGATTCTCCGCCATAATCAGAAAGCGAAGTCAGATTCCAGTTGTTGCGGATTGCATTTTCAAAAACAGCGATCAGACCGGTAGATTGTGAATTCATGGATCGTGCGTGTTAAAAGCCTACTAAGTTCCGAAAAATTCCTGGTTCTGAGCCACCTTCCTTAAAAAAGTTATGGCAGGTTAGGATTTCTGTTTCCGGTAGTATGCCGTAGTGAGATGGAAAGCCGAATCGCCGGAATATTTCGGCAGGAAATTGAAATCCTGCAACGCCCTGTCCGAAGTAAAGGTGAAATCACTGCAGGTGTAAATGACCGCAAACCGGCTGAATTTGGGCGCATACTTTTTCACGGGCCGCGCCGTCAGGGCAATCCCCTCCGAGATGAGTCCCATGACATAGGCCAGGTTACGCGGGATCCAGATATTTTTTGGCCATATCCGGAAGCCTGCCCCTTCAACGATGCGGTCGAAAAAGGTGAAAAAATTTGAAGGGAGGCCATCGGTAATGAAATAGGCCTTGCCTGCCACGGCCAGGTTACCGTCTAAAAGGGCTTTGGCAGCCAGCACATGCGCCCAGGCCATGTTGCCGGCGTACACATGTTGCGATTTCGACGACCCGTCGCCAAGACGCACATAGAATCCGCCTTTGGCCATGTTGATCAGCGAACCGATGTGGAAAGGGTCGCCCTCGCCATAAATATCGGCGGGACGCAAAACACAGGTTGTAAGAGACGGGCCTTCCTGATCTTGATCCTTCCCATTGATTCCCATAACAAGTTTTTCAGAAAGGTATTTGCTGCGGCAGTACATGTTTGGGTGTTTCGCAGGATAGGGAATGCTTTCGTCGATGTTGACCAGCGACTTGCCCCCAAAAACGGCATCCAGCGAACTGGTATAGACCAGGTGCCTTACCCGGTTTGCAAGGCAGCCGTTCACAATATTTTCAGTTCCGCCGAAATTGATTGCGAGCACCTCCTTTTCCGGTTTTGTACCCCAGTCGACCAGGGCAGCGGCATGGATTACCAGGTCAATATCCCTGCAGGCATTATTCACGGCTGAAGCATCACAAATGTCACCGGTGAGCATCTCAATCCTTTCGTCAGGAGGACCGGGATAGGGTACAAGGTCGAAAATCCGGAGCAGCGCCGGTTTTAACGGGGAACCAGCGTCAAGAAGTTCCTTTACAATGGCTTTGCCGAGGAACCCGGAACCCCCGGTCAGCAGGATGCGTGGAGGCTTGTAGCCGGGCAGGGAATGATTCGTCATGTTGCACGCGGTTTCGTCAATACTGGCCGCAAATGTAGTCAACTCTGGTAAGAAACAACCATGGAATCCGGGAAGGAGCCTGATTATAAACCGTGACGATATCCTGAAAGGGTATTTGATTTTACCGAAAGTTCCCTTAAGTTTGTAGAATAATTCTAAACCGATGACCATGAAGAAGTTTTTATACTGGGCACTCGCCATTGTGGTGGTTGTGCTGGCTTTTTTCCTCTACTGGAAATACAGTTTTACATACAGCGAAGGCAACCGTGCCGGGGTTCTGCAGAAATTCTCATACAAAGGCTCCATGTTCAAAACCTATGAAGGTGAATTGATCCTGAGCAGCATCAAGAGCAGCGACGATGTCGCCCTGGCCTCGGAGAAATTCTTTTTTTCGGTGCCGGATGAAGCCATTGCAAAGAAACTTTTAAACCTTGAAGGAACCCGGATCGTTCTGCATTACAAGGAGAAAAACGGCGCCCTTCCCTGGCGTGGTGAAACCAAATACCTTGTCGACAGCCTCGTATCCTCGACCCAACCTCCAAATTAATCGTTTATTTACCTGTCCACCTTGTCACCCTGTCACCCTGTCACCCTGTCACCCTGTCACCTTGTCACCTAGTCACCCGTTTACCAATTTTCACCCAAACCTCAACACCCCCCCCATATGACTGAACAATCCGATTATCTCATTATCGGCGCCGGCATCATTGGCCTGGCCATCGCCCGCGAACTAAGGTCCCGCTACCCCAAAGCCGCGATTACCATCATTGAGAAAGAACCCGATGTTGCCTATCATTCGAGCGGACGCAACAGCGGCGTGCTCCATGCCGGATTCTATTACTCAGCCGATTCCCTGAAAGCCAAATTTACGCGCGACGGCAACTTCGCCATGAAGGATTTTTGCCGGGAGAAGGGGCTGAAACTGAATGAATGTCAAAAGGTTGTTGTAGCCAAAGACGAATCGGAACTCGAACCCCTGTACGAACTCGACCGCCGCGGGAAGCGCAATGGTGTTGACGTGAAGATCATCGACGAACAGGAGCTGAAGGAAATCGACCCCAATGCAAAGACCTTCAAGTTTGCACTCTATTCTCCCAACACGGCCACGGTTGATCCAACCGAACTGAACAAGGCCGTGCGGGATGAACTGCTTGCCTCCGGGGTGAAAATGGTGTTCGGCCAGGGGTACAGGAAAAAAATTGACGGGAATACCATCGAAACCACGGCCGGAAACACCTTTACAGCGAAGAAGCTGATCAACACGGCCGGGTTGTATGCCGACAAAATCGCCCGGGATTTTGGTTATTCAGCGCATTACACCATCATCCCCTTTAAAGGCATCTACCTGAAATACACCAAAAAAGACAAGCCCATCAAGACCAACATTTACCCCGTTCCCAACCTTAAAAACCCCTTCCTTGGCGTTCATTACACCATAACCGTCGACGGGACCATCAAGATCGGGCCGACCTCTATCCCGGCCTTCTGGCGCGAGAATTACAAGGGAATGGATAATTTCAAAGGCGGGGAACTGGCTAATATCCTTGGCTGGGAAAGCAAATTGTTTTTTTCAAATGCCTTCGGATTCAGGAGCCTTGCTTTTGATGAGATGAAGAAATACAACAAATCCTATTTTGTCGACCTGGCTACCAGCATGGTTCATTCCATTGATAAGTCAGGATTCACCGAATGGAGTAAACCTGGCATCCGTGCACAGCTTCTGAACACAAAAACCTACGAACTGGTCATGGATTTCGTGGTTGAAGGCGACAATACCACCGTTCACGTGCTCAATGCCGTTTCACCGGCCTTTACCTGCAGCTTCCCCTTTGCAAAATGGGTCGTCGACAACTACATCGAAAAATCCTGAAAATCAAATTTTCACATCAGCACATCAGCACATCATCACATTAGCACATCAGCACATCATCACATCAGCACATTAGCACATTAGCACATCAGCACATTATCAAACTAACCTCCCATGGAAACAACATATAGATTCAAACACGAAGACCTGATGGACTTTGTAGTCCGTTACATGACCAGGCTGGGGGTTCCGGCCGAAGATGCCAGGATTGTCGGCGATGTCCTTATCTGTGCCGATATCCGCGGGGTGGAATCCCACGGATTGCACCGTTTGGGTTCTTATTACGGCAACCGCATCAGCAAAGGCTGGATTGATCCGCTTACGCCATTTAAGATCATCAGCGAAACGCCCACCACCGCCCTTATCGACGGCGGAAACGGTTGCGGACAGGTGGTGTCGCACAAAGCCATGCAGATGACCCTCGACAAGGCCAAAGCGGGCGGCATAGCAGCCGTCACCGTGCGCAACAGCAACCACTACGGCATTGCCGGTTATTATGCCATGATGGCCCTGAAACAGGACATGATCGGCATTTCGCTCACCAACTCCCAGCCCCTCGTGGCGCCAACCTTTGGCCGCACCGCCGTGCTGGGCACCAACCCCATCGCCATGGCGGCCCCCTCCGACAAGGCCTATCCCTATCTGCTCGATATGGCAACCAGTGCGGTGGCCTACGGGAAGATCCAGGTTTATGAAAAGAAACATGAACATATCCCCATCGGCTGGGGCATCGATGAAGACGGGCTGGCGACCAACGACCCCTCGCTGATCAAACCCGGCGGTCACGGCGCCCTGCTCCCCCTGGGCGGGATGGATATTACTGCCGGGTACAAGGGTTACGGACTGGCTGTGCTGGTCGAGATCCTTTGTTCAGCCCTTTCAGGCGGAAATTTCCTCACCAATGTGGGCGGCCCGGGCAAACCGGAGCCTACCGGGGTATCTCACTTTTTCATGGCCATCAACATCGAATCGTTCAGGCCCATCGTTGATTTCAAACAGCACATGGATGAGATGATCGCCCTGCTGAAAAGGTCACCGCTTGCCGTGGGCCGCGACGAAATTCACGTTGCCGGAGAAAAGGAGTTTGAATATGCCGAATTCAACGAAATTCACGGCGTTCCCCTGATCAAGCCCATCGTAGATGACTTGGTACGGGAGGGAGAGAAGATCGGCGTTCCGTTCGATTGCCCGCATGTGAACGAATAGGAAGCTGGGGGAGTTTACGATTTACGATTTACGATTTTGGATTTACGATTTGAGGGAGCGGGAGGCATGTTTCCGGCGCTTCAGCGTCGTGGCGTACTTCGTTTTCCGGGTTCGATGAAGTAAATACTGAACGGCATCCGTAATAAGTTTTCATTCTTCAATTTCCTTGATGTAACGGGTTCGGGATAAGGTCTCCAGCACGACTTTTCGGCGAAATGGCACTTTTTTTCGCCAAACTCCCTGACTTGTTCGTTATAAAATTAATAAATTAGTTGACAAACTAAAAAAATAGTTATATCTTTGCTTCTTATGAAAAGCATCTCCGCCATAACGACCGCCATTATTTTCTCCCTCCTGTTTTTTGCCATTCAACAGGTGGCGGGTCAGTCGAACGACGTTCTGGTACGGGTAAAGCAATTGATGGAAAATTTCAGGTACGACGAGGCCGACCAGGCTGCCGGCCTTTACCTGCAGGCCGACAGCAGCAATACAGCCATGCTGCTCCTGAAAAGCGCCTCCCTCTCAGCGCTGAACAAATACCGGGAAGCCCGGTCCGTGCTTGTCAGGGTGGTGAAAATCGATTCGGCCAACACCAGGGGGTGGTTTAACCTGTCGGGCTGCTACCGCCAGCTGGGGAATTTCAGCATGGCCATATACGCCTGCACCCGGGCCATCGCCCTGAATCCCGCGAACCGGTACTTCGCCCAGCAACTTGCTTCCCTGTACTACAGCAATGAGGAGTTTGACAAGGCAAAAAGCGTGCTTCTTCCCCTGTACAGGACCGACACGTCCGATTTCTACCTTGTCAAACAACTGGGAAACTGCTATGCGGAACTCAAGCAGGCTGATTCGGCCATTTTTTACTACGGCAACGCGCTTGCGCTCTATCCAGCGGATGCAGTGATCACGGGGAAACTCATCAACCTCAATATAAAGGCGAAGCAACCCCAAAAGGGTCTGGCTGTTGCCGACCATTACCTGCTGACCGATTCGGCCAACACCGGGATCCTGCAGTTAAGCGGTTATTGCCGCTACCTTCTGAAAGATTATAGCGGCGCTGAACAGCGGTTTCAGCAAAGTGCCGCCCTGGGCGACGATTCCTGGTTTTCACATAAATACCTGGGATTATGCTCCTACAAGCGGGAACTGTATGACCAGGCAGAACCGCATTTCCATAAGGCTTTCCTGATGGATACAACCGACTCTGAAATCTGTTTTTACTATGGGGTTTCAGCATACCGGTCGATGCTGGTGGATACCGGCCTGGTTTATCTGAACAGGACGCTCCGGCTGCTAATACCCCCCGGCCGGTTTTTATCCGCCCTCTACACCGAACTCGCCGGTGCCTGGAACGCGAAACAGCGCTACGATACGGCGCTGGCCATCCTGAAAAAGGCGCATGACAATTACCCTGCGAATGAACTCCTGCTGTTCCAGATCGCCTATCAGTATGATTTCTTCCTCAACCGGTCCGGGGAGGCCTTCGCCTGGTACAAGGAGTATCTTTTTAAAAGCAAGGATATCACTGTTGAAAAACCTCAGCAGGTACAACCTGTCTCTGACAGTTCAACGGCTGCAGGAAGTGAAAATGGCGGAAATCATGGTGAAGCCCCGGCAACAGGGCTCAATATATCGCATGCCTATTCCAACAGGGATTTCGCTGCTGGGAGAATGGAAGAAATTGCAGCATCAAAAAAAAATATTGTCCGATGAAGAATATCAAACAACCCATCCGTGAACTTACCAAAGCTGAAGAGCAGATCATGAAGATCCTGTGGGAGAAGCAACCTGCCCTGGTCCACGACATCCTGTCTGAATTCCCCGAGCCGAAACCGGCCTACAACACGGTTTCCACCATTATCCGTATCCTTGAACAGAAAGGGTTCGTGGGGCACAAGGCCTACGGGCGCACTTACGAATACTTCACGCTCATCAGCAGGGATGACTATTCAAGCGCCCATTTCGGGAATTTCCTCAACAACTACTTTGGCAATTCATTTAAATCGCTGGCATCCTTTTTTACTTCTGAAAACAAGATGACCATCAGGGAGTTGGAAGAGATCCAGCAGATGATAGCCGGTGAAATCGAAAAACAGAAAAAAACCACACCATGAACGCGCTGCTGATATACCTGGCCCAGTCATCCGTTTGCCTTGGGATGCTGCTGGGCGTTTACTGGTTCCTTCTCCGCCACGACACCTTCTTCCAGATGAACCGGTTTTTCCTGCTGCTTTCAGCAGTTTTTTCCCTGCTGATTCCCTTGTTTCCATTTCACCGGGTTTTAGCGGAACCCGCTTCGGTCCTGGTGGTGTTACTTGATCCGGTACTTATTTCACCAGGCAGGATACAGACGGCAGTTTCCGGCCACGTATCGTGGATTGAAATCCTGCAGGTGATCTATTTCACGGGCGTGGTGATCTTCCTTGCGCGCTACCTGTTCAGGCTTATCCAGATTTCGTGGATCATCCGAAGTTCATCCATGAAAAAGGCAGATGGTTACCGGCTGGTTTCCATCGATAAGGCGTACTCCCCATTCTCATTTTTTAACATGATCTTCATCAGCGACAGCACATTCACATCTGAGAACCGCGGGGCAATCCTGGCGCACGAAGAGGTCCACATCAGGCAGGCTCACACGCTCGACCTCATCATCGCCGAACTGATTATCATTGTACAGTGGTTCAACCCGTTTGCCTGGCTGATGGTGAGTGAACTTAAAAATATCCATGAATACCTTGCCGACGACGGGGTGATACGCAGGGGGGTTCCGGCTGCCAGTTACCAGCAGCTGATCCTGGATGAGACCCTGGGATTCCGGGTGAACAACATGGCAAATAACTTCAACATCTCACAATTAAAAAAACGAATCATGATGATGAAACAAAAACGTTCAGGGAACTGGGCCATCGGTAAGGTAATGATGGTTCTTCCCGTAGTTGTTGCAATGGGACTGCTGTTTTCGGCAGGTGCACTCAGTTCTGGTCTGTCGCAGGATAAGCGCACCGTGGAATCGAAAAAAACGGGAGTTTCGGTGGTGGTCCCCGACACCTCTAAAAAATACGTGGTGCCTGATAAACAGCCTGTTTTCCCGGGAGGGGATGATGCACGCAGGAAATTTTTCATCGACAACATAAAATATCCTGCAGAGGCGATGAAGAATAACGTTCAGGGAAAAGTGTTTGTAACGTTCAACGTGGAAATTGACGGCACCGTTACCGGTGTGAAAGTCATCAGGGGAATCGGCGCTGGATGCGATGAAGAGGCCGTAAGGGTAATCAAACTGATGCCGAAATGGACACCCGCCGAATTAAAGGGGAAGCCGGTTCCCTCCAACTTCGTGATCCCGATCAAATTCGCCCTTGACGGGGATAAAAAGGGAAAGCCGAAGCAGGAGGAAAAATTGACACCTGGTCCAACCGATACGCCTTCCGGAGTTAAGAAACAGGATTAATTGTTCCGGTTGAGGAATCCGACAAGCATCGCATTGAAGATCTCCGGGTGTGTTTCCATGGCCATATGACGGGCATTGGGAATCACCCGGAGTTCTATTGACGGAAAGGACTTCTTCAGTTTTTTCCCCTCCCTGAGCCCGATCGTACGGTCCTTTTCTCCCCAGATAACAAGCACAGGAAGGTGACCCAGTTCTTTTGCATCAAGGCTTTGGATTTCAGTGGAATTAGCCAGCAGGTTCACGATGGTTTCGTTGGTCCCTTCAATCTGCAGGGGTGTCCAGTATCCCCTTACCGTAACGGTGTCGGGGAGGAATCCATAAGTCCCTTTTAATTCACGTCTGAAATTGTTGAACGACAGATAGTAGTGTTTATAATAGGAGAGCAGGATTTTTTTATAGAGCGGCAGATGGACAAGTGCAACGATCCCGGCATTGAGGTTCCCGTTTTTAATGAAGACCATGCCATCGAGGATGGCCAGGCTTTTGGTTCGCCCGGGGTTCATCAGGGCAACGGCTTCCGCCGTTCCGCCTCCCATGGAGTGCCCTACGATGTTCCATTTTGTCGTATCCCGGCCGTCAATTTCTTCAAGGAGTTTCCAGATTATACGTCCCCGGTTGCTCTGCGACTGGTTCATGCTGGCCGACCGTTGGCTGTAGCCAAAACCGGGCAGGTCGATGGCGACAATTTTATACCCGGCAGCAATCAGCGTGTCATAGTTGTTGCGCCAGCAGAAGGTGGAACCGCAGAACCCGTGGATCAGCAGTACTTTTCCTCTCGGGTGGGCCAGGTGCTCATTCCAAACACGGTAATGGATGCTGCCGGAGTCAACCACGGCAAACCGGCTGTTCGGGTATGGTTTGCCGGGTTCAGACGAAAAAACTGCTACCGCCGGGCAGATGAGCAAGTAACAAAATAACAATGTTATCCCGGCAGTGCGCATAAAGAAGAAGTTTGGCGGCAAATTTACGTATTTTTGCATCGGCAACCGGGGAATCGGTCCGTTTATACCAATTTCGTGAATTTTACGTTCCTGTTATCACTAATGAACATACATGAAGAAGAATAATCCATATTTGCCGGTTTGGTTTGCGCTGGTGTTGTGCGGGGGGATCCTCCTGGGCATATTCCTCGGGAACCGGGCAGGAGAGTTGAATCCCTTCAGGGGAGAGAAAGACAAGCTGAAAGAGGTGGTCAACTATGTGCACGACAACTATGTAGATACGATGAGCCGCAAGGTGATCGAGGAGAAAGCGATCAACGGGTTGCTTGAAAAGCTCGACCCGCATTCCGTGTATATCTCTGCCGAGGATTTTCATTCGGCCAATGATCCCCTGCTGGGTAGTTTTGACGGCATTGGGGTCCAGTTCAGGATTGAAGGCGACACGGTGACCGTGGTCAACCCGGTGTCGGGCGGGCCCTCCGAAAAACTGGGCATCCGGGCAGGCGACCGCATTGTGAAGGTTGACGGCAAAAATATCGCGGGGATCAAGATCTCCAACAACGACGTGATGCGCAAGCTCAAAGGCCCCAAGGGAACCAAAGTCAAAGTTTCCATCTTCCGCAGGGGGACTCCCGGCCTGGTCGATTTCACCATTACGCGCGACGAAATTCCCACCTATAGCGTTGATATCTCGTACATGGCCAACCCGGGCATCGGGTATATCCGCCTTAGTAATTTTTCCAAAAGCACGCATGAAGAGGTGCATAAAGCCCTTGAAAACCTGCTGAAAAACGGGATGAAAAAGCTGATCCTCGATCTGCGCGGCAACGGTGGAGGCTACCTGCAGGCGGCCATCGATGTGGCCGATGAATTCCTGCATAAGGGCGACCTGATCGTATACACACAAGGGATGCATCATGAAAAGGAGGTTGCGAATGCAACTTCCGAAGGGTTGTTTGAAACCGGCGACCTGGTCGTGATGGTTGATGAAGGAACTGCATCTGCGGCCGAAATCGTTTCCGGCGCCATCCAGGACCATGACCGGGGCGTAATCCTCGGCCGCCGAACGTTTGGCAAAGGCCTTGTGCAGGAACAGCTCGACTTTAAGGACGGCAGTGCGCTGAGACTCACGGTATCAAGATATTACACACCCACCGGACGGTGTATCCAAAAGTCTTACAAGGACGGGCTGGAGGTGTACAACAGCGACTATTATCACCGCTTTATGAGCGGGGAGCTCGAGCATGCCGATTCGATCAAATTCCCCGATTCCCTGAAATTCAAAACCCCCAAGGGCAAAACCGTTTACGGCGGGGGGGGCATCATGCCCGACATCTACGTGCCCATTGAGAAAGATTCGACCCTGGCTTATTACAACCACTGCATTAACAAGGGGCTGATCTACCAATATGCGTTTGACTATACCGACCGGAACCGCCTGCAGATGATGCGCTTCAAAAGCGGCAGCCAGTTTGACCAGGGATTTAACGTACCCGACCAGGTTATGGATGATTTCATCAGCTATGCCGAAAAGAAAGGGGTGAAGCGGCCCGCAAAGATCCCGCAGAAAGCCGACCGCTATATCAGGGCCATGCTGAAGGCCTATATCGGGCGCAACCTGCTCGATAACCCCGGTTTTTACCCGGTGCTGAACTCCATCGATCCTGCATTTGAAAGAGCTGTCATGGAACTGAAGAAATGAATATCGAATATTGAATAAAAAATTTCCCTAATGCCTATTGCCTAATGCCTCTTTAACAACTATTATTAACCTTTAACATTTACACCCATGATTCATGAATTGCCCAAATTACCCTACGCCCTTGATGCACTGGAACCTTATATTTCACAGCGGACCATTGAATTTCATTATGGCAAGCATCACCAGGCCTATGTAAACAACCTCAACAAACTGATCGTCGGCACCGGCTTTGAAAACGCCTCGCTCGAGGATATCGTGCGCACGGCCGGCGGCGGAATTTTCAACAACGGCGCCCAGGTGTGGAACCACACGTTTTACTGGAACTGCCTTAAACCGCAGGGTGGGGGAGAACCTGCCGGCGCACTGGCCGACGCCCTGCTGAAAAACTTCGGCTCGTTCGGCGAGTTCAAGGAAAAATTCTCCACAGCGGCAGCCACCCTGTTCGGCAGCGGATGGGCCTGGCTGGTTAAAAAGGAGGATGGCAGCCTTGAAATCGTCCAGGAAAGCAATGCCGGCAACCCGCTGAAAAACGGCGCCGCGCCACTGCTCACCTGCGATGTGTGGGAACACGCGTACTACCTCGACAAACAGAATGTCCGCCCCGATTACATTGCCGATTTCTGGAAACTGATCGACTGGAACGCGGTTGCCTCGCGTCTCTAAGTCCCTTAACAAGGATGAATGACCTTTACGGTTGCCGGGATGATCATCATCCCGGCAACCGTATTTTTTTGGAATAAACCGGGATCGCAAGTAATAAACCGGGTTCCGCTTTGAAAACGGCCCCGGTGTGATTATATTTGTATGTAAAATCTTCTCTCATGAGAACCCGGTTCAGCAAACGGCTATTACCGTTCATTTGTTTCCTGGTTTTTGTTCCTGCCACAGGCTTTAGCCAGGGATGGAAAAATGTGCCGCCGCTTACCACCACGGCCAGTTTCAATGCATTGTCTTTTAGCGACTCCCTCAACGGCATCGCCGCGGGAAGCGGCGGAACCATCCTCAAAACCTCCACAGGCGGCCGGTATTGGCGGCAGGCCGCGGTTGCCTCCGCCGCTGATTTGTATGCCGTGTGTTTCGTTGATTCTACAACCAGTTTCGCTGCGGGTGATTCGGGAACGATTTTAAAGTCAACCGATGGGGGAAACCATTGGGCAAGGATGGCCAGCGGAACGACCCGGCATCTGTCGGGCTTGTTTTTTACCGGCAGCGGCACCGGCTATGCCGCCGGCGTAAAGGGGACCATCATGAAGACAACAAATGGCGGAGCTCAATGGACATCCATTGGGTTTCCATCGAAAGAAGACCTGTCAAACCTGTTTTTTACCTCTGCAACCACAGGCTATATGATCGGGGACAGCCTGTGGTATCCCAGTTCCGTCTATAAAACGACCGACGGGGGCCTCACCTGGAGCAAGCTTTCTATTCATCCTGAAAAGCAGTATCGTTTTTCGTCGATATTTTTCCCCAGCACGGATACCGGTTATATCGGCGGAGAGCACGGGGTCATTGTAAAAACCACCGACGGGGGATCAACCTGGACCAATCCGCCAAACACCCCCGGCATGCCCGACGTTTTCAGGATCTGTTTTATCAGCAGCAATAACGGGTGGGTGTCTGAACAAAACATGCAAAATTTCAGCGGACTGATTAAAACGACCAACGGCGGGGTAACCTGGGATACGGTCACCGGATACTATTTTGGCGGCGCTGTTAGCGGCATGTGCTTTCCCACCGCTCATACGGGGTTTATTGTCAGCGCAGGAACGATCCTATCAAAAACCGCCGACGGGGGTGCGACCTGGAAGGTCACAAATCCCACAGGGATTAGTGATTTCCGGAGCGTGGCGTTCACGGATACCCTCACCGGGTTCGTCGGGGGCGGCAACAACTCCATCCATAAAACCGTGAACGGTGGCGCCGACTGGGAAACGACCCACTTTGACATTGGCATGTTCTACGGACCGGTGATAAAATTGTCTTTCCCATCGAAACAAAACGGGTATGCACTGGGTTCCGACGGTTCCGGTATCCTGGTATTCAGCACCCGGAACGGGGGGCAGGCATGGGACTACCATTTCGTCACTGGTGGTACAAGTAACGGAGATGCAGAATCGTTTTCTTTTCCCGACGACAGTACCGGGTTTGTGTTAACCTATACGGCGATCCCCTGGGGGGCCCACTCCAGTATTTTTAAGACCAGCGACCGGGGATTGACCTGGAACTTTTTATCTAATGCAGTCCCGTATGAACTCTTTGATATTCACTTTGTAAATGCCGTCACCGGCTTCCTGGTGGGCGCCGGCGGTCATATCCTGCGGTCGGACGACGGGGGAATCACCTGGGCGATTATCCCGGCCGGGACACCAAACGACCTGCATGAAATTTGTTTCGCGGATGCCTCCACCGTGTATATCGCCGGCAGCAACGGCACAATCCTCAAAAGCGCCGACGGTGGATTGTCATGGACCCTGCTGAATTCGGGGACAACCTCCAACCTGTATGCTGTTTATTTTACCGACGCAGAGCATGGATATGCGGCCGGAAATGGTGGTATCATTCTCCACACCAACGATGGTGGTGCCACATGGGAAAAGCAGGATTCACAAACGGGCGAAATGATCCGGGACATCTGTTTTCCGGGCGCTACTACCGGCTTTGCTGCCGGATATGATGCTGTAAATTACCGGTTGCCGGGCGTGGTTTTAAAAACAACCAATGGCGGGTATGCCTCAGTGCCTCCTCCTGTCAGCCCCGAAACGGAGACCCCTTCGGTTTTCCCCAATCCGGCTGAAGGTTCTTTTTTTGTGTCCCTCTTCTCCTTCCGAAAAACAGCGGTCAGGATCGAACTTATTAATATCAGGGGTCAGAATGTTTCCAACCTTGCTGAAACGGAGGTAGCTACGGGAACATCACGCATCGGGATACAACGGCCACCCGTTCCAGACGGGTTTTATATCCTGAAAATCACGACCGGCAGTAAGATTTATATGAAGAAGATCATCTTTGAATAATTGGAGTCACATGAAAAGCACGTTGGTTTCTTTCCTTTTTTTACTCCTGATTACTTTGATGTTCATCGGTGGATGTAAGAAGGACAATGCACAAAACAATATCGTTCCAAAGGTCGAATATCCGGGAAATTATTCTTTTACCACCATCTTCCATTCCACGGGCTCCCCTGATACAACAATGCTGTATGATGGTTTTATCAGTTATGATGATTTTGATAAACATTGGACAATAATGTTTCTGTCAAATCATGAGATTCATCCAAATATTGACTCCATCGGGGTTATGTCCGATAAATATTGTTTACAACAGACCGGATGTTTTTTTTCCGGGAACATGGATAATTTCGGGAATGTCAACTTTATTAGCGGAGAAACTATTACCCATCATGGAGATGTTTGGACGCAATCATATACTGTAAAAGGTAAAAAAAAGCAAACCATGGAACAGAAAGAACATTGCATGAATCATCCCGGCGAGAAATGATATTACTAAGATTGAAGCTAAGATAGGCAAACCTGGAGTTAAAAGTGCTAAAAAGGAGAAACCATGTTGATTGATCGGAATCATAATTTTTTATTAAATTGGTTCCGTCATTATTGAATTCCTGATCAGCACTGATCATTTATTACCTGCTTATTGTCCTTTCTTTAAAAATTCTATTATGACGATCGCGCATTTTATTCCTGTTTTCTTCATCCTTTTTATGAATTCCCAATAAGGGGAAGTATAGTATCATTGTCGGGGGAATATCATGTTATTGTTAATCGAAAACATGATGTCATATTTCCCTGACAAGTTGCATGCATAACTGATTTTAATACAAATACTGAACATTTTATTCCCAAAAATAATTTCATTTACCAAAAAACAGAAAATCATGAAAAATCTACTCCTTTGTTTTTTAACCCTTCTGGGAATTGCAGGATTGAGTATTTCATTATCAGCACAGCCCCAGTATTATAATTATACCGGTGCAGGGAATGGATCAAATTCTTTTCCGTTCAATGTTGCGGCGGGGAAAGATGTTCAGATAATTTACCTTGCAGGGGATTTTAACCAGCCATCGGCAGCTCCGGCTGGAAATATCACGAGTGTTTCGATTTTTATGAATGCAGGGATGGGACCGGTTACTTATACCGATCTTACCATTAAACTGGCGCAATCGACGCTGACAGGGTTAACTGTTGGTGCCTTTTATGCAGGGACTATGACCACGGTTTATTACAAGTCTTCAGTTACTGTATCCTGTGCAGCCAGTTCATGGCTGACCTTTACATTGGATACTCCTTTCCCGTATGACCCTACTCAGAGTTTAATTGTTGACATTGGACAATGCGGTGGTACCGGTACCCTTGGCGGTACCTGTGCCTATACCAACTTAACAGGCGTCAGAAGAGTCTGGTCGGTTGGAGGATGCCCGTTTGCATGCTATAACAGCTCCAGCATATATGTTTATAATTTCGGAGTAAATATCGGAGCTGCCACCGCTGCGCCGGCTGTTGTTACTACTGCAGCCACCAGTATTACTACGACTGGCGCTTCGCTCAACGGGACAGTGAATGCCAATGGCGCCTCGACAACCGTTGGTTTTGACTGGGGACTGACCGCCGCTTACGGGAATACGGTTGCCGGAGTTCCTGTTACCATAACCGGCAATACGGTCACTGCATCCACAGCGGCTATCACAGGCCTCAGCCCGAACACCCTTTATCATTACAGGATCAACGGGACGAACTCGGTCGGTTCTGCCAGCGGTACGGATCTGACTTTTACCACTGCCGCAGCGCCACCCACCGTGGTGACAAATCCGGCAACCAACATTGCAGTATCTTCCGCCCAGTTGAATGGGACGGTCACTGCCATTAATGCGGGTACAAATGTCAGCTTCGACTGGGGATTGACTGCCGCTTACGGGAACAACATTGCAGCTGTTCCTGCAGCTGTTACCGGTAATACGGCGACTCCCGTCCTGGCCAACCTTACCGGACTGACAACTGGTATGACTTACCACTACCGCTGTCTCGGGGTGAATGCGGGCGGTACAACCAACGGAGTGGATCAATCGTTCGTTGTTGGGTGCCTGATGCCCGTCGCAGCAGGGGCCATCACCGGGCCGTCTAACGTATGCGCGAACAGTTCTGGAAATGTCTTTACCGTTGGAGCAATTACCAATGCAGTTTCCTATACCTGGGGGCTCCCGGCCGGGGCTGTCATTGTTTCCGGAACCGGCACCCCAACCATTACGGTTACCTTCGGATCCACATCAGGGAATGTTACCGTTGCCGGAACGAATGGTTGTGGCAGCGGGACTCAATCAACCCTGGCGGTAGCAGTTAATCCGTACCCGGTGCCAACGATTACGGGAACCGCCTCCGGTTGCCAGGGAATGTCGGCAGTTTATACCACACAACCGGGAATGACCGGTTATACCTGGACTACTTCGGCCGGGGGCAGCATTACGGCGGGAGCGGGAACGAACGCCGTAACCGTGACATGGAATGCATCCGGTGCCCAAACAGTATCCGTTAATTACACCAGTGCCAATGGTTGTACCGGAACGATACCAGTATCCTTCCCTGTTTCAGTGACAGTGGGCCCTGTGGTTACCATTACCGGGGCATCAAATTTATGTGTGAGTTCAGGATATATTATTTATACAACGCAAAGTGGTTTTTCCAATTATGTGTGGACGGTCTCACCAGGGGGAACCCTCTTCTGGGGGCAGGGAACCAACCAGGTTTTAGTATCCTGGAATCAGCCGGGTGCGCAATGGGTTGCTGCCAACTACACAAATTCTACAGGGTGCAGTGCTCCGGCACCGGTACAATTCCCGGTCACGGTAAATCCTTTGCCGGGTGCTGCAGGCACTATTACGGGGACGGCAACTGTTTGCGCAGGTGCGACCGGAGTGGGTTATACGGTACCGGCCATCACGGGCGCTACAACGTATATATGGGGACTTCCCACCGGAGCCGCCATTGTAACAGGAGCAAACACCAATTCTATCGTGGTCGCTTTTGCTCCAAATGCATCTTCGGGGAACATTACCGTTTATGGGAACAACGTTTGCGGCAACGGGCCCGTATCACAACCCTTTGCTGTTACGGTCAATCCGCTTCCGGCAGCTGCCGGGCCAATTACAGGACAGCCGGGTGTTTGCATTAATGCAACAGGCGTTGCTTACAACGTATTTCCCATCGCACAAGCCACTTCCTATATATGGACTCTCCCCACCGGGGCAACCATCGCTTCAGGAGGTACAACCAACAGCATCGCGGTTAACTTTGGCGCCACGATTGGCACGGGGGTGATAAAAGTACAGGGAACCAACGCCTGCGGCAACGGTATCGCTTCGGCTGGCTATAACGTGATAATGAGTGCGATACCGGCTGCCCCGGTTGTTACTGCAGCCGGACCGGTCCTTACCAGCAGTGCGGCCTGCTGCAATCAATGGTATTATGAAGGCACAGCGATCGCGGGAGCCACCAACCAGACCTACACCGTTACGCACAACACCGGGTATTACTGGTGTGTTGAGTTTAGCAACATGTGTTCATCTCCAATCTCCAACAAGGTATGGGTAGGGATAACCGGTCAAATGGAGTTGGAAAGCAGTAATTTCAGTGTTTACCCGGTTCCCAACGACGGGAGGTTCACCATTTCGGTAACCAGTCTTGTTCAGGAAACATACACGATCGCTGTTTATAATCAGGTGGGAGCAAAAATCTACGAGCAGCATGATTTGCAAGTTAACGGCAAAACCGAAAAACAGATCGATCTCCGCCCGCTTGCCAGCGGGATTTACCTGGTGGTATTTCTAAATAACGAGCATCATGTAGTGAAGAAAATTTTTGTAAATAACTAGAAGAGCTTTTTAGCAGCATTTAAAAAAGAGCCCTGCCGGTATCTGTCGGTGGGGTTCTCTTTTTTTAAGTTTTTGCGAACTCGGCCTTTTAAATCTGATCAAAAACGCTTGTGATGCAGGCAGGTTACTCCACCGTCACCGACTTCGCCAGATTCCTTGGCATGTCGACGTTGCATTTGCGCATGACGGCAATGTGGTACGAAAGCAGCTGGAGCGGCACCGTGGCGAGCATGGGGATAAGCATCTCTTCGGTGTCGGGGATCTCGATGTAGTGATCGGCCAGGTTTTTAACCGATTCGTCGCCCTCGGTGACGATGGCGATGATCTTGCCTTTTCGGGCTTTCACCTCCTCGATGTTGGTGATCACCTTTTCATAGATTCCGCGGCGTGTGGCGATAAACACCACCGGCATGTGCTCGTCGATGAGGGCGATGGGGCCGTGTTTCATCTCGGCAGCCGGATAACCTTCGGCATGAATATAGGAGATCTCTTTCAGTTTCAGGGCTCCTTCAAGCGCTACCGGGAAATTGTAGCCGCGGCCCAGGTAAAGCGAATTTTTCACATCCTTATAGATGTTCGCGATCTCCCTGATCTTTTCATTCAGTTTCAGGATCCGTTCAACCTTGGCAGGGATGGTGTCAAGTTCGATCAGCAACTTCTGGATATGCGACTCGGCGAGGGTTCCCTTCTTCTGGGCGATCAGCAATCCAAGCAGCGTAAGAACCGCCACCTGTGCAGTGAATGCTTTCGTTGAGGCAACGCCGATCTCCGGGCCCGCATGGGTGTATATGCCGGCATGGGTGGCCCGGGCAATAGATGAGCCTACCACGTTGCAGATCCCAAGCACCGTAGCTCCCTTTGATTTGGCCAGATCGATGGCTGCCAGGGTGTCGGCGGTTTCCCCCGACTGGGAAATGGCAATCACCACATCATCTTCACCCAGTACCGGGTTCCGGTAGCGGAATTCCGATGAATATTCCACCTCCACCGGGATGCGGGCACAGTCTTCAATAAGGTATTCTCCTACCAGCCCGGCATGCCAGGAAGTGCCGCACGCGGTGATGATGATGCGCTTGGCATTCATGAGTTTCTGTTCGTAATCGCGGATACCGCCCAGGGTTACGAGGCCCTGGTCAACATGAAGGCGCCCGCGCATCGAATCGTAGATCGAACGCGGTTGTTCATAAATCTCCTTAAGCATGAAGTGGGCAAACCCGCCTTTTTCAATTTCATTCAGGCTCATGGCCAGTTTCTGAATGTATGGCGTATGGTTTTGATTCCTGATGGTCTTAATCTTTAAATCCTGGTCGCGTTCAATGATGGCGATCTCCTCGTCATTCAGGTATACTACATTTTCGGTATATTCAATGAGCGGGGTGGCATCCGAAGCAACAAAAAATTCCCCCTTGCCTATTCCGATCACCATGGGACTGCCTTTGCGGGCGGCAATGATCTTGTTGGGAAACTCCTTGGCAAGTATCACGATGGCATAAGCGCCAATCACCTGGTTCAGGGCTATGCGCACAGCGTCTTCAACAGCTACCTGTTCGTTGTTCATGATATCCTCGATCAGGTGAACGAGGACCTCTGTATCGGTATCGCTGGTAAAGGAATATCCTCTGTTTTTCAGCTCGCTGCGCAGCACGGAATAGTTTTCGATGATTCCGTTATGGATCAGCGCGATGGTCTTGTTTTGCGAAAAATGGGGGTGGGCATTGATGGTGTTGGGTTCCCCATGGGTGGCCCAGCGGGTGTGAGCCATCCCGATGGTGCCGGAGAGATTTTCTCCCACCACGAATTTTTCCAGGTCAGAAACCCGGCCTTTGCATTTGAAAATGCGGATATCATCGTTTAAAAGGCAAACTCCGGCACTGTCGTAACCACGATATTCCAGCCGGTGCAACCCTTTAATCAGGATGGGATAAGCTTCACGGGGGCCTATATAGGCAACTATTCCACACATGTTCGGTAAAATTAATGCAATATTGTATAGGTCACTTTCAACCTGAGCCTGCCGGAATTATCACCCGGAATAAGCGGTTTTGTGCCGTTCAGAACGATACGGTTTGGCGAAGGCACACTGGTGATCGGGTTGTCGACCAGGATATACAGGTCAAAGTGACCGGAATAACCATTTTGAATAACTTTCTGCATGAACTCTGTTATCCTGAAATTATAGGTTCTGGAAGAAACGTTGTAAGTCCCTCCGAAATAGCCGGTGCCTTCGCTGTAGTCAGGCAAATAGGAGATTCTTCCGATGCTGTCCTGCCTGAGCATGACCAGCGTAGCAGGCGGTGCCAGCGAAGTGTCAGTCTCCAGGTTTTTCAGTTCCAGGATCGCCTCATTGATGGCCACGCTCCGTCCCAGTCCGAAATTGCGCATGTAGGGAAATTTAACCTTAACCTTTACGCCGGCCATTCCCTGCAGGTAAAGCTGCCCGGCCCCTTTGGCCGAATCATGGTTCAATACCTGCTGCTTCAGATCCTGGCTTGCATCGATATACCCGTTGTGATCAACATGGGTAAAACGGGCGCAACTGGAATTTATGAGCAGACTGTATTGCAATGAATCATTTGCCGGGTCGTTACCATTGTGATAATAGGCTACCAGTTCTGAAAGTCCGTTGGTGATGGAGAAATTCAGCATGGATCCCTTATTGCCGGCAGGAGTGGCCTTGATATAGAGACCTTTCATATAAGCCAGGAAGGCGGTGTTGCTGGCCAGCGCAGTGGAGGGGGCATAGAGAATCTTATTGCCCAGGTAGTTGCTCAGTTTACTCATGTTGATGCGCAGGTGCGGCCCGACTTTCTTGCCGAACAGGGAGACACTGTCGGAAAGTTTTGGTACAAAATCACGGTCGGCCAGCAGCGTAGGATAGGTCTTCAGGGTCTTATTCGAATAATAGATGCTGTCGTAACTGAAGTCTTCGCTGATTTCGTACACCTTGATGTTTTGCGGGGTGAGCGTATCCCCGTAATGCCCGGCGTAACCAAGCATAAGCACGAGCGAGTCAAGCACAGGGTGAGTCCCGAAATCAACTCCCTCCGATTCAAGGAGGAGCTGGGTATACACGCTGCTGGTGATTTTGCCGAACACAGGATCTGCGATGGAACCAATATGCAACGAACCGGATTTGTCGGTACGGATTGAATCCTGCCTGACCGAAAATGCCTGGACAAGGCAGGTGTCGGTGGTTTTAACATTGAGTGTGTCGGTAGGAGGCAGAAGATCAACCCCGATTTGGTATGGATCTTTCTTACATGAATAAACAGCCAGGAGGATCAGGATACCTGTGAGCAGAGCGGCCGAAAGTTTGGTAATGATAGTGTTCAAGCGGTTTGTATTAAGTTCAGTTAATCCACAATGACATGATCGTTCACCATGACCTCTTCATAAAAATCGTTATATGCATCCACATAACGGTCCATGGGCTGATACTCAAGGTATGGTTTGTCGGTTTCCTTCAGGTAACTGACAAGTTCGGGATTGATCTTGGGTGAACCAATGATCACGCCATCCGAAAAGTCAATAGCCGCCTTGATAACACTAACGTAGTTCGCACTCTTATAGTGTTTGAGGTCTTTGGAATTGATGCCTTCGAGTTTGATTTTATTTGCAAAGTCCTTATGCATAGGCTCTTCGAAATCGTCGTCATAAATGGAGTAGATGACTTTCGTGTCGCTGAACAGGGGGTTGTCGCAGTAAGCTTTCTTAATGTAGATGGGCACAAGGCTTGTTATCCAGCCGTGGCAATGCACCACGTCGGGGCCCCATCCCAGTTTTTTAACGGTTTCGAGTACGCCGCGCGAGAAAAAAATGGCCCGTTCGTCGTTATCAGCAAAAAATTTGTTGTTTTTATCATGCAACGTGTATTTACGCTGGAAATAATCTTCATTGTCAATAAAATAGATCTGCATGCGGGCTTGCTGGATGGAAGCCACCTTGATGATCAGCGGATGATCGGTATCGTCGATAATCAGGTTCATGCCCGACAAGCGGATTACCTCGTGAAGCTGGTTGCGGCGTTCGTTGATGCTGCCGTAACGAGGCATAAATGTACGGATTTCTCTTCCTTTTTCCTGGATCCCCTGCGGTAGGTAACGTCCGATGGTTCCCATCGGACTTTCTTTCAGATATGGGGTAATCTCCTGCGTGACAAATAAAACTTTCGCCTTTTCCATGTTTTTCCTCTCAGTTTAGTCCCTATTTGAAATTCGGTTGCAAAGATACTAAAAATTTTTCAGATAATTTCCAAGTGAAAACCGTAAAATAATGATTTATATCTGATTATATTTTTTTTAATGACTTTTTAAAAAAAAAGTGCTTCCTGATGTATTACCTTTTGCCTGCAAAACCGATTAAGCATAAAATTGAACAACGTGAAGGAGGTAATGTAAAATGGATGTTTGAGGATGGATGAAAAATTGCAACTCGGGGAGTGCGAATTTTTCGGTGGCGTGATCCGGCTTCCAAAACAGAACGGTCACCGCAGGCTGAACGCGGAAGGTTCAGCGAGAAAAAAGAACAAACAAAAACCTGAAATTATGAAGACACTGTTATCCTTATTCGTGATAAGCATGATGCTTTTTACTGAAAACGCCAATGCCGCGGGATTTGAATCTGCAGTTCCTTTGCCGCCGGGACCCTGGATCAGAATTGAATTGATCTTCCATCGCCCTTCGACAGACTGCAAAACCGGGTTTGGGTTCTGCTTTGATATCACTGCAGGGATTGAACGACCGGTAGCCGGTAACGACCAAACCAGATGCCCTGTAAAAGCCCAGCTGAATGAACGGAACCAGCTGATCGTCGAGATCACGGCGGATGCCCTGGCCAGCTACGAGAACGGATCGACCCTGCCATATTTTAAAGATAAGGGAAGCATCACGATCCAGGATCCCTATACGTTGTCGCCCGCTGCGTGCAGAGCCCTTGGCTCGGCAACCCCCATTACGATTAAACCAGGGAACTACCCGGTTTCTTTTGCCAGCGGGGTGTATACGGTGATACTCCAGTTGTAAAACAACACGGAACAGGCTGCAGGATCGGCAAACCTGCTCCGTGTTGAGTTGCTGCTTCCGGGCTGGCGTCATGGTTTAAGCTCGTGTTTCCTCTAAACCCTGCGCCGCCCGGGGCAGCTTTTATTCACTAAAAATTCACAATTAATCCTTGTAAAGATGAAATCAAAATTCCACATTCTGATCCTGGCCCTTCTTGTTGCCATGATCGCCGGAACCACCGGCTGCAAAACCTACATGAAATTAAAGCACGGAATGGCGGTGCCGGCCGAGGAGACCCCCGAATCGCTGATCTCCTTTCTCGAAAAGCA
Source organism: uncultured Bacteroidales bacterium (assembly GCA_903913885.1). GTDB lineage: Bacteria > Bacteroidota > Bacteroidia > Bacteroidales > FEN-979 > CAIVAT01. The sequence continues at coordinate 148,987 of CAIWMX010000125.1, read as the reverse complement.
CAAATTCCCGGCCGGAGATTTATACATGTTCTCCGACTCAACCTCCTACTACAGGCTGATGAAAAACACGGTCTACATGAAACACTTTTTAAGCCATATGATCTTTGACCGGAACGGGTTGCTGCTGCAGCGCGATACCGCGGAATGCCAGTGGGCCGGTAGCGATGCCATCAGGGCGCTTGATCCCAGTGCTGCCTGCAGTTACTGGCCCGGGTTCACACTTGACCAGATACTCCCGTTCATAAAGCCCTTTGGAAGGAAGGAGGCTTCATGGAGCACTGAAAAAAATCCCGATTTTACCATCATTGTGACCTGGGGGAAATTCCTGGGTCAATATAACTACCGCCTGTTCGACCTTGAAAAGGCAGTCAGGGAGAACAAAACAGCCGCAATCAGGGTGGTCTGGCTGAACATTGATATTCAGCAGAGCTGGCATGTCACGGAGCAGCAAAAACTGAGAATTAAATAAGCGGGCGGGAGGTTCCGGCTCAAACGATTACCACATGATCCCTGAAAAAAGCAAAACCGGTGCATGTTTTAAGAAGGATACTGGTCCTGGGGTGCATATGCACCTTTTTGCCGCTGGAATGCATCCTCAGCCAGAACCTGCTGTGGAGAGATTCCGTACTGGTCGACCTGAAACAGGTGTTTGGCCTGGGAAACACGCTCGTTATTTTTCACGTTGCGCAGGATATGGAATACCAGCTTACTTGTTCCGGTATGGTTGGAATCAACAGGGAACACGGGTCAAATTTCTTCGAGGCTTCGCTTTTGCAGCATTTCAGGTATCAAGCCCTTGTGAAAAATGAATGCAGGGTTAAATTTCTAAGCTCTTTTGTTCATGATCTCGGGGTTGACTGTTTCTTCGACAGCATTTCGCGGTTTCAGCCCGACGAAAACGCACTGGCTGCGAGGGTTGAGGTCACGCTTGCCCGGAATTTTGTTTTTACGGTTTCATCGCAGGTGACAACGAGGATCTTCAATGCCTATGATTACAGCATAAGCCAGACCGGAACACTGCTTAAAACACGCATTGCATCCTTCCTCACCCCCCTGCTTGGAACCTTGTCGGCAGGGTTTGGATGGACCGTACCCCGTTACGCCACCCTGGGTATCGGGTTATCCTCGGCCAAATTTACCTGCATCCTCGACCAGTCGGTTTTCGACCGGTTGAAGGTGACACGCTTTTATGGCGTACCCAGGGAGAAAAGCCACCTCTTTGAATACGGACTGAGCATGCACATGCTGCTCGATCATGATTTTACCGGCAGGGTTCACTGGAATTGCGACATGCAGGTATTTAAAAACTACCATAAACCGGTTGACCTGGTCATGACCAGCCTGGTGGGGATAAAACTCACCAGACTTTTGAGAACCAGTATCCGGACATATGTCTCCTACGATTCGGATGTGAGCAGGAACCTCCGGGTTGAAAACGTGATCTCACTGGGGGTCTGTTTTAACCTGTGAGTTGTGAATAATTTAACAGCGAGTCGGTTTTGTGTTTGGAAAATAAGTAGTTTTGCTGTCCCAATACTCAACCAGCTATGTTAAAGATCACGGCACATCCGATTCTGGAGATACAGGAAACAGAAAAATCCTCATTTTTATTTGACGGACAGACAGTAACCGGCGATAAGGGCTTTACCATTGCAGCAGCCCTGCACCAGGCGGGCCACCCGGTACACAGCCACAGCCTGACCAACCGCGAACGCAGCCTCGAATGCGGGATAGGAAAATGCGGTGCCTGTGAAATGCTGGTCGATGGCCAGATCAAAAGGATATGTATCACAACGGTTGACGGTGTAAAAGTTGTTGGTGAAATTCCCCATGACTATGCCCCCCACAGTGTCCCGGTTAAAAAGGATACGCCGGTAAATGTCTATAAAACAACGGTGGCGATCATCGGAGCAGGCCCTGCCGGCCTGGCTGCCCGTGAAGAACTTAACAAGCACCAGGTAACCAACATCGTTATTGATAACAACGATAAAATCGGCGGACAGTTCCTCATGCAGACCCACCAGTTTTTCTTTTTCGAGAAGATCAGGAAGTTCGGGGGAATGCGGGGTTTTGACATTGCAAAAACGCTGGCAGGTGATGATCATGACGGGATTTTCCTCAATTCAACGGTTTGGGACATTCTGGAAGGAGGCCGTATCGCCGTGAAAAACATCCGCACGGAGGAGATATTTTATGTGGATGCCGAAAACCTGATCGTTGCCACCGGTGCAGTGCCCTTCATGCCCACCTTTGAGAACGATGATCTCCCGGGCGTATTCACTGCGGCGGTGGTTCAGAAAATGATGAACCAGGAGCTCACACTGCTTGGAAAGAACATTCTCACCGTGGGAGCGGGAAACATAGGTTACTTGACCTCATACCAGCTCATGCAGGCCGGGGCAAACGTAAAAGCCATCCTCGAGGCCATGCCCCATGAAGGAGGCTTCCCTGTGCAGGCAAACAGGGTGCGGCGGCTGGGGATCCCGGTTCTCACTTCGCATATCCTGCTCAAGGCCATCCCGAATGAAAATCACGACGGCATAATCGGCGCGGTTGTGGCTGAATGCCTTAATTTCAAACCTGTTCCCGGAACAGAGAAGGTGATCGACGGGATTGATGCCATCAACATCTGTACCGGCCTTGTCCAGGACGACCAGTTGCTGATCAAGGGCAATGAAATTTTTGGCCGGCGGTGTTTCGGAGCCGGCGATTCCATCCGCATCGGCGAAGGGACCAGCGCCGTGCTGCGCGGCAGACAGGCTGCCTTTGACGTGCTGCAGGAACTTGGAGAACATTATGATTATGATGAATATCTTGCCCTGTCAAAAGAATATATCGACTCGCAGCAGCACCCTGTCAGGGTGATCCCCGAAGCCGCACAGCCAACCCCTGAGCGGATGAACGAAAAAGGCTTCGTGCTGATCGACTGTCTCTATGGATTTGCCTGCAACCCATGTGCATTTGCCTGCCCCCACGGGGCAATCACCAAATCCTCCACCAGCACCGTACCGGAGATTGATTTCGGGAAGTGCATTGGTTGCATGGATTGTGTTTTTCAGTGCCCCGGGCTGGCGATATTCGGATATAACCTGAAAAAGGACTGGCTTTTCCTGCCCATTGAATATGAGGTAAAGGAAAAATCGGCGTGTTTCCTTGTCGACAATTATGGGAAAAAACTTGGGGAAGGTATTGTTGAAAAGATAATGCGCAAGCCCAACAAGACCAACATTGCCCGGGTCCGTTCACTGGACCTTCACGGCGAGGAGCTCAGCCGTGTTCGCGGATTTATTGTAAAGGAGAACTACCCGGCGGCTATTGAATTTAAAACCTACCGGGAAGAGGCGAAGGAGGTGACTTATGTTTGCCATTGCGACGACGTTACCCTGGATGAAATTTTGGAAACTATCGGTGACCGGAAATTTATCTCAGTGGATGAAGTAAAGCATACCACCCGCCTGGGAATGGGGGCATGCCGTGGAAAACGATGCATCAAACGACTGAAATCAACGCTCTACGGATCCGGGATTTCCATCGTTGGCGAGCCAACGCCGAGAGGACCCCTGTCGAACCAGGTCGCCATGGGGGAACTCTATCCCCGTTCGGTGCATGAAAATGTGATTACCAGCCTTACCGGGCAAAAGCCCGAAAGGATCGTTGTGAAATCGCTGATTGCCGGCGGAGGTATCGGGGGAAGCGCCCTGTTCCGCTATCTTGGCGAAGCGGGGATGGAGCCTGTATTGCTCAACTATGGCCGGGGAGCCTCCTGGCGGAACATTGCCGGAGGACGCCCCAATTTTTCACTGCCCGAACTGTCGGATATCGCAACCCATAATCATGAAATTTTCAAGGAACTGCAGAAAGTCCATAACATCGACTACCGCCAGGGGCTCTACGTAACCTTTGCCCATGACGAGACCATGTATAAGGCGCTTGTCGATTCCATGTCGTGGTCGGATGCCTACATGGTCGATCCGGCTGACTTCGCGAAAGAAATATCACCGGCCATCAACCCCGCGCTGAACAACTACCTCGCAGCATTGATCACGCGCGATTGCTGGCAGGCCACACCCGGCCGGGTGATCGACCTGATCAGGCGCATGGGGATCGAGCGGGGCGGAAAGGTTGAGGAGGATTGCAGGCTCATCAATGTGAACAGGTCGGGCGGGCGCTATTATGTGCTTGTTCAGGATCATCAGCACCGGTATGTCGAATATGAAACGGAGATATTTATCAACGCCCTGGGACCTGAGGGTGAAAAGTTTGCCAAGCAGCTCGACATTGAAACAGGACTTTACCCGGTGAAGCACCAGGCTTTCATCACCCGGCGGCTGCCCATGCTTGGCAGGGATGGCGCGCCGCTGCCCATGCTCATCGACAGGCGGCGATATAAGGGTTTCACTGCCGTTTACGGACAGCAACTGGCCGAAACCGGGCAGATTATCGGGTGCGCTTCGCCGGCCGTTGAGCCTATGGAAGCAGGGAAAAATGTCAAGGTCAACTCGGTCGATTTCGTCGAAATTGCTGCCGAGATTTTCACGAACTGGATACCTGAACTCTCTTCCGTCGGGTTCCAGGCCGTTTGGGCCGGCTATTACGTGGAACCCCGCATGATCATTGACCCGGAACTCGGGTTGTTCCTTGGTTTGCGCGGACAGGGTTTCATGCTGGGCCAGTATCTGGCGAAAATCTATGTTGACAAACTCCTGGGCAAACCTTCGCCAGCGTATTTTGAGAGGTTGAAGCTTAACGGTGACGGGATGCTGGAAAAGGCGTTCAAATAAACACGGGAGTCTATCCCCGCACAAAAAGGGCCTTTATAATATGTGTCGCCATTTTCGGATTCTCCTTCAGCCTGCGGGTAGAATAACCAAACCACTCCTTGCCGAAAGGCACATAAACCCGCATGGCATGACCCTTGTCAACGATCGATTTTCTTAATTCCGGCGTAACTCCGTAAAGCATCTGGAATTCATATTTGTTCTTCGGAACCTTGTATTTTTCAATCAGGGCAAACGCCCCGTCGACCAGGGGTTTGTCGTGTGTGGCAATGCAGGGGTACATGCCCATCGATAACATGTATTCCAGGTCTAACAGATAATGGTCGTTGATTTCCTGGTACCTTTTGTAGGCAATGCTTTCATGTTCAACATAGATGCCTTTGCACAGGCGGAAGTTCAGCGGAGCCGCGGCATCGTGCATGTCATTCATGCTGCGGATGTCTTCAAACGTCCGTTTCATGTATGCCTGAAGCACAAGGCCTACATGCCCTGGAAATTCGTCGTGCAGTTTCCTGAACAGGGTGATCTCCGGGTCGACACATTGTGAATCCTCCATATCGACTCGTACAAAATTCCCGTATGATGCAGCCTTGGCAACGATTTCCCGGATGTTCCGGTAACAGGTTTCCTGATCGAGGAGTAACCCGAAACTGGTGGGCTTGAGCGAATAGTTGCCATCAATTTTTTCTTTCTCGATTCGTTCGATGATATCCAGGTAGGCATTTTTATTCGCCGTTGCTTCGTCAAGCCGCGTAATGAATTCACCAAGGAGGTCGATGGTGATTTTAATTTTCTGCGCATTCAGGGAATGACAAATCCTGACGGCGTCATCGATGGTTTCCCCGGCAATGTATTTTTTTGAAAAGATCCACACCAGCTTTTTGGGCATCAGTGGGAGCAGCTTGGTTATCAGTTGGTTGATCATGGCAATGGAATGTTAGGGTTCAAACAATACGACAAACTTAAGAATAAAATGGTTTCTTTTCGCTGCGATGAGGAAACAAACAGGATGAATTGACCTTCCCCGGCAGGTTCGCAGCAGCGGGAAATTAGCGCTGAATAAGGTGGTTCGGCCGGGTTTTAGGCAGCTGAATGTTATCCTGATTAAACCAGGTATTTGGTATTCATCAAATTAATTTTTACTTTTGCAGACTTTTCAGGTAAAAATTGAAGGACCGGGAACAATATCAGATTGAGTTCAGTGGGTTAAAACCAGGAACACACACGTTCGATTTTCATGTCGGAAAATTGTTCTTTGACCGGGTGGCAGATACGGAGATCAGCGATGGATCGGTTTCTGTTTCATTGACCATGGCAAAGGAAGAGCGTATGATGGACCTTCATTTTGCCATTAAAGGAACAGTGAAGGTTTCGTGTGACCGTTGCAACGAACTGATGGATGTTGAGGTAAGCGGGAATGAACGCCTGATCGTGAAATTCGGCGACCGGTATTTTGAAGAGAGCGAAGATGTGCAGATTATCCCGGAAACGGCGCACCAGTTTGATCTGAGCCCTTTCATCTATGAATACATTCACCTGCTGGTGCCAATCCGGAGGGTCCACCCTGAAGATGAAGAAGGAAATAGCCAGTGCGACCCAGAGATGCTCGAAAAATTAAATGAACTGAATACACATCATACAACAGATCCCCGATGGGACGCCCTGAAACAGCTAAAAAAAAATCGTAAATCGTAAATCGTAAATCGTAAATCGTAAATCGTAAATAATAAGTATTATGCCACATCCAAAACATAAAATTTCCACGACCCGCAGGGATAAGAGAAGAACGCATGATAAAGCCGTTGCCCGCACAACCATTGTTTGTTCAAATTGCGGATCGCCGGTATTGTACCACAGGGTATGCAATGAGTGTGGATATTATCGTGGAAAACAAGCTGTTGTGAAGGCTTCTGCGGAATAGTGTTTTTACATAATCTGTAGCCAATGAAAATCGGTCTGGATGTTTTAGGGGGGGATTTTGCCCCAAATGCCACGATACATGGGGCTATTATGGCTCAGAAAGAGCTTCCTGATACCGATCAGATCGTACTGATTGGTGATCGTGAAGCCATTTTGTCTTTTCTCAAAGTGGAAGGAGTCGATTCCGGTATTTTTGAAATCGTGAATGCTCCCGACATGATCGAGATGAATGAGCAGCCGACCAAGGCCTTTTTAAGCAAGCCGAATTCGAGTATTTCTGTCGGCTTCAGATTACTTAAAAATAATGAAATAGACGGCTTTTGCAGCGCCGGAAGCACCGGCGCCATCGTGGTCGGTTCTATTTCCTCTGTCAACCTCGTCCAGGGAATTATCCGTCCAAGTTTGCCAGCTACCCTCCCCAAGGAGTCGGGGGGGACTACAATCCTGATTGATGTTGGAACCAACCCCGACCCCAAGCCCGATGTACTTTACCAGTTCGGCATCCTGGGTTCCCTGTTTGCCCAGCACGTTTACAATATTGATCAGCCCCGCATCGCGCTGCTGAACATAGGGTCGGAAGAGAAAAAGGGCAACCTCACATCCCAGATTGTGTACCAGATGATGAAGGAGTCAAAAGATTTCTTCTTTATCGGGAATATCGAAGGACGCGATTTGTACAGCGATATAGCCGATGTTGTTGTTTGCGACGGTTTCGTAGGCAATGTTGTTTTAAAACAAGGTGAAGCGTTCTACGAAATCCTCAGGAAAAAAGGCATTCTTGATCCCTATTTCGAACGGTTTAACTTTGAAAATTACGGTGGAGCTCCAGTCCTTGGAATTAATTCTACTGTTGTTGTGGGCCATGGCATTTCAAACGACATCGCCATTCACAACATGATCCTCCTAACCAAAGAGGTTTACAATGCCAAACTTTCGGAAAAGATAAAGCAGGCGCTTGAGTCCTTCCCGAAATAATCATTTCACGTTTATTTTCTAATTCTACTTCTTTTTCATGTCAAAAATCAGAGCGAAAATTTCAGGAATCAACGCATGGGTTCCACCTTATATACTCACCAATAAGGAGCTGGAAACCATGGTGGATACTACTGATGAATGGATCATGACACGAACGGGCATCCGCGAGCGTCATATCCTCAAGGATGGGCTGGGTTCCTCCGATATGGGCGCCGAGGCAGTGAAAGGGTTGCTCGAAAAAACCGGTACAAAGCCGGAAGATGTTGACCTGCTGATATGTGCCACCGTGACCCCCGACATGATGTTCCCCGCCACAGGCAACATTATCAGCGACAAAACCGGGCTGAAGAATGCCTTCAGTTTCGATTTGAACGCCGCCTGTTCCGGATTCCTGTTTGCCCTGATTACCGCTTCAAAATATGTGGAGACAGGACAATATAAAAAGGTGATCGTGGTTGGCGCCGATAAAATGTCGGGCATAACCGACTATACAGCCCGTGAAACCTGTGTGCTGTTTGGAGATGCAGCCGGCGCCGTACTACTTGAACCGACCACCGAAGCCGTGGGAATCATGGATTCGATCACCGGCACCGACGGTTCCGGACGGAACTACCTTCATATGAAGGGCGGCGGTTCGCTGCGACCAGCATCCCATGAAACGGTTGATAACAAGGAACATTTTATTTACCAGGAAGGACAGCCGGTATTCAAGTTTGCCGTTACCCGCATGGCCGATGTATCTGCCGAGATCATGGAACGGAACAACCTTACGGCTGATGATATTTCATACCTGGTTCCCCACCAGGCCAACCTGAGGATCATTGATGCCACAGCCCGCCGCATGGGCGTTGGAAAAGATAAGGTGATGATCAACATCGAGCGTTATGGCAACACCACCGATGCAACCATCCCATTATGCCTGTGGGAATGGGAAAATAAATTAAAAAAAGGGGACAACATCATCCTGGCTGCTTTCGGCGGCGGTTTTACCTGGGGAAGTATATGGGTGAAATGGGCCTATTAACAGGGCTGAACAAAAAGCTAAAATGGCATGACCGGGGGAAATTCACTTTCTCCCGTTTTTTTTTCTATTCTTTCACAATTTTTGCCTGGTAAACCGAAGTTTCGCTGGTAAGAATCAGGATATAGATGCCCCTGGCCATGGCCTGGATGTTAAGGTCGAGGATGTTTCCCTGTACCGAAAAAACCGGGGTGTGCTTCACACCGGTCACCGAGACAAGCAAGGGGTGTAATGCTCCGGTGGCAGTGCCTTCCGGAAGTATCACCGAACACTGGTCCGTAGCAGGATTGGGGTAAACCGGCAACTGACGGGAAGATGCATCCTGATCGCCGGTACCCGTGGGATTGCCCCAAATCAGGTATGCATACTCGGGATGGTCGATAAAGGGGTTGCGGTTGTGCTGCATGCCGTAAACCGTGTTGTTGCGGTCGGTCTCTTTCTGCGATACCGAGTCGGCGTCCGACCAGTGCAGCATCAGTTGCAGTTCCCAGGTTTTCATCTGTGCACCGGTTGTTGCCGGACTGCCAGCCCAGCCGGCATCCTCTGTGTAATAGCGTGTTGACATATAGAAGTACCCGCGTGCAAGATCCCCTTTATAGGCGTTGATGGGTTCAAATACCGTTGCGGTGTAGCCAGGCCAGGTGCATGGCCCGAGTTTGCTGCCATTCAGCGAGGTCCACGACGGGGAGGATACCGTGCCGTAAGGATAATTGTCGCGCATGCCATTTACCTTTCCATCGGTTGGATAGATGTGGAACAGATCCGAATTCATGGGCGGCGTATCGTTGAACCAACTCTTGGGCCACGAATGTTCCCGGTTGTAACAATCGCCCTCAACGCTGTAATTTCCGCATTGGTCTGTCCCGAAGGTGTATGAATAGGGAGGGTTCCCGTTGGGTGTACCGTCGGGAACATCGGAATACATGTCCCATACCTTGCCGTTTGGCTTGTCGTCGGTGGTGTAATATGCCGTCCAGAGACCGGCATAGGAAATTACGGTATGTCCTTTGATGATGTTGTGCAGGGCAGCCTGTAGTGCAACCCCGGTTTTGCCGTTCGCAGCGTCGTAATACCCCGACGGGATCTGGGAGAAAACGCTGGAAACAAGCAGCAGCATTGCAAAAACAAGAACTGTACGGAAATTATGGCTAAGAAGGAAAGGTTTTTTCAAGTCGGTCGGATTTTTTGCAAAGGTACAAAAAAGTTGCACAGGGGGCGTCCGTCAAAAACCAGCCAGGGTTACCATTTTTCCCAGTGGATCTTATCCTCCCGGAACTTGTTTTTCGGTTGTTCGTTCCCTCCCGGGTGACCAACGGGGATGATGCAGAAGGGTGTGACCGACGGAGGCAATCTCAATATGCTGCAAACATGTGCTTCACGATCGGGATAAGGGTATAACGCCGACCAAACGGCGCCCAGTCCCATGGCTTCGGCTGCCAGAAGGATATTCTCCGCCGCTGCCGCGGCATCCTGGTACCACAGGTCGACCGCACCCTCCTGGAGAACGGTGGCAGCGTCGCCGCAAATCACGATGGCCGCCCCGGCCCTGAATATCATCTTGGTATAGGGCAGCCCGTTACCGATGGCATCCATGACCTGATGGTTGGTGAGGACAACAAAGGCCAGGGGTTGCCGGTTCCTGGCGGATGGAGCCGCCATGCCGGCTTTGAGCAGATCAAGCAGGCAGGATTTTGTCACCGGTTCGCCGGTAAAAGTCCGTACGCTCTTCCGGTTTTGAATATTTTCAAGTATGGTGGCAGTTTTATCAGTCATGTTCGATCAGTCGTTTTTGTAAAATTAATAAATAGGAGCTTACGCGGCTTCATAAAAATCATTTCCATATAGCGTATATCACTGGATTAAAGAAATTTTCGTAGTTTTGCACGCCTTTTTACGGCTTAATGCCGGCGGGCCGGGATATTCCCGGCCAAACGAATGAAAACGAAAAATGAGCGCACGATATACCGAATATAAAAACCTTGACCTGACGCGGATTGGCGATGAGATCCAATCCTACTGGCAGGAACACGACACCTTTGTAAAAAGCCTGGAGCTTACCGAAGGCCATCCCCCTTTTGTTTTCTACGAAGGGCCTCCTTCGGCCAATGGCATCCCGGGAATTCATCACGTCATGGCCCGCGCCATCAAGGACATTTTCTGCCGCTACAAAACCATGAAAGGCTTTTACGTGAGCCGCAAAGCAGGGTGGGATACGCATGGACTGCCCATCGAGATCGGGGTGGAGAAGAAACTCGGAATTACCAAGGAGGATATAGGAAAATCAATCTCTATCGAGGATTACAACAAGGAATGCCGTACGGAGGTGATGAAATACAAAGATCTCTGGGATGACCTTACCATCAGGATGGGTTACTGGCTGAATCTCGACGATCCATACATCACCTACGAAAACAAATATATTGAAAGCGTATGGTATCTCCTGGGCCAGCTCTATAAAAAGGGATTGCTCTACAAGGGATATACCATCCAGCCCTATTCCCCTGCTGCCGGAACCGGTTTGAGTACCCATGAGCTTAACCAGCCCGGAACCTATAAAATGGTGAAGGACAACACCGTGGTTGCACAGTTCAAGGTGATCCGCAATTCACAATCGGAATTCCTGTTCAGCGACCTCTTCGGCGAACTCTACATCCTTGCCTGGACAACCACACCCTGGACGCTCCCTTCGAATACCGGTCTGGCCATGGGCAAGGATATAAGTTACGTGCTGGTGAAGACCTTCAACCCGTATACCTTCACCGAACAAACCGTGGTGCTGGCCAAAGAACTGCTCCACCAGTATTTTCCCGAGAAGAACAGCGGGCTCGAAATGGAGAGTTATCACGAAGGCGACAAGCATATTCCATACCAGGTTGTTGCTGAATTCAAAGGCAGGGATTTTGAAGGCATCCGTTTTGAACAGCTCCTGCCTTATGCCCAACCCGACGACGGAGATCCGTTCCGCGTGGTGCTTGGCGATTTCGTTACCACCGAAGATGGCACCGGCATCGTTCACATCGCACCCAGTTTCGGCGCCGACGACTTCAGGGTAGGCAGGCAATACGGGCTGGGTTCGCTCACACTGGTGAACAAGCAGGGAAAATTTACGGAACAGATGGGTGAGTTTGCCGGCCGGTATGTAAAACCCGATTACGACGCCGACTGTGTGGCAGGAACCTGTCCGCCGGTGGATATCGATATCATTGTCAAACTGAAACATGAAAACAAAGCCTTCAAATCGGAAAAGTATGAACACTCTTATCCGCATTGCTGGCGCACCGACAAACCCATTCTCTATTACCCGCTCGATTCGTGGTTTATCCGCACAACAGCGTACAAGGATGAGATGATCGCCCTGAACAAAACCATCAACTGGAAACCCGAATCAACAGGCACCGGCCGTTTTGGAAACTGGCTCGAAAACCTGGTCGACTGGAACCTTTCGCGGTCGCGTTTCTGGGGAACGCCCCTGCCCATCTGGCGGTCGGAAGACAATAGCCAGGAGATCTGCATCGATTCTGTGGCGCAACTTAAAGAAGAGATTGAAAAGGCGGTTATCGCGGGTTTTATGAAGTCAAATCCGCTGGAAAGTTATAAACCGGAGGATACTTCGGATGAGAATTACCATTCGTTTGATCTTCACCGCCCGTTTGTCGACGATATTATTTTAGTGACGGCCGACGGAACACCGATGTACCGCGAACCCGACCTGATCGATGTGTGGTTTGATTCCGGGGCCATGCCATATGCACAGTATCATTACCCGTTTGAACAAACCCGGAAACTCGAAAGTTATTTTCCCGCCGATTTCATCGCCGAAGGCGTTGATCAGACCCGCGGGTGGTTTTTCACCCTGCATGCCATCGCAGTGATGCTCTTTAACGGGGTATCCTACAAGACCTGTGTTTCAAACGGTCTTGTGCTCGACAAGAACGGCAACAAGATGTCGAAGCGACTGGGAAATGCTGTGGATCCGTTCGAAACCATCAGCAAGTACGGCCCGGATGCCACCCGCTGGTACCTGATTACCAATTCGCAGCCATGGGATAACCTGAAATTCGACGTAGACGGGATCGAGGAGATCCGGCGCAAATTTTTCGGAACGTTATACAATACTTACGCTTTCTTTTCGCTCTATGCCAACATCGACGGATTTTGCTACAGTGAACCCGAAATACCGATCAGCGAGCGGCCTGAGATCGACCGGTGGATCCTTTCCGAACTCAATTCCCTGATCAAACAGGCGGATGAATATTATGACGATTACGAACCGACCAAAGCCGGACGTGCCATCTCCGATTTCGTGGATGAACACCTCAGCAACTGGTATGTGCGCCTGTGCCGCCGCCGCTTCTGGCGCGGTGATTATTCGCAGGATAAAATTTCAGCCTATCAGACGCTTTACCGGTGCCTGGAAGTGATCGCTCAGTTATCTTCACCCATAGCGCCTTTCTTCGCTGAACGTTTGTTCGTCGACCTCAACACCGTAACGCGCCGCCTTGATGCAGATTCAGTGCACCTCACCAGGTTCCCCAGGGCCGATCTTTCGCTCATCGACAAAAATCTTGAAGAACGGATGGAACTGGCGCAGAAGATCTCCTCCATGGTGCTTTCGATCAGGAAAAAAATGAACATCCGCGTTCGCCAGCCCCTTGGTAAAATCATGCTGCCCCTGCTGGCCGAGAACCTGAAAAACCAGGTTGAAGCCATCAAGCACCTGATCATCTCCGAAGTCAATGTAAAGGAAATCGAATACATCGAAGATACCGCCGGAATCCTGGTTAAAACCGTAAAACCCGATTTCAAGAAAATGGGATCCAAGTTCGGAAAACTGGTAAAGCCCATGGCCGAAATCATGAAAGAATGGGACCAGGCAGTGATCAATGCGTTCGAAAAATCGGGTGTGCATGAAATGACGGTGGATGGAACACCCGTAACCCTCACGATCGGTGAAGTCGAAATCCGCACCGAAGACCTGCCCGGAATGCAAACCGCTGCCATGGGGTCGCTTGTTGTCGCCCTCGACACCACGATTACCCCTGATCTCTGGCAGGAAGGCATCGCCCGCGAAGTGATCAACCGGATCCAGAATCTCCGCAAGGATAAAGGGTTTGAAGTAACAGATAAAATTATTGTTAAATTCCAGGCACAGCCCGACATTGACGAAGCTGTGCATCATAATATTACCTATATTTGCTCGGAAACTTTGGCTCAATCGTTTGAAATTGTTGATATGATTGAGGAGGGCGATAAGGTCCTGATAGACTTGACGGATGCAATTTCGACATTTATTGAAATAACTAAGGTTTAATAACATTGAATTATGAAAAAAGCAACAGGAACCACAACGACAGAAAAGAACCGTTATTCAGACGAGGAACTGGAGGAATTCAAACAGATTATTCTGAAGAAGCTGGTTAAAGCACACAATGACCTGAAGTTGCTGACAGAATCCTATACTACCGGGAATGAGCATGACACCAACGATACTTCGCCTACCTTCAAAGTGCTGGAAGAAGGATACCAGGTGTTTTCGAAGGAGGAAAACAGCAAATTTGCCGCCCGCCAGGAAAAGTTCATCAAATCGCTGGAAAATGCCCTGATCAGGATTGAAAATAAGACCTACGGCATTTGTCGTGTTACAGGGAAACTTATCCCCGCCGACCGTTTGCGCAGTGTCCCTCACGCTACATTAAGCATAGAAGCTAAACGGGTGCAGGTCACAGCCGCTCCTGCTGCACGCCCCATTGATCCTGACCTGGAATAATCCCCTCTGCATTAAATTCTTCGTTTGAAAAAAGCTGCCTTCATTATTCTGTCAGTGCTGGTTCTCGACCAGATACTGAAGTTCTGGATCAAGACCACCTTCTACATGGGTGAAAGCCATGCAGTTCTCGGCCATTGGTTCTATCTCCATTTTACCGAAAATGAAGGAATGGCTTTTGGTATGAAACTGGGAGGAAATTACGGAAAACTCTTGCTCACCCTCTTCCGCATCATTGCCGTTGTAATCATCGGATGGTGGCTATACCGGGTCACCCGTAAAAAGGCAGGGATACTGCTCGTCATCAGCATCTCCCTGATCCTTGCCGGTGCCCTTGGCAACATTCTCGACAGTGTATTTTACGGACTGATCTTCAGCGACAGTTCCTATATGCAGGTTGCCACCCTCTTTCCAAAAGGAGGCGGTTACGGAACGATCCTGTACGGAAAAGTCGTTGACATGCTCTATTTCCCCATCATCGAATCACACTACCCCTCATGGGTGCCTTTCGTAGGAGGAAGTGAACTGCTCTTTTTCAGCCCGATATTCAACATTGCCGATTCAGCCATCACCACCGGGGTTTTTATGATGATCCTCTTTCAGAAAAAACTCTTCGCCCCCGTTGCAAAGCCTGAAGAAAACCTCCCTGTTGAAGCTGGCATCAACGAGTAAAAAGCAGGTGCCCCCAGCGTAACCCGTAATTTTTAATTCGTAATTTTTAATTATTACCTGACCCTGATCGAGCGGCCAACCTGCAACCTGCTGGTTTGTTTGATCTTGTTCATTGCACAGATTTCCTTTACCGATGTGTGATACCGGTGTGCAAGTTTCCCGACAGTGTCCCCCCGTTTAATTTTTACAATGAGTGCATCTGCAGTATAATCGTTGGGGAAGAAAACCCGTTTGGTGATGGGGAAAGTATTGGAAATGAGTTTCTGGCTGTCGTAATCGATCAGCCGCAGCGGGTCAAGCGGGATATCCTTGTATCGTACTTCAAAGTGAAGGTGCGGCCCGCGGCTCCGGCCGGTTGATCCTCCCAGGCCAATGCGTTCTCCCGATTTCACCACTTCATTCACTTTGACGCGGATCTTCGACAGGTGGCCGTAATAGGTCTCCAGTCCGTTATAATGGCGTATGATGATCAGGTTCCCGAAACCGCCGCGGTTGTATCTGGCATACCTGACTACCCCGTCGAAAGCGGCTTTGACCGTATCGCCCCTGTTCAGTTTGATATCAAGGCCTTTGTGTGCATAGGTAAATCCCCTGAACAAATGGCCATAGATCGGCAGGGTGAAGGTGCGGTCGCCGGAGGTGAGCATGATCAGGGTATCGTGGATTGAATCGAGATGCACCCGGTAGGCAAAAATGGTGCTGTTAATCCATTGTGCAGAAAACAAGCCTGTTGAGTCTTCATCCTGGGTCATAAGTACCGGCTCGTTCTGCAGGTATTCCCATGTGAAATTCTTATAAAGAACAGCAGCTCCGTTTGGCGTTTCAACCGTATCAATGATGGCATTTACGTTTCGTTGTGCAAAAGAGAAAAGAGGGGCTAACAAAATAGGCAACATCCACAATTTTAGAAACTTCATCGGTAATTTGTTATGTTCACATGAAATAATATCTGCAAAACTACGTGAAAATTTTTCCACATCAAACATTTAATCAAACAGATATTTTATCTTTGCATAAATTATTATGCCTTATCATGCAAGCGAAGAAAAACGGAAAAATCTCGCAGATCATTGGTCCTGTTATTGATGTAGTCTTTGATGAAGATGTCAGACTGCCGAACATTTACGATGCTCTCGAAGTGACAAACGAAAAAGGGGATGTTATTGTACTCGAATGCCAGTACGACGTGGGTGAGCATACCATGCGCACGGTAGCCATGGATTCAACCGATGGCTTGCGCCGCGGGATGGATGTGGTTGCCAAAGGCCGCCCCATTTCAATGCCCGTCGGCGATATGGTCAGGGGCCGGTTGTTCAATGTGATCGGCAAGCCGATTGATGGCCTTGGCGCTGTTTCAGAAGAAAACGTGTATGCCATTCACCGCGATCCGCCTAAATTCGACACCCTCAGCACCTCTAAGGAGGTTCTGTTTACCGGCATCAAGGTCATCGACCTGATCGAGCCCTATTCAAAAGGTGGCAAAATCGGTTTGTTTGGCGGAGCCGGCGTCGGGAAAACGGTTATCATCATGGAACTCATCAACAACATCGCGAAAAAATATGCCGGGCTTTCGGTATTTGGCGGTGTTGGAGAGCGTACCCGCGAAGGGAACGACCTGCTCCGAGAAATGATCGAATCGGGCGTTATCCGTTATGGCAAGGAATTCGAGGAAGATATGGAAAAAGGCGGTTGGGATCTTTCGAAGGTCGATCATGAAGAACTGCTTAAATCACAGGCAACTCTCGTCTTCGGCCAAATGAACGAACCGCCGGGAGCACGCGCACGTGTTGCCCTTTCGGGACTTACCATGGCCGAATATTTCCGTGACGGAGACGAAAAATCGGGTGGCCGCGATATCCTGTTCTTTATTGATAACATTTTCCGTTTCACCCAGGCCGGTTCTGAAGTATCGGCGCTGCTTGGCCGTATGCCCTCCGCGGTAGGCTACCAGCCAACCCTGGCCTCTGAGATGGGGATCATGCAGGAACGCATCACCTCAACCAAACGCGGTTCTATCACCTCCGTGCAGGCGGTTTACGTACCTGCCGACGACCTTACCGACCCCGCACCTGCAACAACCTTCGCCCACCTTGACGCCACCACGGTATTGAGCCGTAAAATTTCGGAATTGGGTATCTACCCTGCCGTTGACCCGCTTGACTCAACCTCGCGAATCCTTTCGCCTGACGTAGTTGGCGAAGAGCATTACGAAACTGCCCAGCGTGTAAAACGCATCCTGCAGCGATACAAAGAACTCCAGGACATTATCGCCATCCTTGGGATGGATGAGTTGTCGGATGAGGATAAACTGGTTGTATCGCGCGCGCGCAGGGTGCAGCGGTTCCTTTCGCAACCCTTCTTCGTTGCAACACAATTTACCGGCATCCCCGGCGCATTCGTGAACATCGAGGACACCATCAAGGGATTCAACATGATCATGGATGGCGGTGTTGACGAATATCCCGAATCGGCGTTCAGCATGGTGGGAACCATTGAGGAAGCCATTGAAAAAGGGAAGAAGATGCTTGCCGACAGTAAATAGAAACAGTTAATCTCGAACAGTGAAAGTTGAAATTATCACACCCGACTCTACCATTTTTACCGGCGACAATGTCGGACTGATCCAGTTACCCGGCATCGACGGGTCGTTTGAGGTTTTAAATAACCATGCCCCGCTAATCTCCGTTCTTCAGAAGGGTAGGATCAAACTGGTTAACAAAGGAGCCAAAGAGGAACAATTCTTCGAAATAAAGGGAGGCGTGATCGAGGTCCTCAACAACAAAATACTGGTACTCGCCGAGTAAAAGGGATTCAATCGCACACTTTATAGAATAAAAAGGATGAGCCGGTTAATAGCCGGCTTTTTCTTTGCTGCCCGGATGAATACATGAATATTGATTATTCAAAAAAAAGGCTGTTTCACATTAGCGAAACAGCCTTTTGAATATGGGGTTTTATATTCCTAATAGAAACGTAAACGATTGTCGCTGATCTTGGCAGATTTCTCCAGGGCAGAATAAAGGGCTCCTGCTGCGCGCTGATTGAAATTCTGTTCCTGCTGCATTTTCTCCGCGATGAAATTATCCTTTGCAGGCGCTTCGATGACCTCACTGATGTAAACTGCATAAGCGCCATAATTCCCGGTGAGGGGTCCTTGCACTTCTCCTTTTTTCAAGGAGAAAAGCTTTCCGACGATCTCCATTTCACGGCCGATATTCGAACGGCTGTAGCCCGACAACGTAACCATGGCAGTATCCACTTTCACATTCAGTTTGGCTGCCAGTGAAGCGATATCTTTAGCGGAAGCCATCGCCTGCTTGATTTTCTCACATGCCATGTCGATCTTCTTCATGTTCTTTACCGACGGTTCAACGCGGGGTTTTACGGCTTCGAGCGGTTGCAGACCTTTCTTGGTGATCCCTTTCAGGATGGCGATCCCATATTTCCCGCTTAAGTCGAATACCGGGCTCACTTCACCAATCTTGGTAGTCTCGGCAAAAGCCCAGCGTACCATTTCACGGGCCGACTGCAGGCCGCTGACGTAGCTGTCCATTTCGCGGACATTCGGGGCGGAACGTTTCTGCAGGCCTTTTTCCACCGATGCTTTTTCAAAGGTTTCGGGGGTCTTGTTCTGTCCGGCAAAAGTACTTGCCTTCATATAGGTATCCTGGAAAGTCTGGTTGCTCGGTTCAATGGCACGGGTAAGTACGGCTGCCTTGACCTTCGCTACAGATTTGGATTTGTCGGTAAGTTTAAAGATGGAATAACCGATACGGGTTTCAACAACCTTCATTTCGTTGGTCTTTAACTCGAGGCCTGCTTTGAAAAACGGGTCAAAATTTGGATTTCCGTCGGGGAACCATTTCAGGTCTCCGCCATCTTCCTTGGCTGAAGGGTAATCGGAATATTTTTTAGCGGCATCTGCAAAAAGCGCCGGGTTCTTTTTCAGCACGGTCATCAGGCTGTCGATCTTTGCTTTGGCTTCGGCCTTGGTGCGCGTGATCTTTTCGTTTCCTGTGCCTGCAAAAGCGAGCAGGATTTGAGAACCTTTCATCGAGTCGGGACGTTCCTGGAGGTCGATCAGTTTGGCCATATACCAGGAATTGTTGAGTTCAAAAGGGGGAAAAACCGTGCCCGGTTTGGCTGCAAAAAGCAAAGTATCGAGCTGGGATGGAAATTTGCCTTTTTTTGCATAGGCGGTATCCATTTTAGTGTCGGAATTGGCGTTGGTGAAATTCATCACATCCGAACTAGATTGGAAATCTTTGAAAAGCTGTGCAACATCAGCCGAAGTTTTTTTCCGGTCGATGTCCGACGGCTTTACTTCGAACACGACATAGTCGAGGTCGCGGTAAGCTTCGTCCATCTGGAAATAGACTTTGTTCTTGTCATAGAATTTCTGGAAATCCTCATCCGTCAGTTTAACAGTATTGTCGGGAATGGAAGCGAGGTCAGCCGAGAGGGAGAAGACTTTGAGCGCCTTCGTCTGGTTGACGTATTCTCTTTTGAGGAACGCTTTCGGAGTATAAAATCCCTTGGTGATCAGGTTGTTGAATTTTGTCTCCTGGCGTTCGTCCTTGATGGCCTTTTCAAAGGCGAGCCACTGGTTTTTGGCTTTGGGTTCCATCTTGTCAAGGTTCTTGAGGTAATTGAGAACCATAGCCGGATTATACTGACCGGTGGCGGGGTCTTTGAAATACTGAAGGATGTACCGGTGCGGTTGCCTGCCCTGTACCTGGTCAAAAAGTTCCTCGGGAGTAACAGTAACACCCAATTCCTTGTATTCATTGCCCATGAGGATCTCCTTCACGGTCGAAGTCCATGTGCTTTGACGCACCTGATAAGTCTCCTGGTCTGTGATTTTTTCTTTCCCTGCAGATTCTTTCTGGGCTTCAAGGTTCTTTTCAACTTTGACATTGAATTCCACGTAAGGAATATTTTCTCCGTTAACCACCCCGATATCGTCGGTGCCTCTGACACGTTTCTTTCCAAAGTCCCCTATCACAAAGGCGGCAATTGCAACGCCCACGATGATGACAGCCAGTCCGGAATGCTTTCTGATTTTTCCAATAATCGCCATGCTATTATTTATTTTAATTTAAAACAGGGTGCAAAAGTATAGAATTTTCGGTAAACAACAAAGCAATGATGCCTTTAATCGACGGTATTTCTGTTATTTGATATGCCCGGAAGGGAAGAATTTTTGGAAAATGTGTTCCCGGGGAATCAGATCGAATCTTTTTTCACATCCATCTGCCCGGTGGGTTGCAGGATTGTGTAAATGGTAAAGGTTTCATTTGATTCGAGTCGCGATCCGTAGAGGACCTGGTCGGGCTTGGTGATTTTTACTTTCACATCCGACATAATCTTGTGTTTAAGCTCATCCCACACGAGGTGTTCGGTATTGAGCTGCTCGTTTTTCTTTTCATTGCGCACAACCACATTGCCCCAGGCTTCCATCACGCGCGAAAATTCCCTTCGCATTCCACGGTTGCCGGTGATGGTTGATTCGGTTTGCATCACCGAGTCGAACATGACAACCCTGAACCCGTTTGGAAATTCCATGAAGGGAGCTTCGCCGGTATAGCGGTTCATCAGCGGGCTGGTAAGCCTGGCCTCGATTTTTCCGGAATCGCTGAACAGTACCTCGATATTGTGGGCGGCCATCACCGGGTCATCCTCTGCTGCTTTAATAAAATCAGCGGTTTCCGGGGTTTTGTTGCAGGCAAGCAGCATCACCGCGGATACAGCAATAAAGGAAAGTTTAAGAAAAAAGGAAGCGTTCAAGGTTAGAAATACTTACGTTTGATAAACCATCGTTCGTAGATGGAGAACCCGACGACAATTTTGAAATAGCTTTCGCGGATGAGACCTTCGTTGGTGTTTCCCCGTGATCCGTATTCACCTCCCACATTCAGCATGGTTTTCATGCCGCGCAGCGGAATCCCGATCCCGAACGACATGCCGTATTCGTTGATATCCTGGCCACGAAGGTGGAGATAGGTCTTTGTGTAGGAGAATCCCAGCCGGTAATGCATCCGGGCCAGGAAATTAGTATAATTGTCGATTTTCGGGATAATCTCTCCACCGGCCGAAACATGCCAGCTGTTGACCAGCGAATCGCTCTGGTTGAATGCACTGAACTTTTGCCAGTTCTGCCATTTGTAATCAACGCCGATGAGCCACTTGTCTGTTTTATCAAACGAAAACCCTCCGCCAATCATGGTCGGGACGACGATTCTGCCTGAATAGCCGGTTTGCTTTATAAGGGTGTCGCGGGGTATTTCGGTGCCTGAAGAGTTTGAAAGGAAAGTATAGGCCAGGATGTCGGTTTTTGCGGCCATGCTCAGGGTTGGAGCAAACACTGCGCCAAGGGTGAGCGAAAGATCATTTTTGAGTTTAATCCGGTACTGTGCGCCGAAATCAAAATAGAGATCGTTCATGGTAACGTAGTACGATTGCCTGAAATTCATCGTGTAGGCCGAATCGGGAAAAAGTACGATGGCATCCCGTTTCATACTGCCAAAAAGATAGGAAATATTGGCCCCGATCGAAAAATTCTTAAAAGGCCGGAATGCATTTCCCCAGTAAAAACGGTTAATTCCGCCTGATCCGGCATAGTTTCGCTGAATCCTCCCGGTGGCCACATAACTGTCGTTGATCGCAACATTGTAGCCGACATCGCTGAACGGCACCAGCCCAAGGCTGGTCTTCCACCATTTATTCACCGGCATGCCGAAAAGCAGGTAGCCCAGTGAAGCATAGTTGCGGCTGGTCGATTGCAGGCTGGAGGTAAGGGTGACGAACTGGCCGTTGAACCCGCCTTCAAAAATAAAGGAAAGGGAGTCGTAGGCGATATAGGAGGCCGGGTTGGTGTTGTTGACGTGATAGGGGCTTTGCGCGCCGATGCCAAGCTGGCCCATTGTCATGTTCCAGGCGTTGTTGTTGTCCGACAGGTCGCCAATGCCAAAACGCGAGTAGGGTGAGGCGATCCGGATCTGGGAAAACAAAGTCAGGCTTAGAAACAAGGAGCAAATAAGGATCGGGAGCCGTAGGTTATTTGGTGTAATTGACATTAAACGCAAGAATTTGTTGTAAACCGTGTAGGACGATATTTGGTCGTGCAAAGATGCTAATTTTTAGCCGCTTATCAAAATATTTTTGATCTCCGCCACTTAGAAGGACCTTTAAATCAGGGTATTTCTGCTGGTAACGGGCAGTAATGCCCTCAATTTCAGCCACTGCCCCCGTGAGTACGCCTGAAAGGATCGATTCACGCGTATCTGTTCCGGTAAGGATCTCCTGGTCGTGGAAAGAGACTAACGGTAATTTGCCTGTAAAAGTATGCAAGGCATGGAAGCGCATGAGAATTCCCGGGGAGATGGCTCCACCGATATATTCGTTGTTTTCATTGACAAAATCGTACGTGATGCAGGTACCGGTATTGATCACCAGTACATTGCTGCCGGGAAACTGGGCACTGCCTGCCACGGCTGCGGCCAGGCGGTCTTTACCCAGTGTGCGGGGCGTTTTATACCGGTTTTTCAGCGGAACGGGCGTATTTTCGTCCAGTTCAATGAAGTTGCAGACAGAGGACAGGTACCGGGCTAACGACTCTCTGTGCGGGATGACCGACGACAGGATCCCGTTTTTAATTTCCGGGTTGCGCTGGATGAAATCACGGATGGTTTTCATTGTAAGCAGCGGGTATTGCTGCATTTCCACTGGCTGGCCCTGATAAAAGATGGCAAGTTTTTTATTGGTGTTGCCGAGATCGATAATGAGGTCCATGGGGATTTTTGATTTACGATTTTTAATTTACGATTTACGATTGATTGCTGCTTAACGATTGCAAAAAAAAAATCGTAAATCCAAAATCGTCAATCGTCAATCGTAAATTCTCCCAAAGGTATTGGTTTTTTCAAAAACATTCGTACATTTGCAGTCCCGAATTTTACAGGGAGGTCTGGCGTCGTAGCTCAGATGGTAGAGCAGAGGACTGAAAATCCTTGTGTCACTGGTTCAATTCCAGTCGATGCCACAGAAAAAAAAATAGCAGAATAGCAAAATGGCGAAATGGTGAAAACCGGTTCGCCATTTCGCATTTTATGGGTTTGGAAATCACGTTTTTGTAGCAAGCCGCAACGACCAAAGCCGTCACCTTCTCCACTTTATCACGGGTTGTCTTTGAGTAACAATTCTCCCTTGATCAGCCATGATATGCCGAAGGCTATCAGGGCAAGCCATTCTAACCAAAATACCGGTTTTAATTTATTTAATGCGGTTGATGTCTTCAAAAAGGCCATATAAAGTGCAATCAAAGCAATAAAAACCAAAATTAATATCCCACAAACCACATACACTTTGTTCCTCATCCTCTTTTTATCTGTTTTAACTCCTTTGCTTTTCGTGAACTGGAATATGGATAGCCATGCCAATAATATGAAAAAGGAAGCGGCACAAACTAAATGAACGATGTCACGGACATCGCTTAACGGCAGATGAAAAATCGCACAACTGTTTGCACTCGTATCGTTTGTAGGGAAAAAGGCTATGCCCAGTGCACATATTCCTGCCAGCGTTGTTGCAATATTATCTTTTATGTCGTCAGGGTACCCTTTATAAGCAAGTAAGAACATGGCTACAGCACACAGGATGCCCACAAACAAACTGCCCGTAACGGTGTAGTAATAATCACTGTTTGAATCTTGTATGTAGTGGCAATTGCCGAATAAAAAATTCCCAACAAGCATTGCGGCGGGTAATAAGATCCCAAGCCAGCCTATCGTTTTCCGCAACGTCAGAAATGAAATTATTCTTGGGTCAGGTTTAATCAGGTTTGCCATAATGTGCCGTTTAATTTATTGACAAACAAATGTAATAAGTTTTTTCATTTTTTTCTGATAACCGGTGCAGGAGTCTGTTTACGCAACCCGCTGAAAATGTTATCTGTTTTTCTTTGGTCACCATGCGTGCCGGCTGCGTCAATCCATAAGCAGGCACTGCAGGGTATTGTCGCGACAGAGGTGATTTCAGCTTTGAACAGACGATCAAATGCCGATAATTATTCAGGGTAGAATCAAACGTGACAAAGCGCGACATCAGCTTTTGTGCAGCATAACCAAAATCATAGTTTCAGGTTTTCTTAGTTTGTAATTGAAACATTTTTAATGGGGCAAATTAATCTCAAAACTCCACCTTTAATATCCAAAAGGTACATTTTGACCGTCTAAAAGGTACATTTCTAATTTTTTGGGCTATTTTTGCCAACGTATGGTACGAATCGTAATCTTATTGGCACCGGTATTTATGTCATTATTCTGGGCAATCACCCTGATGAGTGATCATAAAGGCCATCATTTATCCCGAAGGTACCTTTCGGTATTCATGCTGGTGCCTGCCCTGGTTTTATTCTGCCACTTTCTGTATTTTGCCCCTTTTCCCGAATGGTATGTCTGTTTTGATCTGCTTCTGCAGTTTTTTGGCATGATGGTTTTTCCGCTGTACCATATTTATTTCAGGCTGCTAACCGTGGATGATAAAATTTCATTCAAAAAACACATACGGTTCCTTCTTCTCCCGCTGGCAATCTTCATTGTTTACACAATTGCCGTTTTCAATGCCCCTTTGCCGGAATACAAGGCATGGCTATTTAATAAAATCATCAATCCGGGGTCGCAGTCCATTAAATTTCTGCATGTTGCACGAATAATGCTGCAAATTGGTTTTCTAATCCAATGTATCTATTGTATAGTCGCCAATCATATCCTTATCAATAAATATGCAGACCGGGCTGTGAAGTTTTATTCGGACATGCGCGATGCCAAAGCAAAGTATGCCCGAATGCTGAATTTGTCCATAATCGTGTCGGGCATGGTTACCCTGGCCCTTGTTGTGGTTGGACGCACATTCTTAATGACAGCGGATGAAATGATTTTTATGGGATGGTCAGTCTTAACGGTTGCCGTGTATCTCATCGGCAGCCTGGGGGCGAAACAGAAGGTGATCAATCCGGACATGGAGCTGCCAATGGAAGATGAACCTGCCCAATTGGTAAAGCAAACGGTTATTGAGCAGGATATTTTTATTAATAAAATCATGTCGGAATTCAGGGAAAACAAGATCTACCTGAATAGCGACCTGACCATCCATGATCTGGCAAAAATTGTCGGGACAAACAGAACGTACCTTTCAGCTGCCATTAACCAGAACTTCAATCAGAACTTCTGTGCCTTTGTTAATGGTTACCGTGTGACGGAACTGGAGCGCATAATGCTTGAAAATCCTGACTATTTGCTGGACCAGTACGTTTTGCTTTGCGGTTTCGGGTCGGTGAATTCGATGAAGCGCTCGGTTTCAGCCAGTAAAGGGATGTCATTTAGTAATTTCAGGTCAACGCTGCTGATGAAAAAGGGGGCCTGAAAACAGGGTGTAACTATGCTATCGAAAAGTGGTTGTTTTTGATAGCCCAAACGATTAATTCGCCAATATTCCT
Organism: uncultured Bacteroidales bacterium; assembly: GCA_903913885.1. Taxonomy (GTDB): domain Bacteria; phylum Bacteroidota; class Bacteroidia; order Bacteroidales; family FEN-979; genus CAIVAT01. The sequence goes on along the minus strand of CAIWMX010000125.1, from coordinate 123,362 downwards.
GACATCGGATTTGTGAAAAATATTGGCACGGTGCACTTCGACCGTTTTCACACTGATAAACAGTTTATCTGAAATTTCCTGCGAAGTTAAACCCTTGCAAACCAAATCCAGAACTTCCAGTTCGCGTTGCGTCATCCGATCGGGGCCCGTTGAGAAATTAACTGACCGGAAGGCCATCTTCTGCAATATTTCCTGGCTGAAGTAATTGCCTCCTGCATACACGGTTTGAATGGCCTGCTGAAGCTCGTACTTGTTGGATTTTTTTAATATAAAACCTTTTATCCCTGCATTGATCATGTGCGTGTAGTGGGTCGTATCCGAAAACATCGTAAGGGCGATAACATTCAGGTTTGGGTTGATCCCGATTGCTTTTCGTGTTGTTTCAACCCCGTCGATTACAGGCATGTTAATATCCATTAACACCACATCAGGAAACGAATTTTGAAGAAATTCCAGGAATAACAACCCGTTTGATGTGTCAAATACAACTTCAAAATGCTCGATCTGTCCTAAAACAAGCCTGATGCCTTCCCTGAAAAGGTCGTGGTCATCGATTATTGCTATCTTAATTTGCTTCATCGATGAGAACCTCCTGGTAGGGAATTTTTATTGTTACCTGCATCCCTTTGTTTTGCTGACTTTCAAAAGTAACAATTCCTTCAAAGGAATGAATGCGGCTTTCAATATTTTTCAATCCCATGCCTTGTTTTGCCACAATTTTTTCTTCAACAGCAAACCCAACACCGTTGTCCTTGTAAATAAGATGGAGGAGATCTCCCGATAGGAAAATATCAATGGTAATCAGGGTTGCGTTCGCGTGTTTTATCGTATTGTTGATCAATTCGGAGATTGTACGGTAAATTGTCAGTTCTTTCTTCAGATCGAAACGGCTGAACTTTTCAAAGTTTATATCAAACTTAATATTGTCGCTGATCTTTATCTCGCTTAAAAAATTTTCCAGGGCCGTGATCAGCCCATGTTTTTCAAGAATGTGGGGGCTGATATTGTGAGAAATTCGTGACATGTCGGCTATGGCATTATCCATGATGTCTTTAAGCTTCGATTCAATAGCATTTTTGCCCGCAAGTTCCTTTGCATCAATATAAGCCTGGAAATAAAGCTTTGCGGCCGATAATAATGGTCCAACGCCATCGTGTAAATCGGCAGCTATCCGTTTACGCTCTTTTTCTTCTGTCTGAATAACCGTTTCGATCATTTGCTGCTGAATTTCTTTTTTTTCGGATATTTCATTTTTCAGCGCAATATTCAGATTTTCCAGATCATCAGCCTTGGTCTTCAACTCATTCATGTTTGACTGAAGCCGGGAATAAAAGTTAACCAGGATGTAGTAAATTAAAAAACCTATAAGGAGGAAATGTAAAATGCGAACAGTTACACAGGTGTATTGACAGTTCTCAAAATGGTAATCCAGGGGAATAAATGTGCTTTTTGTAATCATTAAAATACCGACGATCAGGATAGCAATAAATGATATGATAAAAAGCCCGAGGGTTTCTCTTCTCTTCAGGGTAAAAAGAGAATATACGATCGCCAGCACGAACCACAGGCTGGCCATATCAAGAAGACCCAGTATCAGGTTAAAGCAGCCTGAAAGAAAGAGCAGGGCAATGAAACTCCATATTTTTAGTTTGAAATTCATCCTGCTTTTTAAAAATGACAGGATAATGGCAGCCAGGCCCAGAATGGGAGGAATAAATCGTGGCCACTGGTAAACGCTCTCATCCAGTGCAACATAGATGATCGCATTAAATGGCAAAACCATAAAAGCAATAAAAAGAATGCTGGTGTCGGCTATTTTATTGATCAGTTCGTCTTTCATGCCGTGTGATCGTATTTAACCTGAAGAAAGTGTATGCGGAAGAACTTTCAGGTTAAGCAAATCTAAAGAAAAAAATGGCATTGAAATACTATCTTTGCACGATGATCAGTCGGCACCATGCATCACCCTTCTGAAAACCACAAGGAACAAGAATACCATTCGAGAATCAGGAAGGTGCTGGCGCATATCCAGGAGAACCTCATGGGGGAGCTTTCGCTTGAAAAGCTCGCGGAAATAGCCTGCTTTTCGCCCTTCCATTTCCAGAAACTGTTTTCCCTGTATGTCGGCGAATCGCCAAAACAATACATAATGCGGTTGCGGCTTGAACGGATTGCCCATTACCTGAAAATCTATCCCGGGCTGAGCATCGGCGATGCCTCCTTCCAATGCGGGTTTTCCTCGCCCTCCACCTTTGTAAGGGCGTTTAAGAAGTTCTACGGGCATACACCTGAAGCGTTCCGAAAACTGTCATTTGATGAAATCAGCAAGATTGGCACATTGAAACCCCATAAAAGCAAATTATTACCCATTGAACCTGCCGAATTTTGGAGCATGAATCTGGCCATGGATGAAGGGCCGGGTGCAGGGATGAATATTGAGGTTAAAACAATGCGTTCTTTGAAAGTAGCTTTTGTTGATTCGCACCTTGGCGAGGAAGATGCCATTCCGAATACCTTTAAAGCACTCACCCGCTGGGCCGGCCCCAGGGACTTAATCACCGCGGATACGCAGTATATCGGCGTTTTTCTGGATATGCCGTTTTTTACCGAATTCGCGAAATGCAGGTTCAGGGCATGCATCACATTACCGCAAGGGGTTTCCCTCCCGAAAGACGCCGGTTCCATGTTGATCCCGGAAGGCCGTTATGCCAGTTACCAGTTCAAGGGAACGATCCGGGGTGTTTTCAGAAGCCTGGCTGAGTTCAAACACGGCTGGCTGGATCATTCGGGATACCAGATTGCGGAGGTTACCGGCTTTGAACAATATTCGGAGAATCCGGCGCTGAAACCATACGAAAGCATACAGCGTCAGATATTCATCCCTGTAAAACCCGCCTGACCTTCCCTCTGACCAGGTTCACCCGCTGAATACCTCAGCGGGAGCATCACGTATTTTAATTAAGGAGGATTTCGAAATGAAAAACGGACATTGGTTTTCTATGATGGGTCATACAAAAATTATGGCAGTCGTTGGCATTGCTGCCTCGGTCATGATCCTGGTCTTCATGCCGCAGTTGAAATGGATGGCCGGCATCACCGTTGGCGTGGTGCTGATCCATGTTGCCGTCCTGCTCGTGTTATCGCTTTCCGTCGCGGTGGTATTGCCTGAAAAGGTAAAGGAACACCTTTCGGGGGTATTCCATAAAAAAGGAAAAAAACAAAAGTTTAACGCCGGGTGGAGCATCGGGTGGTTAAACGGGTTCTGGGTCATCTCCGTGCTGTTCCTCGCCGCGGCGGTTCATCTTTACCTCTCCTTTCCCGACTTACGGCTCCTGGCATTTTTCCTGTTTCTCGTATCGATCAATTTTTTCATCGGGAACCTGGTGATTCGTTCGCCAAAGCACACGCGATACCTTACCCTGCCCTGGGTCAATTTGTTGCCGGAAGGCAGTTCGCGCGTAATGGATGCGGGTTGCGGCGCCGGGAGAACAACCATTGCCCTGGCCCGGATCTACCCGGGAAAGATCACCGCGTTCGACCTTTTTAATTCCGATTACATCGCCGGGGGCGGAAATACACTGCTTGAAAAAAACCTGGAGCTGGCAGGTATCAGCGACCGGGTAGAGATCGTTCAGGGCGACATTACAAATACAACCTACGCCGACGGAACATTCGACGCCGTTGTCAGTTCGTTCATGATCGATCACCTGGGCGACCAGAAACTCAATGCCCTGAAGGAGATCAACAGGATCCTCAAACCAGGCGGGAGGATGCTGATGATCGTACTGACCCCCACGCTTTCATCTTTCGCCATCATGAACGTCATGTCATTCATGCTGACTTCAATGAAACAATGGAAGAACCTGTTTGTGAAAGCCGGTCTCACCCTGGTGGAGGATGCTGAGTTGAACGGGGGGACCTATTTCCTCATCAAAAAATGAATTAATCAGCCACTGCAAAACAGAGCCCATGTACCAGATATTTATCGGAAGCGTAATTCTCAGTGTCATACATGCCTGCATCCCCAACCACTGGCTGCCGCTGATTGCCGTTGGCAAGTCAGAGAAATGGACGCAAAGGCAAACCCTGCAGGCTACGGTCATCACGGGATTCGCACATACCCTGAGTACGATCATGATCGGGATACTGGTTGGCCTGGCCGGCTTCAAACTCTCGGCCAGTTATTCCATAATATCGGAAACCATCGCCCCGGCCATCCTCATCGGGTTGGGGATGATCTATCTGATCCTCGGTTTTCGCCATCACAACCATCATCATGAAATGAACCCGGTGGTGGTTGAGCCGGTTCAGAAACAATCAAGATGGCTTGCCATCATCGCCTCCCTCAGCCTGGCCATGTTCCTGACTCCTTGTGTCGAGATTGAGGCCTTCTATTTCCAGGCAGGCACCCTGGGATGGCCGGGGATCTTCATGGTTTCAGTTGTTTACGTGACAACCACCGTGTTGTCCATGTTTTTGCTTGTGTTCCTTGGGATGAAAGGCGTGGGTACCTTCAGGTCCGGTTTCCTGGAACATCATGAAAAACAGGTAACCGGCGCTGTCCTGGTTCTGCTTGGCATATTGGCCCTGCTGGTTAGGTTTTAAGGTAAGTGCGGTTAACCGGGATTCAGTCCGTGGGAATTCAGAACGACCTTGTTTTTATGATGGCCACTCCGGCGCGAATGATTAATTTTACAGAAAAATTAAACCTCAATACCATGGATAGCATGCACAAAACAGCGGCTTCCTTCCTGATTATTATCATGCTGGCCTCAGCCGGAATGGTGAATGCACAATCCCGCATCAGCGAAGGCAGGTTAACTGTTTCAATTACCTGTCCCGACACAATTTCCGCGCAGGGAACCCGGGTAAAGCCCATGCCGCCGAAGGAAGAGGTTGTTTATTTTAAAAACGGAAAAACGCGCACCGAAACCAAATCCGGAACGGGGACACGCGTCATTTTAGCCGACACTGCGACCGGAGATGTTTATTCCTGCATAGAATCACGGGGCAGGAAAATTGCCCTAAAAATCTCGAGGGAGAGCCTGAACCATGCGAAAGAGAGGATAAGCCCCGGTATCCCTGAAATAGTTATCAGCGGCGAAACAAAGCTGATCGCCGGGGTCAAGTGCCGGAGGGCAACGATCATATACAAGGAAAAGGTCCCTCCATACGATGTCTGGTTCACCACAGAAGTGGAAGCCCCCAATTCAACAGAATCCCGGGTGGAGGGACTTGACGGGTATATCATGGAATCCAAAACGCCCGTGAAGGGGGTGACCGTTATGTCGACCTGCACCCGCCTTGAAAAAATCGCCGTTCCCGACAGTTTGTTCAGGGTCCCATTCGGTTACAAGGTAACCGACATGGAGGAGTTGCTGAAGAAAAAGTAGAGAATATTTGATTGCTGAAAGTTTGTTCCTCAACTGAAAACTCTGGCAGGGAGACGGCTAATATACGAAAGGGATCAGCCGTTTCGTTTTGCTGGCATAGTCGGTATAGCGGCTGCCGAACTGTTCGGTAAGCACCTGTTCTTCAAGGCGGATTCGCATCATGAATGTGACCAGCACCGGCACGAACACCACGATCATCGCCAGCCAGTTGTTCAGCGAAAGCCCGAAGCCGATCATCGACAGCAACGAGCCGGAGTAGGAGGGATGCCGCACGTATTTGTAAAATCCGCGCTGCATCAGTTCGTGGTCCTTCCTGATGGTAACATCCACGGTAAAAAACCTGCCCAGTTGTTTAATGGCGATAAACCGGATGAGGATCCCGGCGGCTATGATCCCGATGCCGATGATCCTGAGTTTTTCATCGGCAAAGACAGGGAATGAGAAAAGCATGGCGACCCAGATGGCGATGGCGATGGATGCAATGATCGACAGCCAGATGAACAGCAATGTTTTTTTGTCGGCATTTTGCCTGTCCGATTTGCCTGACCGGGTAAAACGGTTCAGCAGGATCTCGGATAAGATCCACACAAGGTAGGTGATGTTAAAGATATTCATCCAAAAGTTTGTTTAATCGTCATGAACAAGGGTAACGAGCGTTTCCTGAATCGGAACTGCTATGCATGATTTGTCATGCCAACCGGACATACCGCCACACAGATCCCGCAAATTACCTGTAATTTCCGGTTGATCTCTTCGTAATGATTAAAACATTCCAGTGTTGGCGCCTCTCTGAAGCCATCGGCAACCGGGTTTGACATTTACCGGGTTTATTGTACCTTGACGTTGGATTTTATTTCAGCGGAGAACTCCCTGGATGGTTTAAATGCCGGGATCATATGGGCTGGAATTTTAACCGAGGTGTTTTTGGTGATGTTCCTGCCGGTTTTCTCAGCCCTTTTCTTCAGCAGGAATGTGCCGAATCCCCTGAGATAGATGTTTTCACCCTTAGCCATCGACGATTTGATGGTTTCCATGATTGCTTCAACAGTTGCTTCAACGGCAAGCTTTTCAACGCCTGTCTTGTTGACGATTTCGGTTACGATTTCAGCTTTTGTCATTATTTAGCGGGTTTGATGGTTATTGAAAAGTTTTGATATGCAAATATTATTAAAAAATATTAAATAACAATGGGTTTGATGAAATATAGCGGATTTGGGGAGGCAGCAAGGCGCGAGAGCGTGTCAGAGGCTGACTTTGGTGCTGATGGCAGTATCGATGGCGTTGGTAATCTTGAGGAAATACTTGTTAAGGAGCCGTTCATTTGGCTTGTCAATTTCCACCAATTCATCAAACGGCATCAGTTTGTTTTTCTTCAAAGGGTCATTTACACCATATTCGCTTTGATAGGTTTTGACAAACTGGGTGGCTTTCAAAGCACCATTATTTTGAAAATTGCATTCCCGGAGCAGAACCGGAATGATATGATATCTCTCTGATTCCTGTCGATCAAGCATTTGTCTGAACTCGTCACCCGTACAATATTTGGAGCCAAGGAACCTCGGGCTTACCAGTAAGATTCCGATATTCGATGTTTGCAATGCAGACTGAATTTCATTGTGCCAGTTAACTCCTGCAGGAATTTCCACATCCGACCAAACTATTTCATAGTTGAATGTCGCACTTGCAAGATGGACTTTCAAGTGTTCTTCAAATATTTCCCGTAATTCCCTGTCTTTGCTTGAATAAGAGATAAAGATTTTGTTTGGTGAGTTTTTATCAACCATAAAACCATCCGCATTGTTAATTGCCCGCCTGATCACATCCGGATTCATCCCGGTTATGTTTATGGTGTTGTAGTTGTTGATGATGGTTTGACCCTGTTGTTGGATTTCATCAGCCGAATCGATACCATCCAGTAACTGGGAAATCTCAAAGACCTTATCGGTATCCAGATCTTCATAATGAAGATCACCTCTCCTTTCCAGTTTTATTAAGTGGTCATATTTTGCAGTTTTGTTTTGCAACCCGGGCAAGGGCATCAGCAAATTGGGTTTCAGGTTGAACTCTTCGTTAATTTTTTCTACGAAAAACCGGATGTGTGATAAATATTGCCGCTTATCTTTTTTATTGCCGACAAGGGTTATTAAAACCCTGTCGGCAAATGTCCTGATCAAGGCTGTTGCACTTATTGTTTTACTTTCCACGATAATCCCTGTGCGCCAGAATTTTTGAATTTCACCATTTACTTCTACGATTAAACGTGAAATAACCGAATGATGTAAAAAAGGATAATCATAAATAAATTCCAGTTTATCCTCATTGCTCAGGATCTTCTCAACTTCCGTGGCTGGCGTTTCCTTGTCAAAAAGGTCGGGGATAAAGATAATTTTTTTGTTTTCGGCAAAAAAACATAATTTGAACATTGCCATAATGTCGATGAGATACCGGCTTTCATTTGGCGTATATGAAATAGAAGAATATGCGTGATTTTCAGAATTTCCTTTCCCTATAACATTAATAATTTCCGTGAGATTTTCATACAAAATCATCCCTGACTGCTTTGCAGCTGTTTCAGAGGTGATAATCCGGTAAACGCCCGTGGTTACCCAGAGTGGGTCAAGTATGTAATATTCTGCTAAATCCAATTCGTCAAAATGTAAAACGATCCCCAGGTCATTCAGGAATTTCACGCATTCATGTTGTTCTTTCGAATCGGTAAGATTATATTTTTTACAAATGTTGATATAATCAGATTCCGTTAATTTATACGCTTCCCTCGTTTTTTGCTGTAACTCGTTTTTTATTTCAATCCAGCGTTCGTCGATTTCGGTATTAAATAATTCGGCATCCGGGATGCACTTCTCTAATTGAACTTTTAGTTCGTCCAGGTTTTCATTTGTTTCGCAGGATATTTTTATAAAACCGGATATTTGTGGAAAAACCTTAGTTAAATTATAAGTATCAATATCAAATGCGCGGTTTACTTCTATTTTATTTATTACAATAATAATCGGGGATTTACCTCCCTGTGATTGTATGCTTTCCAGCCATTTGGCAATTTGTTTCTCAGAGGATTTGTCATTCCTGGCTTCCAGTACAAGAATATATATACTCCGGTGAGTCAAAAAGAACTGGTGGGTGGATTTCATAATTTCCTGTCCGCCAAAATCCCAGAAATATCCTGTCAGCCCGTGAATTTGTTTTTGTTCTTTGAAAGTGGTTAATTTTTCAAATTCCAGTTTTTGAATTTTAATTCCATCGGTTTGTTTTTCATGTTTGTCGAAGGTGTCAAATTCAAGACGTTTACAAATGGAGGTTTTTCCTGCTTCCGCGTCCCCTATTACCAGAATTTTTATTTCCTTTAATGTTTTCTTTGTTGCTTTAAACCAGTTTATTACAGCCGTTTTGTTCTGTGATGCAATTTCAACAGGTGGCTTTAGCAAATTTGTGTTTTTCTCTATATTGAAATCGAAGTCGTCTTTTAAAAAAAACCTCGACAACCCTGCCAAATCAACCAGGTTGTTTTGATGCAAATACAAATATTTTAGTGAGGGGAAATCCTCAAAAGGCAGGTCTATTCGTGTGAGCGCGTTACGGCTTAAGTCGATGAGTTCGAGGTTGGGGAATGAGCCTTTGAACGTGATCTCTTCAATCTGATTGCCAAACAGGAAGAGTGTTTGCAGGTTGGGGCAGTTTTCGATCGTGATTTTTTTTAAGCCGCAGTTGTTGGCATTCAGGTACCGGAGCTTTGGCTGTATGGTTGCAAAAACCAGTTCAGTGAGTTCTTTGTTGTTTTCATGCTCATCATTGTTGGAATTGCGCAGGTACACAAATTCAAGATCCCGGGTGGTGTCGTCAAAAACAAACCGGTTGTTTTTGATTTTCGTTTTTACCCCGGGGATGGTTTGCTCCAGGGTTTTTAACTCCGCGTAGGTGTATCGCATGGGTGTTGTATGTTATTGTTTGTCATATCCATATCCAAATCAATTTCCGCCCCCGGTTCGTTATGATGGCATGCGGCAAAATTATCCAGGTTGCCAAACCATTCAATAACCTGTTCGCGCTGGAGGTTGCTTGCCGCCAGAGAAAAAAAGCTGGTGTAGGATGAATATTTCCATTCCCTCAAATGTTAAGCAAATCGATGATGAACGGGATTGTTATGAATATAAAGAACGAGCTTTTTGAAATACTGGTCGCTGTTAACCAGCCTCCGGTCAAATTCTGCCAGGTACAGCTTGCCTTTGCGGTGGAACATCTTATTGTATGCCTTGGTGTATGCGTTAAATAAATTGCCGAACGTTCGCGAATTTAATTTGGTGATCGCATCCGACGGGTTTTCACAACCCGTCGGATGTGAATAAAAATAACCACAGCGCTTTCGCCGTCGCTATCCGGCGATGGCTACTAACCCTGCGTTAAGAAGCGCTGCACGAGCGCCATATTTGCCGCAAAAAAAGCGGGCCGGGACAATAATCTGTTCGATGGAAGCTATCCGGCTATTCCTTTGAGCTACGGGACGAAGAGGAGGCGGAAGCCAAAATTATTGTTGGAATTGTCGGGGTTGTTGTTGTTGCGGTTAGCCGACTGGCAGTTTCCAGCATTGTTGATCCACGAGCCTCCGCGTATTACACGGTTCGTACCCACGATTATTGCCCGATATTGCAAAGAACTTGTTTACGAAAATACAAACTATCAGCATGAAAAACAAAGGAATTTAAAGCCATTGCATGCCTCTGGAATTCTGCCTGTGACCATATTTTTTTTTCTAAATTGCCGGTATATATTTTTGTTTTTAGCCGGTAACGTTTCCTGCTTCGGGCTGCAAGATATATTTTTTCGGGAAACACCAGGTAACTTAAAAATGTCAACCCTTTTGAAGTACTATTTAACGCGGCTGTTTTAAGGGTTAGTTCAAGGTTTTCACTTAAAAACGCAGTTATTTTATTTCCTGCCTGCTTAAGCATATCTTTATCATCGTGCCATATGATAAAATCGTCCATATACCTTACGTAGGCGGGCATATGTAAATGCTCCAAAACATAATGATCAAGCATTCCCAGATAATGGTTTGCAAAGTACTGGCTTGTAAGGTTCCCGATCGGAACACCTTTGGCGGGTTGTGTGTTGTAAGAATTAATTATCTGGCCGAAAATATGAAGTAAAACAGGATCCTTGAATTTATTCCGCAGCATTTTTTGAAGAATTGTCTGATCAATACTGTCGAAGTATTTTCGAATATCAAATTTATAGTACCACTGGTACTGTTTTTGAAATTGTGCCGAGCGTTCCAGTGCTTTATAGGTGCCCTTTCCAATGCGTGTGGCATAGCTGTCGAAAATCTGGTACTTTTCAAAAAAAAGATGACAAATATTCATCAGGGCATGATGCATGACACGTTCACCAAATCCTGCCGCACAGATTTGCCTTTTCTTAGGGTCATAAATGGTGAAATAATGATAAGTCCCGGCAATAATGTTCCCTGTCAGCAGCTTTTCTTGCAACTGTGCTAAATTTGACTGTAAATTCTTCCTGTATTCAATTACCTGGAGCTTATCCTCTTTTCCTTTTTTTGCTTTAAAATAGGCGAGTTCCAGGTTATCAAAACAAGTTATCCGGGGCATCAGTAACCCTGCTCGTTTCATCGTTTCCCGTTTTAAACATTTGAAGAAAAGGTGCCCCGTACTTTTCGGTTTTTTTATCCCCGATACCTTTAATTTTTTTCAAACTGGTCATGGTTAATTCCGGTAGTTTTGCTATTTCAGCAAGTTCAGCGTCGGTAAAAACCACGTAAGCAGACACACCGTCATCTGCGGCAATTTTTTTGCGTATTTCACGCAGTCGGGAAAACCTGGCAAACACATCCGGTTCAAGGGTTTTAATATAATCTGTTTTTTCCCTGGAAGAATTTTCAGCGACTCCTGAAACTAAATAACTTATGCAGATACACCAGTAGTCGCCATTTGAAGTCTGAACCAATTGCTTTTCGGTTTCAACAACTTTATGTGACCGTAAAAACGCGTTCAATTCTTCGTTGTAATCACTTACAGCGGTAATCGGGATGGTAAAAAATTTGATTTGCATGGAGGTCAAATGATTAAATTTAGTAAAAAGGCGGGCAATAAATTTTTTTTTCCGCCATGGCGGATTATTGAGCTCATAAGCCAAAAAATGAACCCTTTACCCGGCTACCGCCGGGCGCGCGTATCATTTTTTTGGCTTACTCACTGCCTGTTAGCTCAAAGGAATAAACCAAATAAACATCCATCAAACTACGGGACGAAGAGGAGGCGGAAGCCAAAATCATTGCCGGAATTGTCGGGGAAGTAGTTGAAGCGGCGCGCCGACCGGCAGTTCCCAGCACTGAGGATCCACGAGCCTCCGCGTATAACACGGTACGCACCCGAATTTTCACCTATTGGATTGTCAACCTGGTCGTTGTTATATTCCCCGGACCAGTCCCAGCACCATTCCCAAACGTTGCCGCTCATGTCGTACAGGCCAACCTGGTTCGGGAATTTTAGCCCGACGGGTTTGGATTCGTATTCGTTGTTCCCGTCATACCAGCCGACAAGGTCAAGGATATCGGAACCGGCGTAGCGTTGTGTCACATCCGACGGGTTTTGAAAACCCACATCCGACGGGTTTTCAAAACCCGTCGGATGTGCGGCATATTCCCACTCGGCCTCGGTTGGCAACCGGAAGCCCTTTGATGTCGGGTTGATTTTATATGAATTTAATTGCTCGTCGGTCAGGTTAACCAACTTGCACATATCCGACCCCTTTAATTGCGCTGAATTCATTAATTCTTCATTCAGCCTCCCGCAAAATCTCACGGCTTCATACCACGATACCGATTCAACCGGGTGATGAGAACCTTTAAACGAGGATGGATTGGCTCCGGTAACCGCTTCATAAAATTCCTGCGTTACGGGAAATTGTGCCATGCAAAAGCCATTCACTTTAACGGTTTGGCCGTCCTTACGCAAAAAGGAGCCGCCGGGGATGGATATCAGGTTACATAATGCCCGGTCGCCGATGGTCAACTGGTACCCGGTGTTGGTTTGTTTCAGTACAGGGTTTTCCATGATTTTTTCTGGTAATATGATGGTATAATCTGTTAGTATTGTTGCGACTTTGCGAAAATCCCCAAAGAACCTATCGGTCAAATATCCGGATTTGACCGATTCCTAATTTACAAATATATTAAAGTTATTTACAGGGATACTGCAAGTTAACAAAAATGAAAATCATTTATCGCCTTAATCAAAAAGATTTACCTTTGATAGCAACATCCTTTTCAAAAGGATACCAGTAAGTAAAATACCGACACCCTGTCATTATGATACCAAGCCAGCGACAAGCCACCCAAATTATTCCATCATGACCCAACCCACACGCTTCAAACTTTTTTCGATCCTCGCCTACTTCCTTGCTGTGGCAGGGCTTATATGGCTGCTCATGAATAAGTGCCTCATTTCGGCAAATCCAATCAGGATTGCAGTACAGGTTTTATGTGCGGCGCTCATGGTCTGGGCCCGTATCACCTTCGGACTCCGGAGCTTTCATGCCACGGCCAATACCACGAAAGGTGAACTTGTGACCAACGGCCCTTACCGGTGGTGGCGGCACCCGATCTATGCTTCGGTAACCTATTTTGTGTGGGTGGGGGCTGTCTCCTTTCTATTACCAGTTGCCTTTGCAGCGGCCGCACTGGTCACGGCTGGACTCGTTGCACGCATGCTCACCGAGGAAAAATTCCTGAAGACGGCCTACCATGAATATGAAGGTTATATGAAGCGTACCTTCAGGCTGGTGCCGTTTGTGTTTTAAATTTCAGAGTCCGGGGGATCCGCTTTTTCCGTTGCCGGCAGAGTGAAATAAAAGGTGGTTCCACGGCCTTCTTCACTCTCAGCCCTGATTTTACCGTTGTTTCGTTCAATGAAGTCCCTGCAGAGGACCAGCCCCAGGCCGGTGCTGGGCTCGCCCTCCGTGCCTTTGCGGCTGGTGTTGATGTCGAGATGGAAGAGGTTGCCGACCATTTCCCGGCTCATACCGATGCCGGTATCACGGATGGAAATTTCGATGGTATTGCCAGGCAGTTTTTTAGCGGCGATGGTAACCTCCCCGCCTTTTAGGGTGAACTTCACGGCATTCATCGACAGGTTGCGGATGATCGAGGCAAACATGTTTTCGTCGGCAAATACCTCCAGGTCCCCGGCAATCTGATAACCCACCGAGATCTCTTTTTTGTCGGCCGCTTCGAGGGCAAACACCATGCTTTCCTTCGTTTTGGCCAATAACGGCATGGATGCCGGGTTGAAAGCGGTAACCCCCCGCTGCAGCGACGACCATTCCAGCAGGTTTTCAAGCAACCGGTAGAGGTTTGTGGCCGATTTCCGCATCAGGAGCGCCATCTTCTGTATATCGTCAAGCCGCATGGAGGGCAGTTCTTCAGCCATGATGCGGGTGAAACCCAGGAAAGCATTGAAGGGGCTTCGGATGTCGTGGGCGATGATGGAAAAAAACTTATCCTTTTCTGTGTTGGCAGTTATCAGCTGCTCGTTTTTCAGCCGGAGTTCATCCTCCGCCCGTTTATGATCGGTGATATCCCTGGAGATGCCGAAGGTGCCGACGATTTTTTTGTCTTTGTCAAGCAACGGCATCTTGGTGGTGTTATACCAGTTCCGGCTCTGGTCATTCCTGATGGTCAGTTCTTCCTTGTTCAGTGCCCGGCCGGTCCGGATAATCTCCTGTTCATCATCATATTGCGGTTGCGCCGCCTCTTTAACGAAAAAGTCAAAATCGGATTTGTTCTTCATCTGGGCCGGATCACTGAGCCCGAATGACTGCAGGTGGGCCCGGTTGTTCCGGAAGAACCGGCTTGAAAGGTCCTTGAAATAGATATGATCAGGAATGTTATCCATCAGGGCCGCCATCAGGTACTGTTCCCTGAGCAGGTCTTCCTCGACCTGTTTGCGCTGCGTGATGTCGAGGAACGACCAGACCCTGCCTGCCGGTCCGCCCCCCAGGTAAATGGGTTTTGAAATGCGTTCGAGAATCCGGCCGTCCTTCAGGCAGACCAGGTCAAGGCTTTCATCTTCAGGATGTGTGTACAACTCTGTTACCTTGGACATGAACTCGCCGGGATCGGCAAGTTGTGTAACTGCATATTCCAGCAGGGTGCTGTCGAGCTTTGAAGCAAGAACATTTTCAGGTATATGCCACAGTTCAGCGAATTTGGTGTTGGTCCTGAGTACAATGCCATCGTGACTTACAACCAGGATGCCATGATGGATGGACTCAAGGATTGCCTCCAGCAGCGACAGCGAATTTTTAAGTGCCTCATCCGATGGGCTCATTTTATTCATTAAGATTCATTTGAGCTTAATTTGTTATACTTTTGATAAATATCACACAACAAACATGCCAAAGCGTAATCAAGGGAGTATAAATCTTTTGATAATGAATGGGTTAAAGGTACGACAAAAATCCCGAACATGCGGGATTATTTTGCATAACCATTGGATCGGGGCAATACGCCGGGTAACGGAGCCGGTTTTTTATAAATTCCGAAACACGCACCAGGCACAATAAACCGGATATTATGACAGGAAAAACAGGATTGCACAAAGAGAAGCATCTGAAAAGTTCGGATTTCATTACCGATATCGTGATCGGCATGTCCGACGGACTTACGGTTCCATTCGCGCTGGCAGCCGGGCTGAGTGGCGCCGTTCAGCACAATTCCGTGGTGATCACGGCAGGCATCGCCGAGATTGTGGCGGGGAGCATTGCCATGGGACTGGGCGGGTACCTTGCCGGGAAGACCGAGCAAGAGCATTTTCAGAGTGAGCTGAAGCGGGAATACGAGGAGGTCGAGACCATCCCTGAAAAGGAAAAAGGGGAGGTGAGGCAGATATTCGCTCAATACGGGTTGAATGAACCAACGCAGAACATCATCGCTGAGGAGCTGGCAAAAGATAAGGACAAATGGGTTGATTTCATGTTGAAATATGAGCTGGGACTTGAAAAACCTGACGTCAACAGGGCAAGAAACAGTGCTGCAACGATCGGAATTTCATACATCGTTGGAGGTCTGATCCCGTTGTCGGCCTACTTCTTCACGCCAACACCTTTCCGGGGACTGGTGATCTCTGCCCTGCTTACAGTCGTCTGTCTTTTCCTGTTCGGCTATTTTAAAAGCAAAGTAACCGGACAGCCCCCGGTTAAGGGGGCGCTGAAGGTGATGTTTATCGGCATAGCAGCGGCTTCAGCGGCGTTCGTGGTGGCCAAACTGTTCAGTCTTTTATTTTGAGCCGGGGTCAACTTCCCACCTTTCTTTCCCGTTTTTGATCCTGGGTTTATAAACAGGAATTTTGGGGTTAAAGGTGATGTCAATAAAGGAGATCTTGTTTTGATTATCCAGCTTTAACAGCAGCGATTGATAGGGATTGAATTGTAGGTCGGCGGGAACAGCGGCCCCGTGATAATTGATCGTGATGTGGTAACTCTCCGCTTTGTCATTCAACGACTGGCCATATTCCAGGGGGAAGGTGAGATGCTGCGATCGCGGGTTTGCAAAGAAGATATACAGCCCTTCCTCCGTTTTCCTGCACCAGTAGTCGAATTTTTCAGTTCCGGTTATGAAAGAGGTGACTTTTACCATCTCTTTCCAGGATGCTTTAACATTCCCTGATCGTTTCAATTTTTCCGTGAGAAGCTGGTACCGGCTTTTTGACTTATGCAACCCTGGTTCCGCGGGATCCTGTTTCAGGCATACGGGAAGGCCCTGTTCTGCAAGTTCGCCGATGCGTTTGAGCGCATCTGCATCCATGTACTTCACATCAACATAGAGTGCAGAAAAGGAAAAGTCGCCGGCGATGAGACGGCCATCCCGAACAGTTGCTTTTTTAAGGAAATCAGCATTGATCCATAGCGGGCGGAAGGCTTTGAGTTCGTCGGGCAGGTAAGTGTATCGATGTTCATATTCTCCCCAGGCCCAAATGAACTGCTTCTCAACGGGCAGTTCCCCGGCGATCCACCGGTCTTCGTTGGGCAGGTAAACAGCCACATCTGAATAAATAGTTCCCTTTTTCATGTAAGCGGATACCTTTTCCATATACTTGTTGAATGCGGGGATCTCTTCGGCCAGCGAACCGCTTTTCCCCACATGCACCGAGGCATAGAACTTTACGGTATCCTGCCCGGCCGGGTTAAATGGTTTTCCGTGCCAGATCACCTGGTTTACTCCGTTGGCAAAGAGCGCATCGGCGACCAGTTTCAGGTCGGCGGTCTGTTCTTCCGAATGATGGATGCGCGGCCAGCCATAGAGGCAGGTGAAGGTTTCAGAACTTACCACTGTTTTCCCGGTAAGCCCGGCAGCAGAAGCCACAATGTTGGCATAAGCGGGTTCATACAGCAGCGCTTCGGTTTCGGGTACGTCGACAGCGGCATACGATGAAATGATGTCGCAGGGAGCGCCTGCGCACTGTGCCCGGGAATAGGCGCCAAGTTCGTGGCTTTTTTGGGTAAAGGGTTTGTAAAATTCTTCGATCACATATTCGGAGAGGAGTTTCATGTAATCGTAACGGACACTGCGCCAGGGCTCTTTGTTTGAATAAAGACTGTCCCTATAACCTGAAATGGAATAGCTGTAGCGTTTTTGAAATTTCTCTGTAAAACCCGGTGTCGAAAGGAATTTGGTTTCAACCTCCCATGAATCGCAAAAGAGCCCCGACATCGAGCCCTTTAGGGCCGGTTTCAGCGCATCGCCGGTTCGCGAGGCATAATTATAAAAGGCTTTCCTGTTGAGGTGATCGATGATATATCCTTTTTTAGGATATTCCCACGAAGCAGTCATGTCCTGCCGCCAGGTCGAGTCGGTCATGTTCATAGTGGCCTCGCTGAAGGGGACTTTCGTATCGCCAAAGGGCCACAGCGAGCCGAAGGTAAAGTCGCACCCCAGCCCGAGACTGTCGGCGCTTTGCTTGGCAGCGGCAACCATGGCTGACCATTCGGGGCTGAGCCACTCCTGCCTCGGGGTGTAATTTACCGTATCTTTTTTCATCCGGTTGAGCGGGTACACCCAGGCAATTTCAACCCCGCCAAACCCATTGTTTTTCAGCCATACCAGGTTATCCGTTACCGATGCCCTGTCGATCACGGATGCAAACCACCACCAGCGTGTCCATGGCCGGGAATCGCGGTAGATCCGTGAATTTTTCATGTCGGGTTTACCTCCGGGTTCCATATTCTGCGGATGGGAGGGAAGTAAGAATGCAAGGAAGATGCAGGCAAGGAGAACCTGTTTTTTCATGGGAAGCAGCTTTTATGATGAACAAATATACTGCGACTGGTTGAGATTGCAATCACCGTGTCTGATTTTGAACCGGGGTAAAGCTTCGAATCGTACCTTTGCATCCTTTTAATTTAGTTTATCCTGAGATGAAAATCATGAAATTTGGGGGAACCTCCGTAGGGTCCCCGGAACGGATCAGGTCGGTTGCGGCATTGGTTGCCGGGCTTGATGAGCCCATGGTCGTCGTGCTGTCGGCCATGTCGGGAACCACCAACAGCCTGGTGGAAATTGCCGGCAGCCTGAGAAATAACAACCCGGACGAGGCTCGTGAAAAGATAAACCTGCTTGAGAAACGCTACGAACAGGTGGTGTCGGATTTGTTTGAAACCAGCGAATACATGGATAAGGGGGCAGAAATGATCCGGAACCATTTCAGGTATCTGGACTCATTTACGCAGGACCTCTTCACCGCCAACGAGGTAAAATGCGTGCTTGCCCAGGGAGAGCTTATTTCAACGGCCCTGTTCCAGTTCCATCTTGAAGAACGGAATATCCCTTCAGTGCTGCTGCCTGCGCTGAATTTCATGCGCATCGACCGCGAACAGGAGCCCGACCAGTATTATATCCGGGAGAACATCCAACGCGAAACCGATAAATACCCGGATAACAGGCTGTTCATTACCCAGGGGTTCATCTGCCGCAATGCCTATGGCGAAATCGATAACCTCCGACGCGGCGGAAGCGATTATTCAGCCTCGCTCATCGGTTCGGCAGTGGATGCTTCCACCATCGTAATCTGGACCGACATTGACGGGTTCCACGACAACGACCCGCGGTTTGTAGAGCAAACGCATCCGATTGCCGAACTTTCATTCGACGAAGCCGCCGAGCTCGCCTACTTCGGTGCCAAGATACTGCATCCTTCAACCATTCTCCCTGCCAAAGTCGCGGGCATCCCGGTGATCATCAAAAACACCCTGGACCCGGGCGCCACAGGAACAACCATCTCCGACAAGCCCGCCGGTAAAGGGGTCAAGGCGATCGCCGCCAAAGACGGCATTACCGCCATCCGGGTAAAATCGGGCAGGATGCTGCTTGCCTATGGTTTCATGCGCAAGGTATTCGAGATATTCGAACTTTACAAAACGCCGATCGATATGATCACCACCTCGGAGATCAGCGTTTCGGTGACCATTGACGACCTCACCCATCTAACCCAGGTTACCGGCGACCTTCAGCATTATGGCACGGTGGAGGTGGATCATGACCAGACCATCGTATGCGCCGTCGGGGAAGGAATTTCCTCCGAAACCAACATTGCCGCCGGCTTGTTCAAAGCGCTGGAGGGCATTCCCATCCGGATGATCTCTTATGGCGGAAGCCAGAACAACATCTCGATCCTCATCCCGTCGGCATTTAAGAAACAGGCGCTGAATGCGCTCAGTTCCCATCTTTTCAGCCATTGATCCCCGAATCCCCGCCCATGTTCAAGGAAGAAACCATCAGCCTATTCCGGACAATTCCAACCCCATTCTACTATTACGACATGGAGTTGCTCGCGGCAACGCTGTCGGAATGTTCAAAGGAAGCCGAAAAATACGGTTATCTGCTTCACTACGCGCTGAAGGCCAACTCCAATCCCGAAATACTCGCCATGATCAGCAGCACGGGTTATGGCGCCGACTGTGTAAGCGGAAACGAGATCAAGGCAGCCCTCACGAATGGGTTTAACCCCGGCCGCATCATGTTTTCCGGGGTGGGAAAGTCGGATGATGAGATCACACTGGCGTTACAATTGCGGATTCAAAGCATCAACGTGGAGTCGCGCCAGGAAATGGAGGTCATCAACGCACTGGCCGGGGCCATGGGGCTCACGGCGGATATTTCGCTGCGGATCATCCCCAACGTGGATGCCCGCACCCACCGGTACATCACCACAGGACTGGAGGAGAACAAGTTCGGGATTTTGCCCTGGGATTTTGACGAGGTGCTGGAGAAGCTGAAAACCCTGGGGAACCTCAGGTTGAAGGGGCTTCACTTTCACATCGGCTCCCAGATTACCGACCTGGATGTGTTTAAAAGCCTTTGCCACCGTGTCAACGACATCAATGGCTGGTTCATGACCAACCAGGTTTTCCCGGAGATCATCAATGTTGGCGGGGGGCTGGGGATCGATTACAGGGATCCTGACAGGAACGGGATTCCTGATTTTTCTTCCTATTTCAGGATTTTCAGCGATTTTATCGAACTCCAGGGAAACCAGCAGCTCCATTTTGAGCCGGGGCGTGCCCTGGTAGGCCAGTGCGGCAGCCTGATCACGAAGGTTCTCTTTGTTAAAAAGGGGATCAGCACCCGTTTTGCCATTGTCGATGCCGGGATGAACGACCTCATCCGCCCGGCCCTCTATCAAAGTTATCACAGGATAGAGAACCTGACCTCCGGGGAGAAACCCGAAAAATATGATGTGGTAGGTCCGATCTGCGAATCGTCCGACTGTTTCGGGAAGGCAGTCACATTGCCGTTAACGAACCGCGGGGACCTGCTGGCAATAAGGTCAGTGGGCGCTTACGGACAAACCATGGCGTCGCGTTACAACCTGCGGGATCTCGCTAAAGCATTTTACTCCAGTCCTACCAGATCTTAACCAGCTGGTTAGCGGGTTTCCACATGGCATCGCCTTTTTTAATGCCGAATGCGTTGAAAAATTCAGGCATATTGGCCAGCGGGCCGAGCACCCTGAATTTAGCAGGGGAATGTACGTCACTGCGAACCTGGTTTGCAATCCCCTCGGGACGATCATTGATCATCCATGCCAGGGCATAGCCTAAAAAGAAGCGTCTGTCGGGGTTCAGCCCGGCGATGATCTCCTGGTTTTTATACTGGCTGGTCTTCTCAAACGCCTCGTACCCCATCACGATCCCGCCAAGGTCGGCAATGTTTTCGCCCTGCGTCTGGTCACCGTTCACATGCAGGCTGTCAACAGCAATGAAACCGTTGAACTGGTTCACGATCATTTTCGTTTTTGCATAAAACTGCACGCTGTCGCTGGGAATCCACCAGTTGAACAAGTTGCCCTTTTCATCATACTTACTGCCCTGGTCGTCAAAGCCGTGTGTGATCTCATGCCCGAAGGTCGATCCCCCGATCACGGAATAAAGAATGGCGTCGTCGGCGAGTTTGCGTTCAAACCCGGGAACGATGATGTTGGAGCCCGGTACGACAATCTCGTTGTTTGAAGGATTGTAGTAAGCATTGTAAGTCTGGGGTTCCATGTCCCATTCGGTGCGGTCGACCGGTTTGCCGTATTTGGCGATCATGTACCCGAACCACCATTTATTGGTGTTCATGGCGTTGCGCACATACGACGAACGGTCGATCTGCAGGGCACTCATGTCTTTCCACTTGTCGGGATAACCTACTTTGATGATCACGGCGTCGAGTTTTTTCAGCGCTTTGACTTTGGTGGTTTCACTCATCCAGTCGAGTGATTTGATCCTTTCGGCATAAACGGTTTTTATGGAATTGCCGATTTCCTGCAGCTTTTCCTTGGTTCCTTTCGGCAGGTATTCGTCGACGTAGATCTGGCCGATCAGTTCGCCCAGAGAACCGTTTGTTTGCTCGACAACCCTTTTCCAGCGCGGCTTTGGTTCGGGAATGCCACGCAAGGTCGTGGAATAGAAACTGAAAGATTCAAGATAGGTTTTATCATCCATGTAGCGCGCCAGTCCACGGATGAGATGAAATTTGAGGTAATTTTTCCAGACATCCAGCGGGAAGGCCTTTAACTGGCTGTTGAGTGCGGTTAAAAATTCCGGCTGACCGACAATGACTGTATCGACTTTCTGCAACCCGGCGCTTTCGAAGAAGCGCATCCAGTCGAATCCGGGCGCCAGTTCTTTCAGCCTGGCAACCGGGAACTTGTTGTAATTTTTCAGGGGGTCGCGGGTATCGGCCAGTTTGCGGGAGCCTGCAGCAAGAGCGGTTTCAAGTTCCATGATTTTTGAGGCAGCCTGTTTTGAACCGGCATCGGCGTAGCCCATGATTTTGAACATGCCGGCAAGATGATCAACGAACTTGCCCCTGATCATAACCGCCCGGGCGTCTTTGTCAAAATAGTAGTCGCGGTTGGGGAGGCTGAGGCCGCCCTGGCTGATGAACACGGCGTTCTTGCTGCTGATGCGGTCATCCTGCCTGATTTCGAAACTGCACAGCGGAGACCCTGAAACGGAATGAATGTATGCAGCGACCACGGCAAGATCCTGCAGGGTTTTCACGCCGTCGATCCTGCCGAGATCCGATTTAAGCGGTGAAATCCCTGTTTTGTTGAGGGAAACGCTGTCCATGCCGGTAAAGAAGAAATCGCCGATCTTTTGTTTATTGCTTCCGGCCGGGTTGCCGGCCGACGTTGAAGCGGAAACACAGATATTTTTAACCTGGCTGTTGATCGTATCCTGGATGAGCTGCCACAGCCCGTTGCTCTGCTCGCTTGCAGGGATAGGATGTTCTTTGAACCATTTCCCGTTTGCGAACAAGAAAAAATCATCGCCGGGCTTCACGGTTGAATCAATGTGTGAAACCAGCGGGTCAGGGCTTTTTCCGCCATTTTTTTCGGTTTGGGGGTTGCACGATACTGCTGTGGCGACGAGGACAGCCAGGAACAGGTATAAAAAACTTTTACTCATCAGCATGAAATTAGGTTGTCGTTTTTACAGAGGAAATTTCCGCACTTGTCAATACCTGAGTGCCACCAGCAGCGCACCGGTGATGTAGGCTGCGATCCACCACAGGTATGCTCCGAGCGAATACCAGTGGATCCCTTTTGTTACTTTCACGGTGCGATCATTCCGTTTGTAAAACCGCCAGATCAGGATTGCGTCGGTTAGCATCCCGGCCAGGGAGGAGTATCCCAGGATCCCGTGCAGGGTGAATGCGCCGTGGCTCGACCCAAGGATCATGAAGGCGGTGGCTGTTATATCAAGCAGCACCCCAAGGCTGAGGAAGATCAGCACGGTGGGGCTGATCAGCCGTTTGCGTTGTTCGGTGATAATGGCCACGCTGTAGCAGGCCAGTGCTGTTTGAACGGTGATAATACCAGTAAGTGAAAAGAGATTCATCGTTAACGTTTTAATAAGTTACACCCTGTCAGGGTCCACCACCCTGTCAGGGTCCACCACCCCGTCAGGGTCCACCACCCCGTCAGGGTCCACCACCCCGTCAGGGTGGTCGGAACCGTCGACCTTCACGAGCGAACGAAACAAGGTTTGTTCCGAGGCAAGCCGGTCGGCATTGCCATATACACACAAGGCATCCTGGCTTAAAATATCGGTCACCAGTTGTGTAAAGCCCCGGATATCCTGCGGCGTGGTCGAAAGCACATCTTCCCGGTCATGCTGAACCTCTTCGGCAGTGCGCCTTGAGAAAAACATGCTCACAGCCTGGTCGCCTTTTTGTGAAGGAGTGAGTGGGGAATCCATCTCTGAAATGGTTCCGATTATATACCGGCTCATGAGCTTTTCATCTGCATCGAACGAACCGAGATACCCTGCTGTATTCCGGTAATTTTCAAGGGTGGCTCCCAGGTTGGGATCACGGTACGAATTGAAGGTAAAATTCCCCGACGGCGAAATGGAACTAAACCCGCCATAAGCACCGCCGATCACCCGGATCCGGGTTTGCAGCCAGTCGGTTGAAAGCACCTGGTTCAGCACACGCATTTTGGCGCTCCAGGTATAACCAAGCTTCTTGAAATTATACCCGTTCACAACATATTGTACATTCGAAGCTGCCTGCAACCCTTCATTGCTTTTTTCAAGGGTAAAGTTCCAGGTGTTGTACCCGGTACTGCCCTGAGGCAACTGCCGGGCAAGAAAATTCAGCCCGTTGCTGAATACCAGGTGGTCGCGCTTTTCGCAGGTAACCGACGAAACCATGTTGTTCCATGTGAAAAGCAAGGCAGCAGCCTTTTGCAGGCTGGCACAGATCGTGGGGGCAGCGGTGTCAAAATTCCTGACAAGATCAGATACAAACCAGTAGTAGGAGAGGCCGCCCGTAAGTTCATTGAACATCCCGTAATTGCTGATGTAGGAAGAAAACCGGCGGCTTGCCACATGGTACCCGCTGCCCTTCACCTGGGCATCGAGTTGCGAATGATGACGAAGTAACACTGTTTTCAACCGTTCTACATCGTCGAACAGGGTGTTATCAAGGATCTCCTCACCCAACTCAAAGAGTTTGCCAACCTTGTGGTTAATCGCCTTGGAAGTAACAACAAACTTGGGGATCATCTGGTTGTCGTCTGATTTTACCAGATAGGTCCGGAGCGATGTGAAGAACCCGCCTGTATGGATGTTCAGCATCTTGTTGAGTTCCCCGAATGAATAATTCTTCGTGTTCATGCTTCCTATCACGTGCGACAGGAGCGATGCATATGGGATCATCTCCTGAGGCAGGACCCGCAGGTCGAAAAACAGGTTTACATACACCACATCATTGGTAAATTCCTCGTGGGCCAGCACCGGAATCCCGGAGATATTTTGTTCATCGATCGTGTAATAGACCGACTTTGGCTCGATGTCGCCGAGGGCAAGCATGGGTACCGATGCCAGCGCTTCAGGTGTGTCTTCCCGTTGCTGGTAGGCAATGAGTGCTTCGGTCTGACTGATCAGCGCGGTAATGGCCTCATCGTCAAGGGTAGATTTGTGTTTTGCAAGTTCGGCATCCAGCAGGGATTGGCGTTCCTTTTCCATCCCCGGGGCGGGTTCCAGGCTGAGAAGCAGTGAATGAGGGTTGCCGAGGAACCAGGTACGGATGATGTTCTCGAAGTAATCGCTGGTCAGCCCTTTTTTTACCTCTGCCAGCACAAGTTCGTACTCCAGTCCGGTAAGCGGATCATCGGCAAAGAACCACCCGGCAAGGGTCATGTTCAGGTAGGTCAAACCTTTCTGGGCATCATCGCCTTCACGCAGGCGGAATTCAATGCGGTTGATCACCCCTTCTACTTCCTCCTTGTTCAATCCTTCGGCAACAACTTTTTCAAGGGTAGTGGTCACCACTTCCATGAACTTGGGCTTATCACCCGGGTTGGCGTTAATGGCCGCGATCTGCACGGCATGCTGGTTGAAGTTGGAGGATGACGCCGACACATCCTGGCCGATACCGGCCTCAAGCAGGGCCAGTCTTACCGGGCCGGATTCCTGGTTGACCAGCACCTCGCAAAGGATATCGAGTGCGAGCGAAAGGGCCAGGTCGGTATTGTGGCCGGCCACGAAATTATAAGTCAGAAATGTCTGGTTTTCAACAACCGACTCCTCCATCAGCGGGTAAAAAGCTGTAATGTCCTTCATGACAGTGAATGGAGGCTGGTCCCCGATGGTAATGGCATTCCCGGTCTTTTCATACTTTGAAAGGTAGGCTGAATCGATGAACTCCATTTCCTGGCCGGCATCGGCATTCCCATAAAGGAAAATATAGCTATTCTCAGGATGGTAGTTTTTACGGTGAAATTGCATAAATGAGTCGCGGGTGAGGGTCGGGATTGCTTCGGGTGTACCGCCTGATTCAAAGCCATAGGCGTTGTCGGGGAACAGGTGTTTGAAAACCTGGTACCACAATTCACGTTGCGGGTTGGAGAAAGACCCTTTCATCTCGTTATAGACGACGCCGGTGTAATTCAGCGGCTCATTCCTGTTGGTCAGTTCATAATGCCATCCCTCCTGTTGAAGGATCCTCGGATCATCATAGATCAGCGGGTTGAACACTGCGTCCAGGTATACATGCATCAGGTTGAAATAATCCCTGTCGTTCATGCTTGCAACCGGGTACATCGTATAATCCTTGGAAGTAAACGCATTGAGAAAGGTGCTCAGCGAGCCTTTGAGCAGCACATCGAAGGGGCTTTTCACGGGGAATCCTTTGGATCCGTTGAGTACCGAATGTTCCATGATGTGCGGGGCCCCATTGTCGGATTCGGGGAAGGTTTTAAACCCGATGCTGAAGGTCTTGTTGGCATCGTCGCAGGCGATCTTTACCAGGCGGGCACCGCTTTTTACATGGTGGAAATAGAAGCAGTCGGCATGCAACTCCTTCACAAAGCGCTGTTCGGCAAGCCGGAACCCGTGATAAATATTGCCTGGAATATATGTTGTGGTCATAACGTCGGTTCAATTTGGTGACAAAGATAACGCAACATTGGGTAAACAATTTTGACAAGGAGGAGATATAGTTGTCGTTTTTCGAATTACCTTTTGGCCGTAATCCTCATTCATCAATAAAACCCATCATGACCTTATTCAGGAAAACATACCGTATTGAGGGGTCGCGGTGGCCCTGGCGGGATTATTTTATAAGCGACAGTCCTTCCAGGGCTGAAACATCCTTTGGCTTGTTCAGCAATACTTTGTTGAACATCACCTGGGCTTCACGGAACTTCCCGAGCTTGTAATTTGTCCAGCCATAAAGGAGCATGCTGTCATAATCAAAAGGGTAGAGGTTGATCACCTTTTCAAGATATTTTTCCGCTTTGGCGTAATCTTTTCGTCCATAATAGATCGAACCCATTCTGTAGTTGGCCAGGGTATTTTGCGGATCAATGGTCAGAATTTCATTGTACTGCTTAATCACCTGGTCCCAGTTCCCCAGGGCTGATGCGGGGTAAACAAACCCAAATTTTGGTTCAATGGCATAGGGTTTCAGATTAATCGCTTTTTGATAATAGGACGACGATTCGGTAAACTGTCCTGCCAGGTTGGTCAGCCAGCCCAGGCGCAGGTTGATTTCATAGGAATCTTCCTGGTAAATTTTCTTCATGGTGGCAATGGCTTCATTGAAATTACCCCTCCCTTCAAATTCCTGGCTCCTGGCAAAAGTCTCCTGGAGCGTAGCATTATTTGACTGGCTGAACAGATGCACTGAACAAAGCAGAAACAATGAAATGGCCAAACAGCGAAATGACGAATAATTTTTAATTTTTAATTTGTAATTTTTAATTTTCTCTATAGTTTCCATGTGATTCCTCCGATTATTGTGTTTGTGTTATAGGGATTGGTTTTGTATTGTGGTGTTTCCTTGATTGCATGGGTGTCAGGGTCCTGGGTCTTTATGTAATAAAGTTGCTGGCTCTCTTTACGGAAATACTGGTAAAGCAGCGAAAACTGGAGATGCTTGCCAGCCATGAAAACCAGGGTGGCTCCTCCTCTGTAATCAATGATATCAGTATTGTTATAGACTACAGATCCGTTAAGAATGTTGGAATTGGTAAAGTTGCCATAGTGGAAATTTGCTTCGGCCCACATCCATCTTGTGCATTTCAAGCCCAGAACCTGGCTGTATAACAGCCGGCTGTCGCTGCCCTGCATAAAACCGGTAATGGAAGTGCTCCCATAAATATTGAAGTTGCCAAATGGGAAATAGGTCAGCGACAAACCAGCCTGTTTCTGCGTTTTACCATTCAGGTCCGACCAACTGCCGGTAAGTGCAAGGGTTAACCTCCCTAAGTCTTTCGAAATGCGGAGGGAAGCCACATAGTTATTAAACGCCGTGTCTTTCCGGGCGTAGGAGTAGGTAAGCCGTGTAAAGGGAAATGTATGGTAGGTGCTGTTGTAGCTCGTATAAAAGGCGGTATCACTCACGGTATCCCTGGTATAAGATGGGTTGACCATGGTATAGCTCACATGAAGCCAGTGAAATGCGGGGATAATTTTAATTCCGAATGGCAGGGCGACAGAGGCATTGACATAGGCCTCATGTTGCATGACATGATAGGTGAAGCTGGTGTCATGAATCACCCAGGGAAAGGAATAGTTATAGCTCTTACCCCATGAGGAATCGGTGATGCTTTGCAGTTGATCTTCATTCCGGACATACTGGATGTACTTCGTTTTTGTGAAGTTAAGGTAGTTGTAGTCTATTGAAATGCCAACCCGGTTTGAGACCCTCAGCTTCAAACCAAGATTGGAGTATAAACTATTCCCGTAAAGATCCCGTTCCCCGTAAACGCTGTCTTTCCCCATCAGGGTGCTTAGGTTCGAGGGTGATTTGTCGCTGCTGATGGTATAACCGCTTTCAACATGAACCTGCTCCACGAACCCGGTCTTGTCAAGAACGGTATCCCGGTCCTCCCTCGGCATGGATGCCCTGAGGAGCCGTGCTTCTTCGTTACGGTTGGTATAGAAATAGGTACGATAGAGGTAATCTCCGGCCATCGGATCACTTGAATTGAATTGCCTTGCCTTTTTCAGATGGATGATGGCAGGGAAGTATTCCGCTTTTTGATAATAGGAGATGCCCATACGCAAGCGGAGGTAGTAATAATCGATATGCTGATGCAGGGCCTTCTTGCCGATCACAATCACACTGTCCCACTTTTGTTCCGTGAAGCACCGGTTTGTGACCGTCTCAACCGTAGAATAATCAAGCTTAACGGATGCATAAACCGGGGTGGTTGCAACGGATGCCAGTGTGATCAGGAACATGAGCAGTTTTTTTATCATCGGCCGCTAACCATTTTGACTGCTGTTTCTTTTTCATTTTCGCGTATGATGAACCGCTCCAGTCCGTGAATCCCGATAAAGAGATTACATTCCATTTTCTTAAGTTCATAACTGCCGATCCTGGCCGACACCTCCGACCGCAGGCGGATGTTGGTTTGCATCAGGGCATCATCCATACCCAGGTAGCTGAGAAGGTATTCAGAACGGGTGAAAATTATGAAAGGAGAAACGAAATCCTGAACGAGTCCTGCCAACGCATTGTTGAATGTATTGACAGGGTACTGGTCTTTTACCTGGAGATCCTTGTAATATCCCAACATTACTTTATAGGCTCCAAGGAAAAATTTATAAAGAATGGCCGACCGGTCACCTTCGAAAAAGGTGAAGTAATGAATGTCTCCATCGTTGCGGAACCAGGCCCGGGATTTTGTTCTTTCACAATAGATATAGGTCTGGTTTATTGCATCTGCCTTGATTTCCCAATCGATCATATATTCTTTGCCTGTCGCAGGCTTCACACTGAACAGGAACTTTTGGCCGGGGATGAAATGAAATGCCTTTTCCAGGGAACTGTTTTTTGTGATGTTGGAGACGATCACCTCATTTTCGGGTGATTCGTATGATTTCAATTCAAAAGCATTGTTCTTATGCCTGATGAAATGGCTGATGGGATAGTCGAGGGTAGGTGAACCGATGTAGGGTGTTCCCTGGAGCTGGAAATGAAGGTGAGGCACGGGAGAGCGGCCCGAATTCCCACAGGCTGCGACCACCTGGCCCTTTTTTACACTATCGCCTGCCGCGACTTTAAAGCTGCCCTTTTTCAGGTGCGATAATTTTGAATAAAGAAGATCGGCGTGGCGAAGGATCAGGGTGTTTCCCCAGTTGTGTTCCAGGTCAACGCTGCCGATCTCATTATCCTCTGCCTCGTCGGTGATTTCCTCCACGACGCCGTCGGCCGGGGCAATCACCGGTTTATTATAGGCATAGTAGTTTTCACGGAGGGCCCCATCTCCGGTATAAGTTAGTCCATCCTCATCGGTTATTTCGAAATCCCAGGCATGACGCCAGTCGCCCTGATGGGTATGTTTACCATTATGACTTTGTGTTACTTTCCATTCACCCCAGAACGGCAGCACGAACGCGAAATAAAGCGATTTCCCGAACCGGGCCTTATAATTCAAATGTGAGTAAAGATTTTTTTCCGGTGAGAATTGCTGGTAAACCACCAGTTCCGGCTTGTCATAAAAGCGTTCCCTGAATTTAAGGGCATACAGGAAGATCAGCACAACCAGGTTGAACGGGAGTGAGTAGACGGAAATCTGGAAAATTGAAAAGATTGCCTGCGTACTCGTCAGGATAATCGAAATAACGGGTGTAAGCAGGATGACCCACAGGAATGACCACCTCGACGGGATGATGAAAAATCCGCCCACGGCAATGGAAGTCAGGATGAAATTAAAACCTATATAACTGTAACTCAGTTCATGGATGTCGGCGCCAATGAAGTTGTAATAGGCATAAGCCGAAAAGAAACCCAGCAGCGACAGGATAAAGGAGATACGCGAACAAATAAGTAATCCCAGCGCAATCAGGATCCCCGCAAATAAATGATATTGAAAAAAAATGGCGCCCAGCGAAGTGAAATAGAGCCGCACCGGTTCAGGCATGCCAATGTTTGAGAGCCAGTTGTATGACAACACCAGGTGTTTGCCGCCGATCATGAACATCTCGTTTGTCATGTATATGCCCCGTTCGCTTACATGCAGCGCGGTAAATTGCCTTGTTGCCAGGCTTACAAGCCACGTTCCCAGCAAAAAAGAGAGGCTCAGGAACGGCAGTCCGTATTTCCCGATCACCCCTTCCATCAGAACCGTCAGTAAAAGAGTAAGCAGTGCGGCAAATCCAAGGATGATAAAGAACTCCAGGCCCGGCTGATAAAACACGCCCAACCCAAGCCCTACCAGCAAACTGTTGAACCCATAGTAACCCTTTTTGATCTTCTGCCGGTTCAAGCCGATCAGGTATGCCAGGGTGTTTGACACCATGACGGCCACCATGCCGCTCACCCCTGCCCAAACATCGAAAAACGAAACCGCAATCAGGATCACGGCAAAGATCATGCTGTTGGAAAAAAAGATCTGGGTATAGCTGTTCAGCACACTCCACAGGAAGGACGGGAAGATGTATGTAAGTCTCTTAAACGTCAAAGGCTGAAATAAATAAAAATTCAAAATTAATAAATAAAATTACGGGAAAGCGCTACTTATGTTCGTGTTCAGCGTGAACTAATGGTTATGTAGATGCTGTTAAAAATAAAATCCTGCGAAAAGAATTCCAAATCAACAATTTTCCCTCCATTATCACCTAATCACATTAGTACATCAGCACATCAGCACATCAGCACATTAGCACATTAGCACATCAGCACATCAGCACATCAGCACATTAGCACATCAGCACATCAGCACATCCCTCATTTATCAAACCTCTCCAGATGATTTGGCACCTTTTCCATGCTGTTCATATTCTCCAGCGACTCCTTGCTCCGGATCAGGTGGGGCTTTTCATCCATATCGATCAGCACCACGTTGGGCCGCAGGGTAATAAACTGCATCCATTGCGTCATATTGTATGCGCCGACATTATGGATAACCACATGTTCCCCCTTGTTGAGCAGCGGCAGGGTGGTGCTTTCACGGATCACGTCGATGTTCATGCAAAGCGGTCCGTAGAGGCAGGTATCCTCCGAATAGTGGGTGAATGACTGCGCCGGGGTGATCTTGTGATCATACCAGAACGAAGTAAAGAGGATATTTACCCCCACATCGAGGATGGTGTTGCGGCGGCCCGTGCTTGATCGCTTGTTTGAGATAACCGACCCCAGCAGGAACCCGGCTTCGTCAACCAGGGCGCGCCCGGTTTCAAGGATGAGCAATGGCAGCTTATCCTTCTTGAAATTGCTGTTGATCAGGGCGGTGGAGATGACCTCTGCAAAGTCATCAAACGTCGGATTCGTGTCATTTCCCGGGAGAAAGGAACCTTTAAGGGTGTTCTTTGAGGCAAAACCGCCGCCCAGGTCGATGTATTTGATCTCATGCTTGAACTTCTGCTCCAGGGCAAGAGCCAGGTCGGCCAGCTTTGCAGCCGCAATGCCGTAGGCAAAGGGCGACAGCATGAAGGTCCCGATATGGCAGTGCAGCCCGACCAGTTCCATTTTTTCAGAATGCATGATCTTGTTGATGGCATCCCATGCCTGGCCGTTTTCGTAATTAAAGCCAAAGCGGTCCCACATGGGATATACACCGGTATCCATGTTTACCCTGATGGCAACCCTGGGGCGTTTGTTCAGCTTTTCAGCCAGTTCGGTGATGGAATACAACTCGTCGAGATGATCGATGTGGATCAGCGAATCGTTGGTGATCGCCTTGGTGAGATCCTGCTCGCTTTTATCGGGCCCGTTGAAGATGATCTTGCGCCCGTCAACGCCCAGGTTGATCGCTTTGTCGTACTCAAACCCCGACACCACCTCGGCCCACGAGCCTTCCTGGTGGAATATACTGCATACCGCGTTGAGGTAGTTGGTTTTGTAAGACCATGCAAACTGCACCTTCGGATAGCGGGTTTCAAAGGCTTTTTTTGCCTTTTTAATGGTACTGCGGATGGTTTTTTCTGAAATGACGAACAGGGGAGAGCCGTATTTCCCGATGAGGTCGTTCACAGCAACCCCGTCGATGTGGGTCAAGGGTTCGTATTCCGTTTTTGTTCCGAATTTATTCGGCATGCCGGTTTCCAGTTTTTTAATCACCGGGCGTTCATATCTTGTTTTGCTCATTGTTTTAATTTTTATTGATTACAACTCTCCATAAATGCTGATCTGCTCGAACTCTTCCCTGTCAACAATCATATCCCATGAATAGCGGACAAACATTTTGCCCACGCTGTAGGTGCTGAAGGGTTTCACTTTTTCGCCCAGGGCAAGGTTGACCAGCGCCTCGGGGATATTCTGCCCTACTCCGACCGCCAGGTAAATCCATGCCGGCAAACGGGGATTTATTTCAAGGAGGTAAAGCTCCCCGTCCTTGTTTTTCATCAGTTCAAGTTCGAAGCCACCGCGCCACTTGGTGTTTTTCAGGAATTTCCGTGTCATGTCGAGCATTTTTTCATCGGCAATGGAGATGCCCCCCCACGCTTTCCCCTTGTCGGTGATGTACTGTTTGCGCATCGGAACCGCCGCAATGGTATTGCCCTTGCCATCGCCCAG
The DNA here is from genome assembly GCA_903913885.1 of uncultured Bacteroidales bacterium. GTDB lineage: Bacteria > Bacteroidota > Bacteroidia > Bacteroidales > FEN-979 > CAIVAT01. The sequence goes on along the minus strand of CAIWMX010000125.1, from coordinate 90,923 downwards.
CCCCGTCACGTTGAATTCAGTTCCGTGGACGAATTCCTGGATGATGATCGGAAGCCCCCATTTGGCGCTGATCTTGTTGAAATAGCTCTTCACCTGTTCGATGCTGTATGCAATGGAGGCATCGTAAAATTTGCCTTTCACGATCATGGGGAATGAAAACTCCGAAGGCAGGCTGTGTACCGTGTTCAGGTCATAGAGCACCTTGCTGTGCGGCACGCTGATGCCGTATTTTCTTCCGAAATCATTCAGATTCACCTTATGACGCTCTTCAAACTGATGAAGCGTAGGCAGGAACATATGAATGCCCATGGCTTTGAGTTTCGGCTCCAGTTTTATAAACGGGTAAAGCTCAGCGTCAAAATTGGGGATGATCACATCAATCTTTTCCTTTTCATGGATGTACTCAAGCCGGGCCAGCAGGGTGTCGATCCCGGCTGCGGGATAAGGGATCGAATAGGTGCGCGCAACAAGATCATGCATGTAGATGCCCGGCTCAAGCGATTCGTATGATAAACCGATGATGTTGACATTAAATGACGCGGCTTCATGCAACGCCCTGATCACCGATACCCCCGGGCCCGGCGAATCGATTGCATTCAACCCCGTGACGGCGATGTTAAGCGTTCGTTTCTTCATGGCTTTCAAGCAGGTTGTGGTGTTCAAGAATCCCAATGAAATCAAAGTAGTCTTTTTCAAAGGTTGCCTTATCGGTTGAATATTTTTCAAGGATGACCTTGATGATCTGTTCCGGGCTTTTATCTTCCCGGATGAGGTTGAGGATCTCAACCCCGATGGGGTTAAGTGAGTAAGATTCACCGTTTACCGGGTTGAACAGCAACCCGGCCTCACTGACTGCAACATTTTTTCGTAATTTCATGGGTCAACAATTTTATATCATTAGAAACATGGCCCCGGTACATTTCCGGGTCCGCAATTAATTTTCGTATTTATATGAACTTTGTCCTTCTGGATATTGCATGCCATTAAGATTTTATTGCAACGGAGGCGGCATGCCTTAGCTCTGAATCCGATGCAATATTACAACCTTCCCCCTGCCGGGATGTTATAAAATTTCACAAAGAATGTACAAGATTTTAATCAGGAAAAGTATGTGTTTTTTTCGGGAATTGGCATGCCATAAGACTTTCAGCTGATTTTGTCGAGCCCAAGCCTGCTGGTTGAAGGGGTCACTTTGTATTCGGTCACCGAAATTCCGGTCACCGACTTGAACTGGGTAGAAAGATATTGTACGCTGCTGTAACCCATCATATAAGCAATTTCGCTGAGGGTGAGTTCGCCGTATTCGATCAGTTCCTTGACTTTTTCAATTTTATGAAGAATGGTGAATTTTTCGAGCGTGGTGCCTTCATGTTTAGAAAAGAGGGAGGAGATGTAGGGATACGACATGCCGAAACGTTCAACAAGGTAGTCGGAATTGCGCACCATGGCATTGTAGGTGGAATTATGCACCAGGTCGATCACCGCGTGTCTGATCTGCTCCACAAGCATCTTCTCCTTGTCGCGGAGGATTTCAAATCCATAACATTCCAGGATGGCCTCAATCTTCTTCCAGGTAATTTTCTTCGGATCATGCGACAGCACCAGGGTCCCCAACCGGATATCATGGATCTCAATTCCGTCGAGGGTCAGTTCCCTGCGCAACAGGTGGATGCAGCAACTGCATGTCATGTTCTTCACATGGATGGTGCGGACCGGAAATGCTGTGTCTTTCTTCATGGTTGGGGGTCAGACAAGTTCGTAACGGTAGGAATCCTGCCGGATAAAAATGAACAGCATAATGGTAAAGGCCCACATCGATGATCCCCCGTAACTCACAAAGGGCAGGGGGATTCCGATCACAGGCACCAGCCCGAGGGTCATCCCGATATTGATGGCAAAGTGGAAAAACAGGATGGAGGCCACCCCGTAACCATAGAACCGGCTGAATCGCGACCGCTGTCGTTCGGCGAGGAAAATGAGGCGGGTGAAAAGGCTGAGATAGATTAAAACGAGTACCGACGAGCCAACGAACCCCCACTCTTCGCCCACGGTACAGAAAATGAAGTCGGTACTTTGCTCGGGTACGAAATTGTATTTTGTCTGGGTGCCCTGCAGAAAACCCTTGCCAAAAATCCTGCCCGACCCGATGGCAATAAGGGATTGATTTACATTATACCCGGCTCCCTTCAGATCGATTACCTGCCCGAGTAGCACATGGATGCGGTTGCGCTGATGGGGCTCCAGTATGCGGTTAACGCTGAAGTCGACCGAGAAAACAAAACCCACAGATCCCAGGAAAATGGCAATGATCAGAAAGATGGTACGCAGTTTCCTGTTGCTGTACAGGTAAAAAGCGCCAGCCCCGATCAGCAGCACAGCGACCAGGATGAGTTTTGGGACCACCAGGGCCAAAACCCCCAGTATCGGCAGCACGATGAAGGCCAGGGGGACGAACCCGGTGAGCCCTGCACGGTAAAGAACAATGACCAGAGCAAAGAACACAATGGCCGAACCGGTGTCGTGTTGCAGTAAAACGATGATGGCCGGCACCATGATGATGGTGCCTGCAACGACAATGCTCCGCAGCCGGGCAAGGCTTACATCCAGGGTGCCCAGGTATTTGGCAAGGGCCAGCACGGTGGCCATTTTGGCAAACTCGGCAGGCTGAATGCCAAATCCCCCGATGGCAAACCAGCCCTTCGACCCGGCAACAATGCGTCCTGAAAAGATCACTACCACCAGCATGAACAGGAAAAACCCGTAGATAAACCATGCAAACTGGGAAAAAAACTTGGGGTCGATGATCAGAATCCCCAGCGCCAGCAAAATCGCTGCAAGGATGAAGATCATCTGTTTGCCGTATTTCTGCGACAAATCGGCAATGTGGTTGTGGGTGTCGTTATACACGGCGGCATAGATGTTCAGCCAGCCAATGAAGACCAGTGCCAGGTAGAGCCCGACGACGACCCAATCAATCCGGTAAAAAATTCCCTTGTCCTCTCTCATTTTCGGGTAGTTTTCCGTTAATCAGGTTTCCGTTAATCATTCTATCTTCCAGGTCTTTGCGTTTGACCTGGCGCTTTAAATACTTTTCGATCATCAGGCTGGCGATGGGGGCGGCCCAGGCAGCTCCCATGCCTGCGTTCTCGCATACCACCGAGATGGCAATTTTAGGATTTTCCTTCGGGGCAAAGGCGATGAAAATCGAGTGGTTCTTGCCATGCGGGTTTTGTGCCGTTCCTGTTTTCCCGCAAACAACCACGCTGTCTATCTGGGCAATTCTCCCGGTGCCGCCGGTCACTACATCGGCCATTCCTTCAACCACGATGTCAAAATACCTGGTGTCTACCAGCGTATGGTGTTTTGTGCTGTATGCGGTATTCAGGCTGTCTTTCCGGCCGATCGCCCGGATGATGTGCGGGGAGTAATACCAGCCCTTGTTTGAAATAAGCGCCGCCAGGTTGGCAAGTTGTATCGGCGTAATGCCGATCTCTCCCTGCCCGATGCCCAGCGAAATGATGGTCATCGACCTCCAGCGGTTTACCCCATGGTATTTGTCGTAATAGGTTGGCGTCGGAATATTGCCGTTGAGTTCGCCCGGGATGTCAATCCCCAGCCGTTTGCCGAACCCGAAGCTCATCACCTCTTTTCGCCAGTTTTCATAAGCCTGGCGGGTGGTGGAAAAAGTTTTTTTGTCGATGATCGATTTGAAAACCCTGCAGAAATAGGAGTTGCACGAAATCTGGATCGCCCCGATCAGGTCGAGGGGGGAGGGATGGGGATGGCAACCAACCTTTTTCCCGTTCCCCAGGGGGAAGCCTCCCGGGCAACCGTAGCGGGTTTCGGGGGTAAGCACCCCCTCCTGCTGGCCCACCAGCGCATCCACCAGTTTGAAGGTCGATCCGGGCGGGTACATCGCCATGAGGGCCCGGTTGAACAGGGGCATGAAGATGGTGTCCTGGAGGAGCAGGGTGTAATTTTTCCTGCGAATATTGCCTGCCAGCAGGTTAGGGTCGTATGAAGGACTTGAAACCACGCAAAGCAGTTCGCCTGTCTGGGGTTCAATGGCCACAATGCTCCCCTTCTTATTGGTCATAAGCAGTTCGCCATATTGCTGCAACTCAACATCCAATGATGAGTAAAGGTTTGTGCCGGCCATAGAGGCCGTATCATATTTCCCCTCCCTGAAACTGCCTTTGTCGCGGTTAAGAACATCATAAACCCGGATCTTCATCCCCTTTTTTCCCCGAAGGATCTCTTCATACGACTTTTCAATGCCGCTGATCCCGATGTAATCGCCCGGCCGGTAATAGTCGTTGTTTTCAATGATATCGGGGCCTGCCTCCCCGATATAGCCAAAAGTGTGGGGTGCAACAGGGTAAGTGTATTTTCTCAGGGTACGCGACTGGACATAAAACCCGGGGAAGAGGAAAAGTTTCTCTTCGAGGAACCCGTAACTGTCGCGCGTTATCTGCGCTTCAAAGATGGACGGGCGGTAGGGAGAATAGCTCCTGGCCTTCTGAAGCCGGTTTATGTATTCTGCCTTGTCGATGCCGATCAGGTGGCACAGCGCCATGGTATCGGGATTTTTTACCTGGCGGGGAATGACCATGAGGTCATAAGCCGCTTCGTTGTAGACAAGCAGTTTTTCGTTGCGGTCAAATACCAGCCCCCGGGCCGGGTACTGGGTGACATACCGCAACACGTTGTTGTTTGCCGAAAGTATGTATTTGTCCACCATGATCTGCACATAGAAAAGCCGGGCCAGGAAAAACAGGCCGATCAACAGGAAAAACCCGATGATGATGTATTTCCGGTCAGCATAGATCCTTTCCATGGGCGGTTAATGTCTCCTCAGTATAATGGGAGGTGTGGAATCGGTATTGCTTTTGTGCAGTGCCCGGTCGTAAATGAAGAATTTGAATTTGATGGTATCATGGGCGGGATGCGGGTTCAGGGTGATGGTGTCGACGATGAACCCCTTGATGGCCTTGTTCGGGTCGTCGGGTGTGAGGTAAGGAATCCGGGCACTGAAAGGAACGGTGGTGTTGAGTTTTACATAAATACCGTTTTGTCGTTCATAGTAATCGATGATGAAATTGTAATAATAGATGCTGCCGGTGTCGTAGGGAGGCTGGGTCTCTTCCGGGCGGAGCCCGATATCACCGTTTCCATCCTTGAAGGAAATGGTCAGGTACCCTTTTTTGGCTATCTTTCCTGTGTCGAATACCGACACGAAATTCTGGTAAGCTATTACGGGAATGTCAGGATAAACCTCCTTTTTCATGCAGGATGAAATCAGCATCATGCACGTAACCACTACGATTGACGCGGAAAAAGGAGAACCCCGAAAATTGAGCTTAAACATCATGGGTTGATCGGTGTTAATTCAATACCTTTGCAGGCTGTAAAAGTACAATAAATTGGCGAAATAAAGCTGGAACAGCAACGATTGCCGCCGCGATTCGAAAGATAAATTCAGCAAAACGGCGGGCCGGTCGGGTACTATGGAATGAAACGCTTTAGCTGTACTATATTGTTTGCATGATAATTTTTGAGAAATATATTTGTGATGGAGTCGAGAGAAAAAATGTTTAAAATCGGATCGGATCGGGAGTTTAACCATTTTGCCCTGGAGGTGTTTCAAAATCAGTACAGTCAGAATGACGTGTATCGTGAATTCGTGGATGCGCGCCGGATCAATGTTAAAAGTGTTGGCAGGGTAGAGGAAATTCCCTTTCTGCCTATCGAATTCTTTAAAACCCGCGATGTTGTTTGCGGGAAAGTACCACCCCAGGCTATCTTCAGGAGCAGCGGTACGACTGGCATGGTGCGCAGCCGGCACCTGGTTAAGGACCTTTCCCTTTACAGGCACTCCTTTATTAAAGGGTTTCAACGGCATTACGGCAATCCGGAGAATGTTCAGTTCCTGGCGCTCACGCCCACCCCTGAGCAGGCACCCGATTCGTCGCTTGTTTACATGATCCAGCAACTGATGGATTTGAGCAGCAGCCCCGAAAACGGTTTTTTCCTTGCCAATCATTCGGGATTGCATGCCAGGCTTCGTCAGCAGCGGGCAAGGGATAAAACAGTGATATTGATTGGGTTGACGTATGCATTGCTGGATTTTGCAGCCAGTTACCCGGGCGACTACAATCCCGTGATTGTCATCGAAACAGGCGGTATGAAGGGCAAACGCCGGGAGATCACCCGCGAAGAACTGCATTCAACCCTTTGCCCTGCATTTGGTGTGGAACTGATTCACTCTGAGTATGGAATGACCGAACTGCTGTCGCAGGCATGGTCGCAGGGCGACGGCCGTTTCAGCACCCCGCCCTGGATGAAGATCATGATCAGGGATACCAATGACCCGTTGAGTTACCTGGGGCCCGGCGAAACCGGAGGCATCAATATCATCGATCTTGCCAACCAGGACTCCTGTAGTTTCATTGCCACCGAAGACCTTGGCCGGCTTCACCTGGATGGGCAGTTTGAAGTGCTCGGCAGGTTTGACGCATCGGATGCAAGGGGATGCAGCCTGATGATATGAGCCAGCAACCCAACAACCCGCTCCACGGCGTTACCCTGGAGATGATGCTGAACCATCTTCTGACACATTACAGGTGGGAAGACCTCTATAAAATTATCAGGATCAATTGTTTCTACGAAAATCCAAGTATAAAATCAAGCCTTACTTTTTTACGAAAAACGCCTTGGGCGCGCGAAAAGGTGGAGAAACTGTATCTTCAAAGTGCATTGCCAATGAAAGCGCAGGAGGAACGAAAGGAGCGAGGATAAACATCTAAAAAAACCAGGAAAGGAGCAAGATGAAAAAAACCACTGTTAAGTTGTCGCTTATATCTGTTCTGCTGTTTTTTTGTTTTCTGAACGGGCATGCCCAGCGTGACTTCCGTCCGGGCTTCGTGATCAACAACCGGCACGACACCATCCATGGCTATCTTTTATATAAGGCCTCCAGCACCTCAGAAACCTGTGTTTTCAAGAAGGAACTTGCGGAAAAGCCGGTAATTTATTCGCCTTCCGACATCCTGGCGTTCAGGTTCAGCGACGGGAAATACTATGTCAGCAGGGAAGTGACGGTTGAAACCGGCAAAAAACTGCTTTTCCTGGAATTTTTGCTCAAAGGAAAGGCCAGCATCTATTATATGCGCGATGGAACCGACCACTATTTCATCGAAAAAGATGGCAGGATCATCGAACTGACCGAAAAAGAAAAGATCATAACCACTGATTGGGGGCAGAATTATGTAAAACCCGATATGTACCCCGGGAAACTAAAATCGGTCCTGTCTGATTGCCCTGAAATCTTTCCCGAAATTGACCGGTCAAACCTCAACCATTCCTCGCTGATCAGGCTGGCCAGGGATTACCATGCAAGGGTCTGTTCAACAGAAGAGTGCATCGTCTTTCAGCGCAGGAATGTCCCGGTGCATGTCCGCGTTGGATTATACGGCGGATTTACGATGAACAGAATCCAGTTCGGGGGTCGGCTGACTACCGTGCAATATTCGGGCGGCGTTGCCAAATATGGCAACCAGCTGGTTTCCGGGTTTTCCCCGGGTGCAACGGCTGGATGCCGGGTTGAAGTTGAAAACATCTTTTCTTCCTTTGAGCATGCAAGCCTGCTGGTTGATGTGGCCCTGCAGCAGTTTTCATCCTATCATCTCACCGAAACAGGGGAGTACGACATGGTGACCTATAACGGACACGTTTACTCATTATCCAGGGTCAGCGATTACTCGCACCAGACAAGCCTGGATGTAAATGTGAAAACCCTGGCGCTTAAAATCCCGCTTCAGTTTGGCTGTACATTTCTGAAGGGAGGGGTAAGGCCTTACGTGACCGCCGGGGTCATGAACATGTTTATCCTCAGCCAGAACAAGGATTTGATTGTACACCGGTTTGCCGATAAATTCGGGAAATCGATACCGACCTATCATGTAGGGTTTACGGGATCGGCCGGAGCGAAATTCATGATAAGGGACAATCACTATTTTTTCATTGATATGGGGTACGAATATACCATAACAACCAATGTGTGGGCCGACTGGCGTTTTATCAACAACCAGTTCGGGTTGAAAGCGGGTTTTGCATTTTAGGAGTTCATAACAGCGTCTGATGAAAAACCGGTTCTTTTTTGTATTACTGGCAACAGGATTGATGATCGCATATTCATCCTGTCTCCTGGCACAGCGTGATTTCAGGCCCGGCTACCTGGTTAAAAAGCCAAACGACACGGTCAGAGGGCTCATCCTGTATAAAGCCCTTAAAACCTCCGGATTTTGCGTCTTCAAACCGGGTCTGAACGACCAGCCTGTTGAATATAGACCCACCGACATCCTCGCTTTCAGGTTTGATGACGGCAGGTATTTCATCACGAAGGAGGTACGGCTTGACAGCGTGAAAAAACCGGTATTTGTTGAATTCCTGGTGAAAGGGAAGGCGAATGTCTATTACCTGCGGGATGAAACCGACCACTACTTCATTGAAAAGGGAGCTGATAGCCTGGTTGAACTATCTGAAAACGACAAGATAATAACAAACGAATTCGGCAACGCGTATGTTAAGTCAAAACAATACCATGGGAAGCTGAAGTCTGTGTTGTCCGACTGCCCCGATCTCTTCCCCGAGATTGATCAGGCCAGCCTAAGCCAATCCTCGCTGATCAGCCTGGCCAGGGATTATCATGCCAGGGTATGCACAACCGAGCTATGCATCGTATATGAACGAAAACTGAACCCGGTTCGGCTGAGGGTAGGGTTTTATGCGGGCATTACCCTGAATGAAGTGAAATTCGGTACAAAACTGGCAAATCCCCCCGGCTACGATTTCCTTTACCAGTATGGAAGCCAGCTTGTTTCAAACCGGGTCCCGGGGCAGGTTCTTGGATGCCGGTTTGAACTTGAAAACCTTTTCGCACCGTTCGAACATTTGAACATCGTGGCAGATATCGCGGTTCAGCGGTTTTCCGGGTACCGTCTCACCGAACTTGGGGCCTATGACAAGATAACCTATAACGGTACCGAGTACCTGATGACATGGAAAAACACGGATATCTTTAAGGATGCCGTTGATATCAATTTGAAAGCCTATGTCATTAAATTACCGCTGATGTTCCATTACACCTTTTTGCTGGGAAAGGTGCGGCCTTATCTGGGCGTCGGGGTAATGAACATGTTTATCATAAGCCAGAACAGCAGTTTCAAACTTGAAAGGTTCGTCCTTGAATTCGGGAAGTCAATACCCACTTACCACCTTGGGGCCCTCGGATCGGCGGGGATGAAATTCATGCTGCCAAAAAAGCACAGCCTGTTTTTTGACCTGTCATATGAGTCGACCCAGTCGCTGAATGAATATGCCGCGTTGAGGTTTGTTAACCACCTCTTCGCCCTGAAGGCCGGGTTTTCATTTTAGACCCACCCCGTCAGGGTCCCCCACCCCGTCAGGGTCCCCCACCCCGTCAGGGTGCACCACCCCGTCAGGGTGCACCACCCCGTCAGGGTGCACCACCCCGTCAGGGTCCCCCACCCTGACAGGGTCCCCCACCCTGACAGGGTCCCCCACCCCGTCAGGGTGGGGGTACGGAGAAGTAAAATTATTTTATTTCCTCCAAAGAAATGTTAATTTTGTTTGGTTGAACAGGGCTGGTATGTCTTACAGGGTTATTGTCTTAGCGTTATTCTTTTGCCTGATTTCGTTCAGGATGGTTACTGCAGGTGAGCAAGCCCGCTATACCGACAGCATCGAAAAGACCATACGGGGCACCCCCGCGAAAAAACTGCAGGCCGAACTCCTGTTGGCAGCGACCAGGCACTTCAATGCAACCGACCCCGACAAGGCCCTCGATTTTGCCTCCAGGGCATTGATCCTGGCATCCAAAGCCGATTTGCCGGAACTGAAGTTGCTGGCGATGATCGAAGTAGGGCGAATCCGCGCCCTTAAAACACAATTAACCCAGGGGATGGAAATGGCCCTGAAAGCCAGAGAACTCGCCGGAAGGCTTGATAACAAGAAGGCGCTTGGCGAAGCCTGCCTGATCATCGGAATGATCAGGATCTTCCAGGCAGATTACGCCGATAGTTATGAATCCCATTTTACCGCACTGCGTTTGTTTGAGGAGATCGGCGACCAGGAGGGTACCGTGAAGGCCCTGAATGGCATCGGCAACATCTGCTACTACCAGCGTAATTTCAACAAAGCCTACATTTACTATACCAAGGCACTGAAAATTGCCAGGGAACGGAATGATTCCATCCAGATCGCCAACGTGGTGAACAATGTCGGCCTGGTGCTTGTTGAGAGGGACCAGACAAACCAGGCCATCGACTGCTACCAGGAAGCCATCTGGATACATACCCGGCTGGGATTGAAAGTCAGACTTGCAACCAACTACATGAACCTGGGATCAGCCTACCTGAAACTCACCAGGTATACCGATTTTAAGGCAAATTACGACAAGGCCATTGACATCTATTCGTCGGTAGGTTCCCGGCATAACCTGGCTTTGTGCCACCTCGTTTTTTCCGATTACTACAAGGATATAAACGATCCGCAAAACGAGCTGAAATATGCCTTGCTGGCATACACCGACGGTGTTAGGTATAAATTGCGCGAAACCGTGTTCCAGTCGGCAACTGTTTTGCAGGAATTTTACCTGTCGGCCGGGAAAATCGACAGTGCCTATAAGTACGCAATGATCCGGAATACTGAAAAAGACAGCATCGACAATGAAAATTCGACGGCAAAGCTTACTTTGCTGGAGTTGGAATATAACTATGATAAAAAGGTCAAAGAGGATTCCATGAAACAGCAAAGGAGGGACTATATCACCATCATCCTCATCATTCTTGCTGTTTCCGGACTTATCACCACCATCCTGTTTCTATCCAGGCAAATCGTGAAAACCAAGAATATCCGCCTTGAGAAACAACGGCTCTCCGATGAGGTTGAGTTCAAAAACAAGGAACTTGCGATCAACGTGATGAACCTGCTTAAAAAAAATGAATTTCTTGTTGAACACACCAACCGGCTGATCGAGATCCAGCAGAAAGCTGCGGAACCTGATATAAAATCGGATATCCTCCAACTTATCAAAGGGCTCCAGCGGGGTTCCGGTGATGAAATATGGGATGAATTCGAAGTACGGTTCAGACAAGTCCACAGCGGCTTTTATGACCGGCTGCTGCTCAAATTTCCGGACCTTTCTTCCAACGAATTAAAATTGTGTGCGTTACTTAAACTAAACCTCTCAACCAAGGAGATTTGCGAACTTACCGGTCAGCGACCCGCCTCGCTGGATGTTGCACGGTCACGCCTGAGAAAAAAACTGGGTATGCTGAGCTCCCAAACCAATTTAGTCTCCTTCCTTTCCCAAATCTGATTACTTCCCGTTTTTTTAAAAACATGAATACCAGTGGTATGGCAATCATGTTAGAATTTGTTAAGACCAGAAACCGGCCGACATAAGATTTTGTTAAGCCGGTTTTAGAAAGGATTCCTTGTCCCTGCCCATATATTTGCCCCGAATTTGTTTTTGATCAGGAATCATTGAATAAGGAATTACTGCCCATGAAAAAAGCTGAAATAATTAAAACGCCATCAGATTTACCTCCCGACAAAACGTTGGACAAGGTCAGGAAAGAGTTGAAGAAAAAAAAGGTCCAGATTGACATTTTGAAGAAAATCATTGAAAACAACCAACATTAACCAAAAAAACCAACCATGAAAAAGTGTTTTATCAGTTTGTTTGTTTTATTGACTGTTTGCCTGACCACATTCGGTCAGATCAGTGGTATCAAAACCATCCCCGGCGACTATGCCACCGTTGCAGCGGCCATCACGGCTGCGAATGCCTCCGGCATCGGTTCCGGCGGTGTCACCTTCAACGTTGCAGCCGGTTACACTGAAACGTTTCCATCCCTGAACTCCGGACTGATAACGACAACAGGAACTTCAGCAAACCCGATCATGTTTAAAAAAAGCGGCACAGGGGCAAACCCGATAATCACCGCTGCTGCCGGAACTGCTTCGCCAGTTGAATGGATTATCTGTCTGCAAGGCACCGACTACATCACATTCGACGGGATCGATGTGACCGATCCTTCCGGTACTGTTGAATGGGGCTATGCCATATTCAAGAACTCCGCTACAGATGGTGCTCAATTCGTGACCATTAAGAATTGTAACATCACCATGAGCAAGGCCAACACCGCAACGGTCGGCATTTATGCCAACAACGTTATCCCTTCCTCCCCCGTCGCGCAGCTGACCGTGACCGCCCTGAGCGGCGCCAACAGCAATATCAAGATCTACAGCAACACGATCCAGAACTGTTACAACGGCATCTGGATTTCAGGGTGTGCCGATGCCGCCACACCTTATGTTTATTACGACCAGAACCTCGAGATCGGGAAGGATGGCGCCAACACCATCAGCAACTTTGGCGGAAGCACCGTGGCAAACAACGGGATCTACACGATTTACCAGAATGGCCAGAAGATCGCCAACAACATTGTCAACGGCCCGTGTGCCGGAAGCGGCACCTGTGCCGGGATTCAGATCGGCACAGCCAACAATGCCAACATTGATTACTACAACAACACGGTTTCGATTGCATATGCCGGTACTGGCGCCTTTTACGGAATCTGGGATGCCCATGGAAATGTTTACACCGGTGCAACTGTAATGAATGCCTATAATAACACAGTTACAAACTGTACTTACACGGCTGCGGTCGCCGGAACCTGCTACTACATGTACCTGAACGGGGGAGGCAATGCCTGCAATGTTTACAACAACCTCGTGACCAACAACACCTATGGTTCCGCCACAACAACCTCAACAGGAACCATCGAAGGCATCTATTTCAACGGTTGCCAGAACACAACCGGGATCGTGTCGTTCCATGACAATCAGGCAACTGGCAATACCAGGCTGCAATCTGTTCTGGGCGCCGGAACAACTTACTTCTTCTATTTAAACGGGGGCGGGAACCAATCCGACTTTTTCAACAACACCGTCAACAACAACACCCTTGCTTCAAATGGTTTGACCTACGCCATGTATGTGCTGAACAACCCTTCAGGTCCAAAGAATATCTACAACAACACCCTGACCAATTTCCTTGGCGGTAACGGTTCAATTTACGGGATATATACCGGCAACGCCTACACCACCTCTGTATATAAAAACAAGTTGCAGAATTTCAATACCGCCGGCACCTCTGCCGTTGTTTACGGGCTTTACCTGTCCAGTGTTTCCACAGGAGATATGATCTGCTACAACAATTTCGTAGGTGATCTGAAAACCACGGCAGTTTCATCTGCAGCCGCAATTTACGGCATCTACGGAGGCGCCTCCGGTGCAACAAACCTGGATGTCTACGATAATACGGTCTACCTGAATGCATCCTCAACTGGCGTCAACTATGGCACCGCAGCCCTTTATATCAGCACCAGCCCTTCAAATGTTGACATCCGGGGCAACATCCTTGTCAACACTTCGGTTCCATCAGGAACTGGACTGACATCCGCCTTAAAGTTTGCCTCGAACAGTTACCTCACGTATTCCATGTTGTCGAATAACAACGACTTTTATGCCGGGACCCCGGGACCGGCCAACGTGATTTTTACCGACGGCACCAGCAGCGACCAGACCCTGGCAGCCTACAAGACCAGGATGTCGCCCAGGGAGACTCAGTCCATTACGGAAAACCCGCCTTTCATCAGCATTACCCCCGGTTCCATGAACCTCCATATCAACCAGGCTATTGCCACGCAGGTTGAAAGCGCCGGTATCACCGTGGCCTCTCCCAATATCACGGCCGATTTTGACAATGATGCACGCTACCCGAACACCGGGTTTCCCGTCAACGCCTCTTATCCCCCGATCGCGCCGGATATGGGCGCCGATGAGTTTGGCGGCATCCCACTCGATCTCACCCCACCCGCTATCCTCTATTCAGCCTTGCTGAATACATCGTCGCTTACCAACCGGACACTGACCGCCACCATTACTGATATGCATGGCGTACCCACCTCGGGTGTGGGTCTCCCGCGCCTGGCCTGGAAGAAATTCTACAACGGCACCTGGGCCTATGTGACTGGAACGTCACTCGGCGGAAACCAGTACAGTTTTTCTTTCGGAGGTGGTGTTGTATTGAATGACTCCGTCTACTATTACGTTCTTGCCCAGGATAATGTTGCAACCCCCAATGTCGGCACCAGCCCGGGCATGGGCGCGGCCGGTTTCACGGCCAATCCCCCGTCGGCAACCACCGCCCCCACCACGCCCAATAAATACAAGATCATCCAGGGAATCTGCGGTTCGTTCAACGTGGGTGTTGGCCAGACCTATCCAACCCTCACCGCCGCTGTTGCAGATATCAGCACCAAGGACCTTACCTGCCCGGTAACCCTGTACCTTACCGATAATACCTATGCTGCAGAAACCTACCCGATCATCATCCCGCAACTTCCGGGAGCAAGTGCAACCAACACGCTTACCATTAAACCGGCACCCGGTGCAACACCCGTATTTGCGGCATCCTACCTTGGAGTAACACCCAACTATTACAGCCAGATTACCCTTTACGGAGCCCAGTGGGTCATCATCGACGGTTCCAACACCGCCGGCGGGACCGACCGGAGCCTTACTTTCCAGAATACAGCCAGTTCAGGCTATGCAGCAGCCATTGGCCTTTATAATAATGGTATCATTGGTGCATCGAATATTGTGATCAAGAATTGTGTATTGCAGGCACATAAAGAGGCCATCTATAATGCCCAGTGCTTTACCATGTATACCATCACCGGAAATGCCGGCTATCATAACATCACCTTAAATAACAATTCCATGAACAGCGCCAAATATCCTGTTACCATATTCGGCATTGCTTCAAATAAAACCACCAATGTTCAGTTGACGAACAACACCATCGGTTCAAATCTCGATGCACAGGCCGGCATGCAATGGGGTGTTGAGATCCAGAATGCCGACAGTTTGCTGATCGAAGGCAACGAGATCATCGGGGCCATCAACGGGAACCTTACTGCCCCCCAGTCGGTCATGGGGCTATATATCGCAACGGGTTCAACAAACCTAAAGATCCGTAAAAACACTTTTCACGACTGGTATGGCGGGGCCAATTCGGCTGTCGCTATCTTTTACAACGGTGAAGCTAACACGGTAAATGAAATATCGGATAATGTCATCTACACGATCAAATCTCCAGGATATTCACCCTATGGGATCTATGTCCAGTCGGGAGGCAACCTGCATATATACCACAACAGCATCTTCCTGGGTGGAAACTACATGTCACCCACGGCATCTGTGACTTCGGGATGCATCGGGCTATACAACAACATCTCCCAGGTCGATATCCGCGACAACATCCTGAAGAATTCTTCACAACCCTCTTCAGGCACCCCTGCCGCCAAATCCTATGCCATTTATGTCGGGACAAACCCAACCGGCATGACATTCAACTACAACGATTATTTCGTTGATGGCATCGGCCCCAACGTTGGCTATTACGGCGCAGCTGATCAGTTAACCCTTGCCAACTGGCAAACTGCTACCGGCCAGGATGCGAATTCGCTCAGCCTCGACCCGGTATTCACTTCAGCCACTAACCTGCTGCCAACCACGGTCTCCATGCCTCACGCGGGGTTGTATTTTGCCTCCGTTCCCACGGATATCACCGGCGCCAACCGTACCAATCCCCCCGACCTGGGTGCCTATGAGTTCACAGTCAACCCGCTGATCAGCACGACGGCCGCCTCCGGAATCACCAATAACTCGGCTGTTCTCAACGGAACCGCCAATGCCGCCGGTACAACATTCAACCTGTTCTTCGACTGGGGGCTCACCACCGCTTACGGCACTTCAACTGCCGCCCTGCCCTCATCCGCCACCGGCAACACCCTGACCAGCATGTCGCTCAGCCTTTCCGCACTTGCCGGAAATACAACATACCACTACCGTGCCCGCGGGGTTACCTCCGGCGGTTTAGTAGTTTTTGGCATCGATAAAACCTTTACCACAGCCCCTGACGCACCTGCAGTGGTTACTACGGCAGCCACCGCGGTCACCACCTCCGGCGCCACACTCAACGGAACCGTAAACGCCAATGGCGGAACCGCCACGGCATCCTTTGAATACGGCACTACAACAGCCTACGGAACCGTCGTAAGTTCAACACCGTCAACTGTTACAGGTGCGATCGTGACGAATGTTTCCTCAGTAATAACCGGACTTTTACCGAACCAGCTCTATCACTACAGGGCAAAAGGGGTCAATATCACCGGCACCACCAACGGAAATGACATGACCTTCACAACCGGTGCAGTCCTCCCTGTGGTTGTCACCAATTTTGCCAACCCGGTTGGCAGCACTACCGCCACCCTGAACGGAACAGTAACCGCAAACAACGCCGCCACTACCGTTACCTTCCAATGGGGACCAACTGTTGCTTATGGCAACACCACCGGCGCCACGCCGGGATCGGTTACCGGCATGACAGGGACAGCCGTACTGGCCAACCTGACCGGCCTGACCATCAACAGCACCTACCATTTCCGTTGCGTGGGCGTCAATTCGGCCGGGACCACCTACGGTCAGGACCAGACCTTTGCCACCAACTGCGTCGCTCCCGTAATTACCATCTCAGGGGCAGCAACAACCTGTTCCGGGACTGCCGGGTACGTTTATACCACGGAAGCAGGGATGTCGAGCTATTCCTGGAACATTTCTGCCGGAGGGGCCATCACCGCCGGTACAGGAACCAATTCCATCACCGTTACCTGGAATACGCCTGGAGCACAAACCATTAGTGTCAACTATAATAACACGTTCGGATGTTCTGCAGCTACTCCTTTTGTAAAGAACATTACCGTAAATGCTTCTCCTGTACCTGTGATCACCGGATCAGCCACTGCCTGTGTATCGTGGACAAACAACACCTACTCCACTCTGGCCGGCCAGTCGGGCTACGTGTGGACTGTTTCTGCAGGAGGGAACATCACAGCAGGCCAGGGTACCAGCTCCATTACTGTGACATGGACCACCACCGGGGCCAAGACAGTCACAGTTAACTACGCCAATGCTGCCGGCTGTCTTGCACCATCTGCAACTGTCATGAACGTAACGGTTAACGCACTTCCTTCGCCGACGATTGCCGGGCAAACCACTGTTTGTGCCAATTCCGGCTACATCGCCTATTCCACCGAATCAGGCATGAGTGGCTATGTATGGACAGTATCTCCCGGAGGCGTTATTTCTTCAGGGCAGGGAACAAATACCATCCAGGTTTCGTGGAACGCTACCGGCGCCCAGAGTGTAAGCGTGAACTATGCGAATACCAACGCCTGTATGGCACTTACGCCAACTGTTCAGAATGTGACAGTGAACGGTACGCCTGGTACGGCTGGTGTTATAACCGGAACCGCAACAGTCTGCGGCGGTGCACAGGGGGTTGCTTATTCTGTTGGTGCCATTTCAGGCGCCGTTGCCTATGCATGGAACGTGCCCGCCGGCGCTGTAATTGCTTCAGGTGCCAACACCAATGCCATCACTGTGAATTTTGCCGGTAATGCAACTTCAGGCAACATCAACGTTTCGGGGAATAACCTGTGCGGCAACGGAACGGCTTCACCGAACTTCCCGGTCACTGTAAATGCACTTCCTGCTGCGGCTTCCGCTATTACCGGCGATGCGAGTGTCTGCCTTGGTTCTTCAGGCCATGTCTATTCCGTTCCTGTCATCACCAATGCCACCAACTATACCTGGTCGATCCCTACCGGTGCCACCATCACCTCGGGCCAGAACAGCAGTTCGATTACCCTAACATTCGGTCCCTCGGCCGTTTCAGGCAACGTTACGGTTCTTGGTGTCAACAGTTGCGGAAACGGGACCATATCCCCGAATTTTGCAGTTTCCGTCCACGCGATCCCCTCAGCACCTGTTGTAACAATTGCGGGCAATGTGCTCACAAGCAGCGCCCCTGCCGGAAACCAGTGGTATTTCGAAGGAAACGCCATTGCCGGTGCAACAGGTCAATCCTACACCGTAACCCACAATACCGGTTATTATACCTGCGTTGCGACGCTCAGCGGCTGTGCATCCCCCATTTCCAACAAGGTTTGGGTTGTGGTTACCGGTCAGCAGGAACTGCAAAGCAGCAACTTCAGCATTTATCCCGTGCCCAACGACGGCAAATTCACCGTTTCGCTTAACAGCGCAACCGAGGAAACATTTACCATCACCATTTTCACCAACCTGGGGGTTCAGATCCGGGAGGTGAAGGATATCGTGGTAAACGGCCGTTACGACGAACTGATTGACTTAAGGCCCGCCGCCAATGGCGTGTACCTGGTCGTGATCAGGAACAGCAGTCAGCAGGTGGTGAAGAAGGTAATCATTAATAAGTAGCGAGGTAGCGAAATAGCGAGGTAGCGAAAATGCGAAATGGGGAAATGGCGGTGCTGTTTTCCCGTTTCGCATTTTTACATTTCAGGATGAAGATAGATGAATGTATCGCTTTTTTTGTAAATTGCACTTTGGCATTATAATTGTTACATTTTTGGTGTTATTATCATGACCATTGTTCATTCGTTCAATTAAAAACTTTTTCCGATGAAGATTTTCATTTCAAGACGGGCGTTTGTAAACCGGGTTTTACTCGCTGCGATTATGTTTCTTCCCGTTTTCCTGATGGCAGAAGGCAACTGGCCCAAGGAAATAAAAACGGCGAAATCCACCATCATTATGTATCAGCCACAGCCTGATTCAATCAAGGGGGATCATATTTATGCAAGGGCAGCCATGTCGTTCACAACATCCAAGACCCCAACACCGGTGTTCGGGGCAGTATGGACGGATTCCCGGTTCAGTACCGACCGCGAATCAGGCATCTGTACCATCTATGATGTAAACATAATGAATATCAGGTTCCCGGGGATCGATACGATGAATCCCGCAAAAGTCGGGAATTTCACTAAAATCCTGGAGGAGGAAACCACCAGCTGGAACATGGAATTCTCTATGGAGGAGTTAAAGGCTACCCTGGCACTGAACCAGGTGGCGGCGCGTAAATCATCCAACTTTAAAAACGATCCCCCGGATATCATATTCTCCAGGCAACATTCGGTACTGCTTATTTTTGACCACGAACCAGTTCTCAGAGAGATTGAAAACAGCGGGATAAAACGGGCCATGAATACCCCCTTCCTGGTGCTTTATGATATGCAGGACAGGAACTATTACCTGTATGGTGCAACATACTGGTTTAAATCAATGGATCCTGTAAAAGGTCCATGGGCAAACATACCGGCTCCTTCCCCTGGCGTGGCAAGGTATTTTAATGAACTGCAAAAGGAGAATGAGAATCTGGATGGCGCTGCTGACAACGGCGCGGCAAACCAAAAAGGTGGAGCTTATTCAGGCATCCCTAAAATTGTTGTCAGTACCCGGCCTGCAGAACTTATTCAATCGCAGGGCGAGCCCCAGTATGCCCCGATCCAGGGAACACATCTCCTTTACATGACCAACACCAACGACAATATTTTCATGACCACCGACGACAACCAGTATTACATACTGATTACGGGAAGGTGGTACCGCGCTTCGTCATTATCAGGACCCTGGGCATATATTGATTCAGACAATCTCCCGGCCGATTTTGCCAGAATCCCCGAAGGTTCTGAAAAGGATTTGGTACTGGCAAGCGTCGCAGGTACGGATGCCGCATCGGATGCCGTTATGGATGCACAGATCCCGCAAACCGCCGCGGTTGATCGTAAAACCGCCCGGTGTGAAGTGAGTTATAACGGGGATCCGAAATTTGAAACCATCAGGGGCACCGAACTCTATAAGGCGATGAATACAAACAGTACCGTACTGCTTTACAGGAATATCTACTTTGTGTGTGACAATGCGGTGTGGTTTACAGGGCAGAGCCCGGTTGGCCCCTGGGAAGTGGCAACCTCCATCCCGGATGAAATTCAGAAAATCCCGCCCGAGGATCCGGCCTATAATGTTAAATACGTCTATATCTATGATGTGAGGCCTGATGTTGTTTATATCGGCTACACGCCGGGATACACGGGTTGCTATGTTTACGGACCTACCGTGGTTTACGGCACCGGCTGGCGTTATGCCCCGTTCTTTGGCTCATACTATTATCCGCATCCGATGACGTATGGCTTCTGCATGCATTACAATCCCTGGTATGGCTGGAGCATGGGCTTTTCCATGTCTGGAGGCTGGTACCACTACGGGCATGGTGGCTACCGGGGGTACCATGGAGGTTGGTGGGGGCCATCGATGTACCGGCCGCCTTACCACCCGCCCTACAACCACTATTACGGATCAAGAAGGCCTTCATACAGGGGGGGCGACTATAATGTTAACATCAACAGCAACAGGACCAACATCTATAACAGGAGGACCGACGGCAGCGCCTGGACCGGTCGCCAGCCTTCGGTTTCCCCGCGGCCAGGCCAGGGTGAACGCCCCGGCAGCAGGCCATCAACAGGCAATGACAGGACCCGCCCGGGTAGCCAGCCTCCAGCAGGCAACGACAGAACCCGCCCTGGAAACCAGCAGCCTTCACGGGAGGCAAAACCACCTGAACGTACAGGCGGCCAGAAAAATAACGTGTTTACCGACAGGAGTGGCAATGTTTACCGTAATGAAAATGGCAACTGGCAGCAGCACAACGGCCGAAACTGGGAAACAACCCAGCCGAAGCCCCAGGACAGAAACGCACAACAGCAACAGTCGCCGCGGCCGCAGGATGTAAATACCCGGCAGGGAAACCCCGGTGGCAACAGCGGATTCAACCGCCAGGAGATGGAAAAACAGAACCAGGCGCGCCAGAGAGGCTCCCAGAATATGAATAACCGCAGCAATGTCCAGCAAGCTGCACCAGCAGGGAACAACGGCAGAGCACCTGCCAACGCACCCGGAACACGTTCGGGGAACAACAACGGAGGCCGCAAACGCTAAGTGGTTTCATGTTTACTTTATAAAAAATAACCCGCCATGTTGAAATATTCAGTTTCAGGTGTTCTCAAAGGCATGCTCGTTTTTTGCCTGTTTGTGTTGCCAGGCTTGTTTGCAAATAATGCCACTGCACAATTTGTGAAGGGAGCCGATATCGGCTGGCTCGACCAGATGGAAGCCACAGGGTATAAATTTTACGACAGCACGGGAACGCAGAGTGACTGTTTGAACATTCTCAGGGATCATGGGATCAACGCCGTAAGGCTGCGCGTTTGGGTGAACCCTTCGGGCGATAAGGTCAACGGGCATTGCAGTAAAAATGAGGTCGTCGCCATGGCACTGCGCGCAAAGCAAAAGGGGATGAAGGTGATGATCGATTTCCATTACAGCGACTCATGGGCCGACCCCGGGAAACAGAATAAACCTGCAGCCTGGGCGGGCCATACATTCAGCCAGTTGCTCACCGACGTTTACAACCATACCTGGGAAGTTCTTGATACGCTTAAGAAAGCCGGGGTTACCCCATCCTGGGTCCAGATCGGCAACGAGATTATTGGGGGCATGTTGTGGCCCGACGGGAGCACCTCGAACTGGACTCAACTGGGGAAGTTGCTCAACAAAGGCTATGATGCCGCCAGAGCGGTCGACAGCTCCATCAAGGTCATTGTCCATGTCGACCAGGGCAATGATAATGCACGGTGCCGGTATTTCTTCGACAACGCCAAAACTCAGGGGGTTAAATATGACATCATCGGGTTGTCCTATTACCCTTTCTGGCTTGGTACGGATTATACCACCACCATCAACAACCTTGCAACGAACATGAACGATATGGTTTCACGGTATGGCAAGGAGGTGATGGTGGTGGAAGTGGGGGGGGATTATACACAGGTTCAGAACACCTACAACATGCTCGTGGCAGTGATCCAGAAAGTGAAGGCGGTCCCGAACGGCAAAGGTTTGGGGGTGATCTACTGGGAACCTGAAGGTGAAAAAAGCTGGAGCGGGTACCAGTTAAACTGCTGGGGGGCTGACGGGAAGCCAACCGCAGCGCTCAATGCCTTCCTCGCCACTTTTTCAGGTTTGAATCTTTACCCAAACCCTTCAGATATCAGGATTTATCCCAATCCATGTTTTGGCGGTTTGCTGAATGTTGAATTCGCCTCCCCCGCGGGTACGCATGATGTCAGGATCTACGATATTTCCGGCCGGCTTATAAAACAACAAAGAACAACCGGTGCATTCACCGATGCCATCCAGCTCAACCTCCGTCCGGGGCTGTACCTTGTCAACGCAGATACCGGGCAGCCTGGAAAACTGGTGGTGAGGTAATGATAACGAAAAGGTAGCCGGCTATAATTTTTTAATCGTCACACGGCGATTCTGGGTTCTTCCTGCGGCAGTTTTATTGTCGGCAATCGGTTTTGAAGGACCGAATCCTTTGGTTTCCATCCTTCCTGAATCAATACCGCGTTTTACGATCTCATCCCTGATGCTTTGGGCTCTTTTTTCAGACAGCGCCAGGTTCAGTTCGGCTTTACCGGTGTTGTCGGTATGCCCTTCGATCATGACCCGCACCTGCGGATGTTCTTTCAGGTAAGTTGTGATCTGCTCGATAACCGGAAAACTTTCAGCCTTAACGATGGCTTTGCCGATATCGAAATTGATCCCGTAGATATCAATGAATCCCTTGGTATCAAGGTCGGACATCGGGTCGGCTTTGACCGGGGCTGGTTTTTTTACGACAGGTTCTCCGGGAATTGCCAGCCTGAACCCCAAACTCCGTGCACTGTTGTAAGGGTATTCATTGTTACGGTAGGAAATCCTCATGCGGCCCTCATCGTTTGCCCATGACCCGCCACGCAAAACACGGTGTGATCCGTTACCGGGACCAGCAGGATTCTCTTCTGGACTTGTCTGATAGTAATACTCTCCATACCAGTCGGCACACCACTCGCTGACGTTCCCTGCCATATCATAGATGCCAAGTTCATTGGCCATTTTCTTACCAACCGTGTGGGACCTGCTGTTCGAATTTTTACCGACCCATGCAACG
Source organism: uncultured Bacteroidales bacterium (assembly GCA_903913885.1). Taxonomy (GTDB): domain Bacteria; phylum Bacteroidota; class Bacteroidia; order Bacteroidales; family FEN-979; genus CAIVAT01. The sequence continues at coordinate 67,840 of CAIWMX010000125.1, read as the reverse complement.
TCATCCAGGATATTTCCGCCGGCATACTTGAAATTTTTACTTTTCAGTCCCCCCCTGGCGGCAAATTCCCATTCAGCCTCCGTCGGCAGCCGGAATGTTTTTCCGGTTGATTTGCTCAGCCATTTGCAGTATTCCATGGCATCATTCCAGCTTATATTTCCAACCGGGTTCATACTATCGGTAGTAGGCACCGGGCTGTTGTTCACATTCATTTTCCATGAACCGTTGTTAATTCCACGCGGCGGCAACCCATGTTTTCTTCTGAAAGTGTCGGGTTGTTCCGCATCGGTTTTGTAACCAGTGGCATTCACAAACTTCCTGAAATCCTTTAAGGTTACTTCATATTCACCGATAAAAAAACTGTTCAATGTAACCTTGTGGACTGGTTTTTCATCTTTGCTTCCCGCATTGTTTCCCATCATGAAAGTGCCGCCTTCAACGGGAATCATGTTCGGCATGGTCACGTCGGTTTGCTGGGCAAATATGGTTGTACATCCGAAAGTCATGACGGATATTAAAAGGTAGAGTTTCTTTTTCATAGTTTTTTTTTTGACAAATATAATACAGAATTATTTGAGGTCAATTAAAATGTGTCAGTGCTGAATGTTATGTTTTTTTTCTGGCATAGTAATATCTCCAGTCAAAAGCCAGCCTCAACCCGATGAACCAGGTTGTTCTTACATTAACCGGGCCGGCATCTACAGGGCTGATAATATGCACCTTGCCGGGAATGTCAAGTCCTGCATTGAGTTGCAGTACGATACTTGCACTCTGCCGGCGTGAAAAGGTCCTCATGGGGCGGTATTCCAGGATGGGAAAATCAAGATGGGTTGTTGGCATTGAAAACAATATAAGTGCTTCAGGGCCTTTGGTTTCATCTGCCATGATAAAAGAATCGGCACCCTGCAGCGATCCATAAAAACAGACGCCAATTTCCCTGCCCAGGATGAACTGAAACCGTCCGACGGGGGTTCCCATGCCCGATTGCCATGGGATAAGACCTCCCTGCCCGGCCTTTGCCACCATTTTATTCAGGTTCTGCGGTGAAGCGAGAAGCAGGACTGGTCCTGCAATTAAAAGATCTCCGGGAACCAGGTAAAAGGGCATGCGAAACCTGAAAAAAAACGCCTCGCGGGTGGGAATCGCCGAAAGGATTGATCCGAACTGGTTATACAACGGATCGTGCTGAACTTTAACCGAAGAAGCCCCATCGAGCCTCCAGCCCAGGTCGAGAAAGACAAGGCCGTCGCCCGACTCATTCAGCACGCCATCCATGCCCAGGCCGATATGCAGGGCAAATTCAAGCCCCGGCACCAGACCCGCGGTTTGCTGGTAGGTGCCAAAGCCACCCGAAATCCCCGACACCCTGGCGGCAGGCGCAATTCCGAGAAACGGACCGAGTTCCGAACGGAATCTCGGAATTTCTCCCAGTCCTGTTGCAAGACCCGGAACTGGTGTGGTAAGTAGAACCCCGCTGATCATTTCGTTGATGGCGGGATCGGTCGACCGGAATGGCATCTTTACCGCCCGTGCGATGTTAAACGTATCGGGGGTAAACACACCCGGCTGATCGTTGAACCGCGAAGGAGTTTTTTTGCCTGATGCCATGTCAAGTAGTTGCACCAGGCTCATCATGACTGAATTCGCAGCCCTGCTGCCATCAACATCACGCATGTAGGCATCACCGGTTAGTACCAGCCGCTCGCCCTTCCAGGTGGTGATTTCAAGGCCATGTTCGTCATAATTGTCGTGAGTTCCTTTCCTCAGGGCAGCGTTGCCCCATATGCCTGCAACATGGCCAGCAGCAAAACCGTCTTCAAGGAAATGCAACGCGAATGCTTCATCGGCTAGCATTGAAATGATGAGTGCCGATCGCTGATCGGGAGATAAATGTTCTGTGCTGAGCCTGCCCGCCTTAACCAGGGCGCTGGTATGAAACCATTTGTAGGTGCCCACCAGGTTGGGCTCGGCACCTTCACGGCAGCATTCATCAAAATAGGTTTCCGCCGACGTGTTCACATCGGGCCGGGCAATCATGAAGTGTACGTTGTTGGACCCCGCCCGCGTCACATAGTCAGGATCAACCCGGAGCAACCTCAAATCTGAATCCCTTAATTGATTAACACGGTCACTCCTGGTTTTTACATTGGCAAGGCCATTTTTCAACCTGGCTGCGACATCCGCCACCTCGAGAATCCATCGTGTTTGCAGGATGTTGTGGAGCATGTCGTCGGGCGAGGTTGAATGGTCTCCGGCAATTGCCGGCCAGGCAGCATAATCAAGGTAATGAGGGTGTTCGCCCTGGGATATGTCAGCAACAGATGCATCCAGCCTTTGTTCGAAACCCTTTCTTGCAAGCAGCCATAAGTTGTCAAGCGCTGCCCGGTGTGCAGAATCCAGTTGCCTTATGGCAAGCAGGGCGATATCCCGGTGTTCGGGGTATACCCAGGCTTTGCCAGGCAGGCTCAGCGTCACGATCATCATGCTGATCAGCAAGCCGTTTTTGAAAAGGGGACTAATGGCCTTCACTTGCAGAGAAAAAGTGTTTAATGACCCAATAAATGTAGAAACTTTTTCCGAATGGTAAGAATCATGACCGGATAAAAAAAAGCAGGAGCCATTTTCCGGCTCCTGCTCATCACAGTCAATGAATCATTGGAATACGCCTCCTGATTTTTCCCGGAAGATCGTTCTGCAGAAAAAGAAGCCTTTCAGGATGGTGCGTGCATCATGTCCCGCTATGCCGGGTTGTTTTTCTTTTTAAGGAAATAACTCAGCAGGAAAAGCCCGCCGGTAAGAACAAACGGGAAATTGATCATCAGTATGATAAACAGGCTTATCCATACTGAGTGATTCATGTTGTAGTTATGGATATAGATCATAGGGCACAACCCGAGGGCTAAAATCATCAGGAGTGTCCCTCCAATCAGTTCCCATTTCCAGGCAATCACCAGGAACAGGATCAGGCAATAAGTCGGGATGAGATGGATGGCAAATCCGGTAAGTTGCTGCCAGATTGTGAGGCGCGGATCAAAGGCATCGAGGGCGAACATGCTGATAAACAGGATGGCCAGGATGCAAAGGATTCTCGGGGTCCAATAGAGGATTTTCATGGATGCTTTCATATGTTTTCTGTTTTGTTGGATGGTTTCCTTTTTATTTCAGGATTATCTCAGGATGAATGGGACCACGGTGGCAATAACGCCGGTGCAGGTCACCACCATGATGAACAGGTTGTACCTGACGTTGTAATTTCCGAGCAGGGATTCATCGTAATACTTGTCAACCTTCTGGTCCCTGTACATAGCCATGAGCCCGTTAACCAGTTTGGTTCTGGTTTGCCTCCCTTTCATCAGCCCTATGATGACCACAATATTGACGAGTACGATCAGCACGACAAACATAAACATCACGGCCAGGGTGGAATTCCCGGTCCTTGATTTTTCAGCCATGCCGGAGTTGATCCCCAGCGTAATCAGGTTGAGTAAAATGGCAGTGAGAATGAAAATGGTGTCGGTACGGGTGTTCTGCTGCAACTCCGATGTAATGTGGGTATGAACATGTTCTATCATAATTCGTTGTTTTTAAGTTTGTATCAAAGGTAATATTATTTTTTTCCAAATCTTTTGCAATAGCCATCTATCATGTCATTTTCAATATCCAGATGATCTATCGGAATCGGATCCTGTTTGGTCATCTCACCGGCCATCTTATCGATATTATCCTTCGGATTGAACAGGGCAGCCACCTGGCTTGTTAGATCCACAATTTCAACGCCCGGGTCACTCCATGTCAGTTCCCATTTGCTCAGAATGATGCTTACCCCTGCACTTTTGGCAAGCCCGGGTAATTTGTCTTTTACAAGAGCCATGATAAACGCAGCCGAACCCGAACTGAATACCATCTGGTGCAGCAAATGCTGGTATGATATCGCGCCAACCGAAACTTCCTTCAGTTTTACAGTATCATGAGCCTTTTCGGCAGAATCACTCTGTTGCCGGATTTTTGCCAGGCGCTGGCCGAAAAAGTCAGACCGTGACCATGCAAATGTGACGATCCTGGAATCGTAGGTGCCAATCTTCATGGCGGCGGATTTCTGCTGGGCGAATCCTGTTGATGCACCGAACAGGAGCCATGAGACAAAGATTGCCGTGATAATTTGTAGAACTTGATGATTTCTTCTCTTCATTTTATTTCCCTCCTTTTTGTGAAATTGATTAACTGTTTTTCTTTTTTATAATTTTGATGCAGATTCCGGTCAGAAATCGTGGGAACAAAATTATCCAGGACCTGACCGGATGGATAGAAATACGTTTGTAAAACAGTTGTAAAACACTTTACAGGCGTTATGCATGCGAAAACAGGAAAAATCAGCCAACTTTGTCCCGGAACGATCAGGAATATTTTGAAACGTTAAAGAAACAGATTGTAGCCATGATGCAGCAGTCTTACCCGGGCATTAACCCATCGTTGTCCGAATGGAAAGGGCAGGAGATCACCGATTTCCAGGAAGAGCTCCTTAAGAAGGTGAATGCGAACATCAGCGAAAAATGGTTTTACACCCATATGAAATCAACGCACACCTCCCTTCCCAGGATCGATATGCTGAATTTTCTGAGCAAATACGCCGGGTATGCAAACTGGGATGATTTCGTTTTCAGAAACCGGAAACTGTTACCCGCAGTTGCATCCCGGAAATCGGAGAACCGCTATTTTATCATCATTCCTGCTTTGCTGCTTGCGGTAATTTGTATCCTTTTCCTGCTGTTCAAACTCTTCGATACGCAGGAATACAAGTTCTGTTTTTATGATGCCGACACCAGGGAACCGATCCTGAACTGTAAAATAGAGATCAGGCTCCTGCTTGAAAATGAGTCGCCGGTTACCTGCTACAGCCGGCCGGATGGCTGCTTTTTGCTGAAGACCGATAAAAGCAGGATCCGGATGGTGGTTTCCGGTTCCTATTATAAAACGGATACCATTGTCAGGGTTCTTAAAAAACTCGAACACAATGAGATCATCAGCCTCCATGCCAATGATTATGCCCTGATGATTCACCTCATCTCGCAAATGAATGTTACAGACTGGGAGAAACGAAGGAAACGGCTGGAATCGATGATTGACGACGGCGCTATGATCTGCCAGGTTTTTAACGATAAAACAGCCACCGGGATGGAATTGTACAACAAGCAGGAATTTATCGACAAGCTGACCATGCCATCGGGCAGCCTGAAAAATATTGAAATCCTTGACACGAAGTTCAGGGAAGATAAAATTGCGGTTCTGAAGTTCCGCGTAAAACCGGCAGCGAAATGAAACGGTTTTTGAGAATATCGGCTTTGATCCTGGTATACTTCGTAGCGAGCGCAAGGAGCTGCAACGATGCCGGGAAAGAGGATGCAGCTTTTGCCGAAGCGAAGGAGCGTGCCGCCAAAGACAGCATTGCATCCGCCTTTTCGTCCGATTCCCTGTCTCCGGCTTCCCTCAGGGCTTTTGAATCGACAGCCCGGTACAAACTAACCGATTTTGCCGATTATCTTCAGGTATTCACGGATAGCTCCACGAATCCTGCATTTAAAAACAAAGCCAGGCAGATGATCCGCGATCTGTTTGTCTCGGACGATGTCAGGGTGGAGATTGCCTGTCCAGGCCTTATGGCTGAAAAGGGGCTGATTCTTAAGAATATGCTGGAATCGGAAATGAAGCACCGGCCAACGGAAGAAAGAATGGTATTTGATTCAATAAGGTTAAAACAGGCACTTCACCGGGAAAACGACACCCTCTTTTCGGGACAGCTTGCCTTCCGCATCAGGTGTAATCATGCTGAAGGTCAAAACAGACCATCATTTACCGATTATGATCATAATGCGGAAATATTTGTGGTTAAAAGACAAATTACCTTTGGCAGTGATTCACTGAAAGTTTGGAAAGTATATCTTGGGGAAATACACTAACTACCCGATTTTTGTGACACTTCGGGAACCTCAGTGTTCCACGTCCTTCGTCCTTCGTCCTTCGTCCCACGTCCTTCGTCCCACGTCCCACGTCCTAAGTAACTTTCGAATGGCTGAATCCCAGCAATATCCTGAGGTAGATGCTGAAGTTGGGTTTCCAGGCGGTGTAGCCAGTCAGGTTAACGGGGTTGTACTGCATGGCGACGCCGGGTTCCAGCCCGAATTTGTCGGTAAGCGGAAGGCCCACGCCCCCGCCGACCAGGCCTCCGAAGCCAATGCCATACTGGTTCGTGGTGAATTCCTGGCTGTTGGAATTGGGAACATAGCCATTGTTGCCGTACACGTTGATCAGGTTGTACTCTTTTCCTGTAACGACAAGCACTGCCTTTTTCACATGAGTGTAGCACATGGTAACGCCGCAGTTGATAAAGTAATAAATCTTTGATTTTGTCAGGAATGACCGCTGGTACCCGAGGTCAAGCATGGCCCGTTCCTCCCGGCCTGCAATCGGGATCTGGCGGATATCAGGCAGGGTAAGGTAAGTCGGTGGGTCCACCTCCATGGTCACGACGTTCTCTGCTTTTAACTGCGCATAGTCTGCTTCCAGGAAAATCCCGTTTTTCCTGTTAAAATTGTACCGCATGAACACCCCTGCCATGATGGCAACCTGGTAATGCATGTTGGTTGGATAACCGCGAACGATAACCGTATCAGCGGAGTTCAGGGCCAGTTTGATATCGCGGTACCAATAGGTATTGGACATCACATAATTCACATTGTTGATATTCCCCGGCGCGCCGTTATAGAAATTAGCGGAATAATTATTCGGGAAATACCCTCCCAGGTTGATGCCAAATGCCCAGCGGCTTACCGAATCCTTCTCCTCTTTGTAATCGGCCCACGGATCTTCCTTCCCGTTTTTCACCTGTTCCTTCACATTGGAATGGGGCGATTTTTTCTGGCCCGCCGAGGGCAGGGCAAACGCCAGAAACAGTAAAATAGAAAAAACGGAAATTATCCTGATCTTGTTCATCATAGTCTAAATAGGTTATACCACCGCAAAAATACTCATTTTCACCATTTCACCATTTCACCATTTTACGATTTCACCATTTCGCTACCTCGCTACCTACAATTGAATGGTATACCCGTAAACAACGGGTTTCTCCTTTTCCGTTTCGGCCGGCGAATAGGTGATTCTGACCCCTCCAGGTAATTTGAAATTAATGGTCGTTTTGGTGGTAATCTTCAGCCGGAGGCCCCTGTTTTTCACGCTTTCAAACCGGAGCAGCCTGATCACCCGAAGGGCCTCCTCGTCGCAGCCATGTCCAAGGCCCTTTAACACCTTCATATTTTTCACGAGCCCGGTGTCATGGATGTCATATTCAATAACGACAGATCCTTCCACGTTGGCTTCAAGTGCAGCCTGTGGATAGTGAAGGTTGTCGGTGATAAACTGCCTGAAGGCGTCATTGCCGCCTGCGTACTTGGGCTTGTTCAGGAATGTCTTTTTCTTTTGGTTTCCGGCCATTACAGGGTTGTTGGTTCGGTTTTACGTTCTACGGGTTCCACGATCTTTTTTGTCAGGAAAGCGCCCAGCAATTGTCCCAGCCCGCCGCTGCCCCCGTCACCGCTGGTTACCAGGGTATCGGGCACCACCTTGACATTTCCTGTGGCAAGCTTTTCTGCAACCTGAACTGCAATAACCCCTTCCTGTCCGATAGCCTGCCGCTGCTTTTCGTAAGCTTCGGCCGTGGCGGTTCCTTCTGCAAGAATGGCTACCCCTTTTGCTTTCCCGATTGATTCGATCCCCGACGCCTCGCCCGCCTTTTCCAGTCGTGTTGATTCGCCTTTGCCTTCAGCCTCCTTGATGGCTTTCTGCTTGCGGTTCTCTGCAATTTTCACCTCGATCTCCGACTGCACCAGGTCAACCTGCTTGTCGGCTTCGGCGGTGGTTTTTGCCATCGCGATACGGGTTTGCTGCGCTTTCTGCTGTTCCACGTACATGGCCTGTTCCTGCTGGGCGATGATCCGTTCGGTTTGCGTTTTCATCAGGTTCTCAGGTAACTGGATCTGGCAGATCAGCACGGATACCAGTTCAACATGGTATTTCTCGAGTTCACGGCGTGCCCTGTCTTCCGCTTTTTGCTGCTCCTCATGCCTGTTTTGCATGAAGTTCATGGCGGAGGTAGCCGAGGCCTGGTTCCTGAAACTCGAGTCGATCATCGGGTGGATCACGTGCTCGATCAGGTTTTGGATCGAACCGATCTTGGCAACCATGTAAGGCGCCTGGTCGGGACGGACGCGGATGACCACCTTCACCGACACGCTGATCTCAAAACCATCATGCGACACTACCTTCAACGGGTCAAACCGGGTTTCCTGGGCTTCATCCCAGTCGATGGTGATGTTGGTCGTGTCAACGATGTAGGCGATGTAAGCACGGCGGTTCAGGTAATAGATACCCGGTCCGGCTACTTCCTGCTGGATCCCGCGGTATCCTTTGGGAACCACGTATCTTTCAATGCCGACATCAATGCGGGTTTCGGCATTTTTTGAATCATCGGTGCTCACATCCGGTGTTACATCGGTAATTTCGGCTTCGGCGACCTTTTTTGCAATTTCATGAATGTGGGGCGGTTCCATGCCTACGTTCGACACGACCACGGCTACCTGTCCGCGTTCAACCACGGCCACGCTGTCGAGTTCAACGCTGAACATCAGGGAGTTGATATAGTAGGTTCCCGGCTTGAGCACGTCAAACTGCGGTCCACGCTGGCCACCGTTTTCGAGAAAACTGGTGACATCCTGGAAGTTGTTGTGCCCGCTTACAGGTCTGGCAACGTACTCGGTTTCAGGCAGTGGCTGCCCGTCGCGTGCAACAACAATGCCTACTTTCTGGTCGGGAATGATGATGGTCTCCTTGATCTCAACCCTGAAAAGATCGGTGTTTATCCGGTATTTCCCGGGTAAAAGGATAGAGACCTGGGGCCCCTTTTCCCCGTTGTTGTTCAAAAAGGCTTCGCCGTCCTCGTAGTTGTTGTGTCCTTCCACGGTTTTCGCCAGGAGGCGTCCCCCGCTGATTTGCTTGCCATCCTGAGAAGTCACGATCCCGATCTGCCCTTTGTCGATCAGGGTTACGTTCACCGTTTTTACCTTGAAAAGCAGCGGGTTGATACGATAATTTCCCGGAGGCAGTGTCCTGATCTGGGGGCCTTTCTCCCCGCCATTTTTCAGGAAAGCTGCGCCATCCTGGTAGAGGTCGCAGTCAACAACCTTTCCGAAGATGCGGCCCGGAGGAATCGGGGCGCCGTCGATGGATTCTACAATGCCGACCTGGTTTTCGCCAATAATGGTCACCGGTTCTATCCTGACGTTGAACAACAGGGGATGGATACGATAAATACCCGGGGGGAGGAACTGGATCTGGGTTCCTTTTTCACCACCGTTTTTAAGGAACATCTCGCCGTCCTGGAACAGGTTGCATTCCACTGTCCTGGCAAAGATCTTGCCTGAAGGAACCGGGTTGCCGTCGACCGAAATGACTACACCAATTTCATCTTTGCCAATCACGGTAAACTCCTGTTTCTTGGTTTTGTAGATGAAGGGGATCAGTAAATAGAGACCGGGTCCCTTGGTCCTGGCCTGAACGCCGATCTCGTTGCTCATGGCAAATACGCGGTCTTTCGGCATCTCCTTGCCGAACCAGCGGCGTTCCAGCACGTTGATCTCTTTTCCGCCAACGATAAGGATCGAACTGTAGAGGAATACAATAAAAAAAACAGCAGCCACAATGATGACCGCCAACAACAACGCTGATGTGATAGCCATAACGAAAATATTTTTATCAAAGTTACAGAATTATTGGACGGGATGGCCAGGATTTCAGCATCAATTTTACACGCGGCTTGGTTTAGTGTTAACTTACTGTAAATAAACCACTAAGGCACTAAGAACACTGAGAGGCACTTCGAAAACAGGCTAAGACAATGTTCCTTAGTGATCTTTAGTGATCTTAGTGTCTCAGTGGTAAAAAAAGCACACTCAATCCCGGTAGCAGAATAGGAGTTGGCGCTACCCATGGAAAAAAATTGATATCTTCGTACGCCCTGGTCTATTTCGGGATACATGGAGGAAAAATCCCCAACCCTGATAACCTTGGCACCTTCAGATGTTACGAAACAGTATCCTTTCAGCGATCGTCTTCGTTCCGCTCCTTTTTTCAGGGCTGGTCATCCTGACCGGCTGTGAAAAAGGATATGATTCACCTGTTTATCATCCGGTCCCCGATTCGGTTACCGATATCGACGGATACATATACCACACGGTGAAGATCGGAACACAGGCATGGCTCGTTGAAAATCTGAAGACAATGCACTACCGGAACGGCGATCCCGTGGACTTGGTCAACGGTATCCCCGAATGGGGGACCGTTAAAACGGGAGCCTCCTGCGCTTATAATAATGATGAATCAAGTGTTGCAATATTTGGACGGTTGTATAACTGGTACGCGGCATCCGACAAGCGAAACCTTTGTCCGTCCGGCTGGCACATCCCTGCTGAGCCTGAATGGAAAATACTGATGGATTATCTTGGAGGAGAGCTTGCTGCCGGTGGGAAATTAAAATCAACCGGTTCTGCATACTGGTACGCACCAAACACTGACGCCACAAACAACTCAGGGTTCACGGCACTGCCGTCGGGCTACCGGAACGACACCGGGGTATTTGCAAACCGCCGTTTCAGCGCAATCTTCTGGTCGTCAACCCAACTCGACAGCACCCATGCCTGGTACCGCTATCTTTATGCCAATTACGGAGGCATGTACAAAGACTATTATCACAACAAATCCCACGGCTTCTCCATCCGATGTATCATGGATAATTAACCAACATCAAGGCCACAAAATATAGTGCCCCTACGATGTTTCCCCATTTTACGATTTTACGATTTTACGATTTTACCATTTCATTATTTCACCATCTCACCATTTCACCACCCGATGGCTATAGGGATCGCCACCTCATTTTTATCCCTCCAAATCCTTGACTTCGCTTCGCCGCCGAACTATCTTTGCAAAAAATAATCAAAATGAAAAAGTTTATTTTTTCCTTGTTGGTGATGTTACTGACTTTGCCCGCGTTCAATGTGTCGGCGCTTACCGTTGTATCGCCAAACGGAGGTGAAACCTGGACCATCGGCTGCGCCTATGCCATCCAGTGGCTTCCCGACAATACCGCAGGCACGATAAAAATTGAACTGTTCAATAACAATGTTTTCTGCCTGACCATCTGCCCCCAGGTACCGCCCACGATGACCACCTACACGTGGGTCCCGCCGGTATCGCTTGTGCCCGGGAATGCTTACAAGGTCAAGATTAGCAGCCTTACAAGTGCCGCCGGTTTCGATTTCAGCGACGGCAATTTCACCATCAACCAGGGAAGCATCATGGTGACTTCGCCCAACGGGGGCGAGACCTGGCAAAAGGGTTCGACGCACCAGGTTTTATGGACTGACAATATCTGCGACAATGTGCGCCTCGAACTTTGGAAGGGCGGCACCTATAATTCCCTGATAACTGCGTCGACTCCTTCGAACGGGTCGTTTACCTGGGCGATTCCTAACGTCAACACCCTCGTCCCGGGCAGCGACTATAAAATCAAGATTCTGAGTGTTTCCAACGTGGCAGGAACTACCGGCACCGTTTTTGATTTCAGCGATGCAAATTTCACCATCGGTGCGGCACCCACTTTGATCGTGGTCACCCCCAACGGGGGCGAGAACTGGTATGGCGGGGGAACCTACTCCATCACCTGGATCGATGCCATTGCCGAACCTGTCAGGATCGAGTTGTGGAAGGGAGGTTCGCTGAATTCGACGATCACCGCTTCGGCGACCGGGCCTTTCAGCTGGACAATTCCCTCAGCCACCGTTCCCGGAACGGATTACAAAGTAAAGGTAATTGGCCTCACCACTTCCGCCAGCTTTGATTTCAGCGACAACAATTTCAGCATCTCCCAGGGATCGTTTATCACCGTCACCTCACCCAACGGCGGCGAGGTGTGGGCGAAGGGTTCTACGCATATTATCACATGGCTCGACAATATTTCCTGGAATGTGCGGGTTGAATTGTGGAAAGGCGGGGCATATTACAGCCTCATCAATGCATCCACACCAAGCACAGGTTCCTGCTTTTGGGCTATCCCGGCAACCATCGCGGCCGGGGCAGACTACAAGGTGAAGATTTATGCCCTGAGCAATGCAGGCACTACCCTGTTCGATTTCAGCGACAACAATTTTACCATCGTCGGTCCCACGCCATCACCGGCCGTAACACCCTCCGCAGGTGTCAAAACCTATCCGAATCCGTGCAATAACCTGCTGAATATTAAATTTAAGGAAGGCACTGGTTCGGCTGTCGTGGTTGAAGTCCTGAATTTTTATGGGAATCTTTTGCTGCATAAGGAAGCCGGTTCAGTGACGGCTGATGAAACCCTGGAATTGAACACCTCGAACTTACCCGAAGGGAATTACCTGGTTGTCGTGAAATCTGGGTGCAATATTTTATCCCGCAACAATGTCCTGATCCGGCATTAATAGGTCCGGCCCCCGTTCATTCCCCCGCCACCCATCCGGTTGTGGGTTCCTCCCATGTTATGGGGCGGCGCACCCTGGTTCTGGTGCATAGGCTGCTTTTTGATATCCTCCAGTGTTATTAGGTATTTGTAGTATTTTGTGCTGTCGCGCAGGAGGTTTTTAACTTTGTCGTCCCGTGTTTTTGTCATGTAAGCGAAAACCTTCTCATTGGTTTCTGCATGATATTTCTGTATATCATCCATAAACTTCAGGAAAATGACGGAAAGCGTGTCTTTCTGACCCTTGTTGAGGTTGAGTTTTGGTGCAAGCTGATCGACGATGAACTTCGTGCCTTCCTCGGCGGTGATTGTCCGCTGGGCCGGCTGTGATGGATCCTGGGCCGCTGATCTTAAGGAAAACAGGAGGGCAAATACAACAATCAGGATATGCGGTTTCATAATTTTCATTTGAGATACAAAGATATATTTTTCTTGAATGACCCATTTCACAATTTGTTGACGGTCATAAAGCGATCTTTTCTAATTTCGTAAAAATTTCTGGAGCCTCAGGTCTGGGCGTATAGCCTTTATTGATTGGCTGGTAGTTTTTATGAAAAAACAGGATAACAAAAAGAACCCAAAACAGGCATCCGGAACAGCGCGGTTTGAAACAGGCCTGCGGAAAAATCACCTGTGGCTGGCAGGAATCCTGGCCATAACGCTGATTGCCTTCCTGCCCGCCGTCCGAAACCTTTTCATTACGTTCGACGACATGGAATATGTTGTTGAAAATCCCTTTATCAAGGGGTTTTCGATGAGCAACCTGAGGGCAATATTCCTGGGCGATGCGAACAACCTGGGTAATTATCACCCGCTCACCCTTTTATCCTACATTGTCAATTATTCCTTCTCCGAACTTCATCCTGCAGCATACCATTTAACCAATATCCTGGTTCACCTTGCCAACACCCTGCTTGTTTTCCAACTCTCCCTGCTGTTGTTTGCCAGACTGGGAACCCCACGGGAGAAGCTGCTGAGTGCGATGACGGCCCTTTTGTTTGGCATCCACCCGCTGCACGTTGAATCGGTTGCCTGGGTGTCGGAACGGAAAGACCTGATGTACACCTGTTTCTACCTGCTTTCGCTCATTTCATATATCCGGTATCTCGATAGAAAAGCGACAAAAAATTACCTGCTGTCGCTGTTTTTCTTTATTATGTCCCTTTTCTCGAAAGGGATGGCCGTAACCTTGTCACTCTCGCTGGTTGCAGTTGATTATCTATGGAAAAGAGACCTCCTCAGTAAAAAGGTCATCCTTGAAAAAATACCCTATTTCCTGCTTTCCTTTTTTTTCGGGATTGTAGCCATCATCGTACAGCAGGCACAGGGAACCACTAAGATGGTAAAGTTTGATTTTGCAGGAAATATGGCATTCGCCTCGTACGGATATACCCAGTACCTTGTTAAGTTGGTGGTTCCCTACAAATTATGTGGATATTACCCATACCCGGTGCCGCAGGGAGACAGCGTTCCATGGTTCTATTTTCTTTACCTGGTTCCCGTGCTGATCACGGCAGGATTGCTGGTTTATTTTATCCTGGTCAGGCCCAACCGCACCGTTGTATTCGGAAGTATGTTTTTCATCGTGAATGTCATGTTTGTCATCCAGCTCTTCCCGGTTGGCAGCGCCTTGATGGCTGATCGTTATACCTACCTCTCTTCGTTCGGACTGTTTTTCCTGATGGCTGCGGGCATGGGGCTCCTGCTGCGGAAATTTAAATCGCCAGGGACCGTTTTACTGATCATTTTTATGTTGTACTTGGCAACCCTGGCAGCGGTTTCATACCAGCGCTGCAGTGCCTGGCACGACAGCTTTAGCTTTTGGACCGACGTGATGGTGAAATACCCCGCATTTTACCCGGCCATCAACAACCTGGGAGTATTGAACGAGAAAGAGGGGCAGACTCAAAAGGCGGTTGAGTTTTACACCAGTTCGATCAAAGTGCATCCGGATAACCCCAAAGCTTATTATCACCGTGGGAGTATTTATGGCAAGTCAGGAAGACTCGCAGAAGCCATATCTGACATGGACAATGCCATCAGGTATGACAAAGCATTTACCCAGGCGTATATTAACCGTGCCATTGCCAAAGCAATGATCAAAGATCACCGGGGTGCGCTGGCTGACCTGGATTGGGTGCTGGCCAGAGAGAAAAACGGGGAGGCCTATCTAAACCGCGGCATACTTAAAAATGAGCTGGGAGACTATGCCGGGGCAATCCCTGATTTCCAGGAAGCGATCAATCTCGACCCATCGTGTTTGAAATGTTATTATGCCATGGGGCTGGCAAATTTTCATTCCAAGAGGTATAATGAAGCGATTGCCGCATTTTCATCCTGTATCTCCAGGGACCCGGGATCGGGGATGCCCTATTTCTACAGGGCTCTGTCGAACATCGAAGCAGGAAGGCCGGAAGAAGCCTGCATGGACCTTCAAAAAGCCAAAGCACGCAGGGTGAGCAAGGCTGACCCTTACCTTTCCCAATATTGTCGTTAATAAGGAATCTTGTCGTTTTTTTCAGTCCATTCCCTGAACAGTTCGGCTGCCCTGGGGTGTTCGACCTGGCTGAAGTTAATCCTCCGGCCGGAAGGATGAAGGTTGAGTTCTTCGTAAATATGATTGTCCTTAAATCCTATTTCTTCAGCCTGGTGGCGGGTTGAAACATAAAAAACCGAACGGATATTGGCCCAGTAGATTGCAGAAAGGCACATCGGGCAGGGCTCGCAGGTGGAATAGATTTCCGCGCCGGAGAGATCAAAGCTGCTGATATTTCTGCAGGCATCGCGGATTGCCATGATCTCGGCATGGGCAGTTGGATCGTTGAGAGAACTTACCTGGTTTCCTCCTTTGCCGATCACCCGGCCATTCATCAGGATGACTGCGCCAAAAGGCCCGCCGATATTATCCCTTACGGAATGAAATGCCTCATTGAAGGCCTCATTCATGTACGATTCAATTGTCTCCATATACAAGTCCCGGTTTTATGCCAGCCTCGCCCGGGGAGGGCAGGGAGTGGCATGACAAAATTAACCTGTAATACGAAACAAAATACATAATCGCGGAGAACCGGCTCATTTTTTCAGGCCTTTCCGGCCAACTCTCATGCATTATCTCTAATTTTGGACATCTTAAAAGCACTAAAATCCAACGCCCATTGTCCGCAAAATTTTACCCGATTGCACTGCCAGCGCTTATTCGATTTACACTTGACGAGATCCGGCAAGGTCAATTCATGGGAATTCCCGGAAGCCTCTTCTTTCGCCCGGAACCCGAAGATCCCTTCCGCATGATCAGGTACGGACATGTATTGGAAACACCCGTCGGCGTGGCGGCCGGTCCCCACACGCAGCTTTCGCAGAACATCATCGCTGCCTGGCTTTGCGGGGCAAGGTATATTGAACTTAAAACCATCCAGACCCTCGATGAGTTGGAGGTCTCAAAACCTTGTATCGATATGCAGGATGAAGGATATAACTGTGAATGGTCGCAGGAGCTGAAGATCAGGGAGTCATTCACCGAATACCTGAATGCCTGGATCACCATTCACGTCCTGCACAGGGAATTAGACTTCGGGGGCCCTTGCGGAACCATGTTCAACATGAGTGTCGGATATAACCTCGAAGGGATCAGGAATGACAATGTCCAGTGGTTTTTCGACAGGATGCTGGATTGTAGTGAAGAATTGGCAGAGGCGAAAAATTCCATCCGCAGAATCTACCCTGATATCGACCTGGTGTCCATCCCTTCGCTGATCTCGGACCATGTCACCCTCAGCACCATGCATGGCTGCCCGCCAGGGGAGGTGGAGAAAATCGGACTTTACCTGATCAGGGAAAAGAAATTACATATCGCCGTCAAATTGAACCCCACGCTGCTTGGAGCCATTGAACTGCGGGGGTTACTCAATACCCGGCTTGGTTTTACGGCAGAGGTGCCTGATGCAGCGTTCGAACACGACCTTAAGTATCCCGATGCACTGAATATTTTAGAATCCCTCTCGGCTGCCGCTGTGGAAAACGGGCTGCAGTTTGGCGTAAAACTCACCAACACGCTCGAGAGCGTCAACAACAAAACGGTCTTCGGCAGGGAAGAGCCCATGATGTACATGAGCGGCCGCGCACTGCATCCTGTCAGTATCAGACTGGCAAGAAAACTGCAAAACGATTTCAGGGGCTTGCTGGATATCTCGTTTTCAGGGGGAGCCGATTGTTTCAACATCGCAGAAACCATTGCCTGCGGCCTGAAACCAGTGACGGTTTGCACCGACCTGCTCAAGCCCGGCGGGTATTGCAGGCTTCACCAGTATATTGACCTTCTGAAAAAGGAGTTTGCCGCGATGGGGGCTGCATCGATCGATGAATACGTGTTGCAGGTTGCAGGCTCAAAGGCACCGCCGGGCCTGGAAGTTCCACAGGCTGCCCTGCAAAACCTCAACAGTTACGCTGACCGGGTGGCTGAAAATCCGGCTTACCATAAAAACAAACTGGCAGATCCCTCTGTCAAAACCAGCCGGCCGCTTGGCTGGTTTGACTGCATCCACGCACCCTGCACCGACACCTGCCCGACAAACCAGGAAATCCCTGAGTACATGCACCATACTGCCGCGGGCAACTTCGCAGCGGCCTTTGAGACGATTTTCAGGACGAATCCCTTTCCTTCGGTGACCGGCATGGTTTGTGACCATCTTTGCCAGTTGAAATGCACCCGGATAAATTACGACGAACCACTGCGGATCAGGGAAGTGAAAAGGTTTATTGCAGAAGCCTGCACAGGGGTTTCAATTACGGCAGAGAATTTGGCCGGTGAAGGGAGGAGGGCCGCCATCATCGGCGCCGGTCCCGCCGGACTGTCATGCGCCTGGTTCCTGCGGAAGGCAGGATTCGCGGTGGATGTGTTTGAACAGAAGAACCTGGCGGGAGGTATGGTATCCGCGGCAATCCCGTCGTTCCGGCTCACTTCCGCGGCCATCGAAACAGATATCAGGCGAATCCTTGAATCGGGGGTTTGCCTTCACGACAATTATCCGGTAGGAAAACCTGAATTCGACGCGTTGATGCGCGACTGTGACGCAGTATTCCTGGCGGCGGGAGCGCAGCAGTCGGTCAAACTTGACATGGAGGGCGCGGATGCCCCGGGAGTGCTGGATCCGCTTGAGTTTCTATCTGCCGTTAAGCAAAACCCCCAACAATCACCGGGCAGCCATTTCGTGATCATCGGCGGGGGAAATACCGCCATGGATGCGGCGCGCACGGCATACAGGCTGGCAGGGGAAAAGGGCAGTGTGACTATCATTTACCGGCGTACTATCAAAGAGATGCCTGCCGACCATGGAGAGATCAAAGCGGTGCTGGATGAGGGAATAAAAATCATGGAACTTACCTTTCCTGTTCGGACTGTCATTGCCGACGGGCATCTAACGTCAATAGTCTGCGGGCATAACATGTTGTCGGTGAAGGATAAGGACGGCCGTGGGATTCCTGTCGCCATTCCGGGTTCTGAATTCGTGATCCCATGCGATATCCTCATCCCTGCCATCGGGCAGAAACTGGCATTTGATTTCATTGATCGGGCGTTACTGGTCACCGAACCGGGTCATTACCAAACCCGGGTGCCCGGGCTGTTCATCGGCGGCGATGCCCTGAGGGGCGCATCAACCGCTATCAATGCCATTGCCGACGGGAGGAAGGCCGCCATGGAGATTGCACCCGTTGCCCAGGGTAAAAGAACCGAGCATAGGCACACGATCAGGGACCTTCTTCACCGCAAATCAACCCGGGAATATGGAATCAGCCCGGCCGAACTGCCGTTTGACCAGCGGCGGAACTTCGACCAGGTGGTTGGTTCGTTGTCGGCGGCAGAAGTGAAGGAAGAGGCTTCGCGTTGCCTGCATTGCGATGAAATCTGCAATGTATGTGTTTCGGTTTGCCCTAATCTGGCGAATTTCAGCTACGCGGTTGAGCCGGTATGCCATGCATTACAGAAGGCCATCCTGCACGAAGATGGTTCGATCCGCTTCATCCCCGACCTGGAATTCCGGACCGGTCAGTCCCTGCAAATCCTGAATATCAGGGACCTGTGCAATGAATGCGGCAACTGCACTACCTTTTGTCCATCGGGTGGCCGGCCTTTTGCCGACAAACCGGGTATCCACCTTTCGGTGAAATCGTTGAATGACGACGAAAACGGCTTTTTCCTCAGCCGGCACTCCGGGATGCACGTGCTGATCTTCAAAGAGAAGGAGAACATTAAAACCCTCACCCTTGCCGACGGACAATACATTTATGAAACGAACCAGATAAGGGCTGTTATCCGGCTGGAAGACTTCTGCCTGGCGGAGGTCAGCTTCCTGGCTCCTTGTGTGAGGGAGGCGCATTTTTCATTCGCCGCAGAAATGAGCATCATCATGAAAGGGGCCATGCAGCTCGGGTTGTATGATCGTTAATGGACGTGATAAAAAAATGAAAATCCTGCCTGGTTTATACGTGGTCTGCTTTTTGATGGGAGCAGCTGCTTTCGGTCAACACATGGATTGCTTGAAGCTTGCCCTGGAAATAAGGGCAGATACCACAAAATCCATTTGGGATTATGGCAACATTAATCCGAAAACCTGTTATTGCTTAGGGCAAATCTTCGCACAATGGGACCTCGATAAAAAAATTTATCGCCTGCAGTCTTTTGGTTTCCCCGATTTCAATGACCCCTGCACGGTATGTATTTATAAGAAGTATGGTTTTGAATTTGCGTACCAGGGTGATGTAATTACCGAACCAATGACCAGGTATATGGAAGGATACAACGAGGTCGTGAATGGCTATCTGAAATCAAAAATAGGAGACAGTGCATTCCTGCATCTTGACGACACCCCCGAAACATATTTCAACCCCCGTGATTTTATCAATAAAAATTTCGGTGATCATCGCCGTGGAAACCTTTTTATCACCGAAATTATCAACGATACGGTCATCAACGTGAAACTAATTACCGACAGCCTGTTCAGGGATTATCCTCAGTACCGGGAAAAAGTCAGCTACCTGTTAACAGATTTTGTTTATAAAACCATTATCGACAGCAACGAACAGGGGACAAGGTTAAATTACCCGGAATTTAAAGAAATTGGCTTCAGGCTGACAAAGAAGAAGAATAACCACTACTTCATGAAAATAGAATTTGATTTTTCAAACCTGGTAAATGATGAACCGTATTGCTGGTGCGCCCTCTCCGACCCGGAAGAATACAGCTACATCCAGCCTTTTTGCATAAAAAATTAACACTTCAATGAAACCTGCCTGATAAGTTCATCATACGTAAGTAAACCAAGCCACCGAATTCGTAAATCGTAAATCGTAAATCGTAAATCGTAAATCCAAAATCGTAAATCGTAAATCGTAAATCGTAAATCTCCTATGATCCCTCTCATCAACCACATCACCAACCCCGAAGTCCTTGAAAAAGCCATTGCCCGCTACCGTGAAAAGGGCATCATACTTCCAACTTTTGCACAGATGCAGAACCCGCAACTGATCCCTGGAATTATCATGGATAAACTGAAACACATTGGTTTGTGGGACCTCCATCCACTCAACCTGTTCCGGCTGACCTGGAAAAATGAACCAAAAGCCTCGGGCGGCCTGTTTGGCCCGCCGAATTTCATCGAACTTCCGAAAGCCCTGACGGGAATTGATGCCCGTATCCTGGTGATGCTCGGCAAATGGTTCCCCACGGGGGCGCATAAGGTAGGCGCCGCTTACGGGTGCCTGGCCCCGCAAATTATAACCGGCGGGTTTGACCCCACCTGCCAGAAAGCCGTGTGGCCTTCAACCGGGAACTATTGCCGGGGCGGGGCGTTCGATTCGTACCTCATGGATGTCACGGCTGTAGCCATTCTTCCGGAGGAGATGAGCCGCGAGCGGTTTGAATGGTTAAAGGAGATCGGTGCGGAGGTCATTGCCACGCCCGGGTCGGAATCGAATGTCAAGGAGATCTATGATAAATGCTGGGAAATCCGCCGGACCAGGAAGGATTGCATGATCTTCAACCAGTTCGAGGAGTTCGGGAACTCGTGCTGGCACTATGAAGTTACCGGCCACGCCATCGAAGAGGCGTTCAGGATTGCTGCAGGGAACGGGGCGCAGTTCGCAGCCTATATTTCGGCCACCGGTTCGGCCGGCACCATTGCCGCCGGCGATTACCTGCGCACAAAATTCCCGCACCTGAAGGTCGTGGCATCGGAGGCCCTCCAATGCCCGACCCTGCTGCAGAACGGATTCGGAAGCCATCGCATCGAAGGCATTGGCGACAAGCATGTTCCATGGATTCATAATGTCAGGAATACCGATGTGGTGACTGCCATCGATGATGAGGATTGCATGAGGCTCTTAAGACTCTTCAATGAAAAGGAAGGACAGGGTTATCTGGCATCGAACGGGGTGGATCCGGATTTGGCTGGCAAGCTTGATATGATCGGCATTTCCGGCATTGGCAACATCCTCTCGGCCATAAAAACTGCGAAATATTTTGATTTTACCGCCGACGACATTATCGTCACCATTGCCACCGATTCCGCCGCGATGTACGGATCGAGGCTCGAAGAGCTGACAGCTGATCGTGGGGCCTATTCGAGGCTGCAGGCTGCCCGCGATCATGAAAAGTGCATGCTGGGAACATCCCCGGCATGGATGAAGGAACTAGGCTATGCCGACCGCAAAGCCATCCACAACCTGAAGTATTTTACCTGGGTTGAGCAACAGGGGAAAGACGCGGATGACCTCCGCCAGTTGTGGGACGACCGGAACATCTGGCCGCAAATTTTCAGTCAGCCCGCCCGCTGGGATGAACTGATCGATGAATTCAACGACAGGACCGGGCTTCTTAAATAATGGATCAAGGCTGAGCAATAAAAAAATGTGGCTAAAGCCTGGAAATTGAATCATACCCCAGTTGGCTTACAGTTGGCTAAAGCCAACTGCAATAGATTGGAGAATACTGAAGGAAGGTGAAATCCATTGCAGTCAGTTTGACCTGTCTGAAAACAGAATAAAAAATTAGCAGAGAAATCCATTGCTGTCAGCTTTAGCTGACTGATCAAAGGGGAAAAATGATAAATTTGGGGCTTTAGCCCCATTTTAAAAAACAATGTTATGAGTTGGGTCAGAATCTGGGTTCATCTGGTCTTTTCAACTAAAAACCGTGAACCATTCCTTCATTCTTCGCAATTGAGAACACAATTCTTTCAGCATATAAAACAAAATGCAGAAGAAAAACAAATCTGGCTTGATTGCATCAGTGGATATAAAGAACATGCACACTGCCTTATATCACTTGGGAAGGATCAGACAATCAGCAAAGTGTCTCAACTTATAAAAGGGGAATCATCCTTTTGGATCAACCGGCAAAAATTGATCCGTGCAAAATTTATCTGGCAGGATGATTACTGGGCGGTGGGTGTAAGTGAAAGTCATTTAACTAAAGTACGACAGTATATTCACGACCAGGAGATCCATCATCATTAGATGAGTTTTCATGAAGAAATTGAGGAGTTCATGGAGAAATATGGATGGAATCTGATTAAAGGGGATAAGGAATAAAAAAATGTGGCTAAAGCCGGGAAATGGAATCATACTCCATTTGGCTTTCAGTTGGCTAAAGCCAACTGCAATAGTTGGGAGCATTATGGTAGAAGTGAAAATTTATTGCAGTCAGCTTCAGCTGACTGATAAAAGTGTGGCAAATGATGAATCTGGGGCTTTAGCCCCATTAATATTAGGCATGATAAATCTGGTATAAAAAAATGGCCGATAAATTTCACTTTGAATGCAATGACTGCAGGGCGGAATACCCTGGAGACCGGCTAATCTACCTTTGCCCGGTGTGTGAAGCCGCCAACATCCCCGGCCAACCGCCGAAAGGTGTGTTAAAGACCCTCTACAACTATGCTGAAATCAGGAGACTGAGTCCGTCAGCAGGGCTTTTCGACAAATTACGCGGCCAGTCGTTTATACCGTTGCTTCCGCTTCGCGGGCTGGATTCATGTCCTGGGCTGAGGATCGGGGAGACGCCGCTGTACAGGGTAACAAGGTGGACAAGTGGACAGGTGGACAGGTGGACAGGTGGACAAGCTGACAAGCGGATTGGAGATTTTGAGGTATTTGTTAAAGATGATTCGCAGAATCCGACTTTCTCCTTTAAGGATCGGGCTTCGGCACTGGTTTCGGCATGGGCGCGGGAAAACGGAATCACAACCCTGGTTGCGGCATCCACGGGAAACGCGGGCTCTTCGCTGGCCGGGATTTGCGCTTCGCAGGGCCAGCGGGCCATCATCGTAGCCCCGGCTGCAGCACCGCTGGCCAAGCTCACACAAATCCTGATGTATGGTGCGACCCTGGTACCGGTGCAAGGAACCTATGACGATGCATATGACCTGAGTGTAAGGATTACTGCAAACTACGGCTGGTATAACCGCAATACGGCATACAACCCGCTCACCATCGAGGGTAAGAAAACAGTTGCCTGCGAGTTGTTCAGCCAACTCGGAAACAACGTCCCCGACCGCGTATTCATCCCGGTAGGCGACGGCGTTATCTTTTCCGGTGTGTGTAAAGGGTTTGAAGATCTTTTAAAACTGGGCATCATCGACCGGATGCCTGTGCTGGTGGGCGTCCAGGCGATTGGAAGCAGCAACCTGATCAATAACCTGGATCACGAAAAATTCGTTGCAGTTTCTTCCAAAACCATAGCAGATTCAATCTCTGTGGATGTGCCGCGTTGTTTCCATATGACAGCCGGTTATATTAAAAAATACAAGGGTGAGATGATCACTGTTTCTGACTCCGAAATCCTGCAGGCATCGCTTCAGATGGCGCGTTTCACAGGCATTTTCTGTGAACCGGCCGCTGCTGCAGCCTTTGCGGGCATATTGAAATACCGCGACCAGGGCCTTATTCCGGCAGGATCAAAAAATGTCGTGCTGGCAACCGGTAGCGGGCTGAAAGACCTAGCCTCCGTGCAGTCTTCCATCAGGATACCCGAACCGGTTGGTACTGACTTCGGTGAGGTGGAACGGCTATTTGCAAAAGAATATCTCACAGGGAACAATCATTAACCCAACGTTTCTGATATGATCAAATTTACCCTGAACAACCAGAAAATTGAATATACCGGCGACGGTGACCTGTCGCTGCTGCACTATCTGCGCGAAATGGCGGGTATCACCTCCGTGAAGGACGGCTGTTCCGGCCAGGCGGCATGCGGCGCCTGCATGGTTGAAATAGATGGAAAAGCCAGGCTGTCATGTACCCGGAAGATGAAATTCCTGGCGGGTGCAAAGGTGATTTCCATGGAGGGTATTCCCGCTGGTGTGCGCGATGTCATTGCCAGTGCGTATGTAGAAAAAGGCGCCGTGCAGTGTGGTTTTTGCACGCCGGGGCTCATTATGCGCACGAAGGTGCTGTTTGCAGAAAATCCATCCCCCGGACGGGAAGATATCAAGAAAGCCATCAGTCTGAACCTATGCCGGTGTACCGGGTACGTAAAAATTGTGGATGCCATTGAGGAGGCGGTGAAAAACCTTCGGGAAACACCTCCGAAACCGGCAATCCCGGCATACAACGGCATCATGGCAGGTTTGTATTCCGGCGTAGGGGAGCCCCTTCCAAAATATGAAGCTTTTGAAACAGCTATCGGAAAACGGTTGTTTGTCAATGATATGCGGGTGCCCGGGATGCTGTATGGTGCCCTGCGGTTCAGCGATCATCCCAGGGCGCGGGTGATCTCAATCAATACTGCAGAGGCCTTAAAGACTGAGGGGGTAATCAGGATTTTTACAGCAGAGGATGTTCCCGGCGAGCGATACACCGGACTGATCATCAGCGACTGGCCATTGATGATCGGCACGGGAGAAATTACCCGTTACATCGGCGACGTGATTGCCGGGGTGGTTGCCCATGATGAGGCCACTGCCCGTAAGGCTGCAGCATTAATCCGTGTAGAATATGAAGTGCTTGAACCGGTTTCGGATGCCAGGCAGGCCCTTGAGCCCGGCTCGGCCCAGGTTCACCCGGGAAAATCCAACCTGCTTGAAAAATGCGTGGTCCGCAGGGGAGGGGAGACAACCGGTTTGTTAACCAGTTCCACCTTTAAGGTATCCGGTGTTTACGAAACCCAGCGCATCGAACATGCTTTCCTGGAAACGGAGGCAGCCCTCGCGATGCCGGATGCGGACGGAATTCATCTTTTCAGCCAGGGTCAGGGCATCTATGTCGACCAACAGCAGGTTGCCTCGCTGCTTGGGCTTCCCGAGGATAAGGTCCGCGTAACGCTCGTGCCATGCGGCGGAGGCTTTGGCGGGCGTGAGGATATGACTGTGCAGGGACATGCGTCGCTGTTTGCCTTCCTGCTGCAACAACCGGTGATGGTGCATCTTTCGCGTGAGGAATCCATCACGATGCATCCGAAACGCCACCCGGTTTGGATGGACATCTCACTGGGATGCGATGACATGGGAATGCTTACGGCGCTCCGGCTGCGTGCCATCGGCGACACCGGTGCGTACGCCTCGGTAGGCGCCAAGGTGATGGAACGGGTGGCAGGCCATGCCAGCGGCGGGTATCACATTCCATCGGTGGATATAGAATCGCTGACCGTTTATACCAACAATATCCCGTCGGGTGCCATGCGTGGATTCGGGGCCAACCAGGTGGCCTTTGCCCTTGAAAGCTGCATCGATGAACTGTGTGCAAAAGGCCGTTTCGACCGATGGAAATTCCGCTACGACAATGCCCTCGATTCCGGAAAAATGACGGCAACCGGGCAGGTCCTGGAGGCCGGTGTGGGAATCAAAGCCTGCCTGCTCGCCCTGAAGGATCAATTTTATGCCGCCAGGTTTGCCGGACTGGCCTGCGGGATCAAGAACTCCGGCGTGGGCAACGGGATGACCGATTTCTGCGATGTCAGGATTTCCATTCTTCCCGGGGGGCGTGTGCGCATTGAACACGGCTGGACCGAGATGGGGCAGGGTGTGCAGAACATGGCCATCCAGACCTTGCAGCAGGAAACAGGCATTGATGCCGCCCTGGTCGATGTGGAAGTTGATACCATCGCCGGGTTGCCTACCGGGATGACTACCTCCTCGCGGGCCACGGCCCTCCTTGGAAACGCGATCATCGATGCAGCCAGCCTGCTGCATAGTGATATTGAACATTACAGGTCAGATGCCGGGGAAACGGATGATCAGCAAAATCAACGCAAACCTGTTACCCCCGATATCCTGCAGGCATTGTCGGGAAAGACCTATCCCGGGAAATATTATTGCGACTGGACGACCAAACCCGGGGCAGCGGTGGAGAAAATAATTACCCACTACTCCTACGGATACGCGGCCCAGCTTGTTGTCCTGGACGACCAGGGAGAGATCGACAAGGTTTACGCAGCCCACGACGCCGGGAAGATCATGAATCCCATGCTCTTCGCGGGGCAGATCCAGGGTGCGGTTCACATGGGACTTGGGTATGCGCTCACCGAAGATCTGCCGATGACGGGAAGCCGGCTGGTGAGTTCGAAGCTGTCGGATTGCGGGGTATTGAATGCCCTGAACACGCCCGATATTGAGGTGATCGGCGTTGAGGTGACTGATCCTGTCGGGCCATACGGCGCCAAAGGCATCGGCGAGATCGGGCTTGTGCCAACCGCCGCTGCCGTTGCCAATGCCTTGTGCCAGTTCGATGGCACAAGGCGGACAAAACTTCCCATGAAAAGGAAAAGTTCTTCTGCCGGGTGACCCCTATTTCGCCGCTTCCCAGTAACAGTTCTTCGGAGAGGTGATCGTGCCGGCGGTCTTCAGCTTTTTCATGGCCTTGTCGACCTCTTTCCGGTCGAGACCCGATAATTCCACGATCTGTCCTGCACTTACAGGCTGTCCTGCTTTTTTAATTGCTTCAAGCACTTTTTCGGTTGATTCCATAGGGTTTGGTTTTAGGTTTGATTATTATCATGCTATGATCCTATTTTCCCGTAACGCTGGCGTTCGGCAAAATAGAGGATGATTGTATTCTTCCCGGCCTGGACCGGGTAATACAATTCATAGTTTCCGCCGTTGGCTTCGAATTTCGGAGTTGGATGAGATCCGGCATACACGGAATTCAGGTAGTCCCGTTCGGTGGAGGAACACGAATAGATGAAATTCGTCTTACTTGTTTTGACATATTCCATTCCTGATTCAAAGCATAGGAAATTGGTGTTGGCGCCGATCGTGTCCTGCCTGATAATCTTGATAGCAGGAAAGTTTTTATCAATTTTTTCAAGGTAGGAGATGATATTGTCCGTCTTTTTGAGGTAATTCGTATCAAACCGGTATTCAGCCAGTTCTTTGATCATGGCCGGATAATCATGGATCATTTTTTTAGCCGAACTGACCAGGTACTGCTCCTTTTTGTATGATGAATACCAGTTGCCAAGGAACAACAAGCCGAAGATCACCGGGAAAGAAAGGATGATCAGCCATGTACTTGTTTTCACCCGGGGGCCGGTTGACTTGACAGGTTCCCCATCAAAATGCGCCGCTATCTTGGTGAGGTTGAACATGATGTTGATCATCAGGGCGCCGGACATCAGTGCGAGGATGCCGACAATGCTGAGGTAGAACGACTCGGTGATGTTTTCGCGGAAAACCTTCAGCCCGAAAACGGTGATGCTAATAAAAATGAATACCCAGTAAATCAGCAGGCTGATCGAGACGAGCCCCACGATGTTGCTGATCTTCACTATTTTCTTATTGTCCATGTTGTGTTGCGTTTTTTTCAGGGTTAATCGGGTAAGTGGTCAGGGCCATGTGCCGTCAGTTCATTGATCAGCGTTTCATTTTTATTTTCAATGGAGGCAAAGATCTCTTTCTCAAACGCCCCGAACTCCTCTTTGTTTTTCGTGAGGATGATTTTCCCTTTCTCGAGGTAATGCAAGTGGTCGCACAAATTCGTGAGGGTTTCGATAATATGCGATGTGATGATTACAGTTTTTCCGCGATCTTTTAACCTCAGGAGAACCTGGCGGATGATCCTGCAGGCTTCGATATCGAGGCCGTTGAAGGGTTCATCGAGAATCATCACCGGCTTGTCCTGTTTCAGGATCCCCATGAATGCCAGTTTCTTTTTCATCCCCGACGAATAGTGGTCGATTATATCATCGAGGGGCAGCAGGAACAGGGCGTTCCATTTGTCGGTGCCGAACGCCAGGTTATCGAACAAACCAAGATATTCCCGGCCGGTAATGTTCGGGTAAAAATAGTTTTCAGTGACGAGCAGAGACATCTCTTTTTTATTGATTTTCCGGTTGTTATACAGGATGCGGCCAGAATCGGTTTTTTTCAACCCGTAAATGGCATTCAGCAGCGTGGTTTTTCCTGACCCGTTCAACCCCACAACACCATGAATGGTACAATCAGGAAGTTCAAGATCCAATGTATCAATGACTTTCTTCGTAGTTCCGTACGACACTGTTAAGTTTTCAATTGTAATCATCCAGGTAAAAATTCAGGTTTGAAACAGATTTAAAGTAAAAGCGGACCGACAGCAACCAGACAAGCGGTATTAATATCGGGATGATCAGCCCGATGGTTCCCAGCAGCCCGAATACCTGGGCCCCGCCCGGTTTGGTGTTTGGCTGGTAAAAGGCATATTTTACCAGCACGAGGTAACCCTGGGATGTGATTAGAACAAGGAACTCGAGGACCGGGATATACCAGATGTCGGGATGGAAAATACAAAAGGCCAGGATGAGCGGCATTGAGAGGATCGTGAAAAGGACAACCTGCATCTTTATCTTATACAGGATAAAACTGACTGCTCCCATCTCGTATGCAAGCACCATCTGAACAGGCTCGCCCCGTTCATAAAACCCCAACGGCAAAATACCGAGAAAAAATAAAACAACAGGTACGCTGGCAATAAAAAATGAGGTATACATGCCTGTAACCCACACAACACCCATGAGGACCAGCGATGTCCTTACCCCGCTCTTCCATTCAAAGCAGGAGGCAGGGATCACCCGTTGAATCATAGTATTCATGCTTCTGTGACGCGCTTTGTAGTCCACATGTGTGATTAAAAATGCGATAACAAAGGTTGCTGTCAATAGTTGGTACAGCTGATGATAAGCAAGGCAGATCAGCAATGGAATTAACAGCAGCAGGTATTCTGCGAGAAATATGACTTTATGATGGATGAACGTGATTTTTAAAAACTGTTTGTCAGGGCGGTTTAATTGAAGCAGGAAGATAACCGCCAGGTATATCCCGGCGGCATACAACGAATTCGGGAAGGCGGCAGTTTGCAGGAATAGCAGAAACGCCAGGAATCCCGAAACTCCTGCCAGGAAAAGGCATCTTCCCAGCCCAAGCCCGGTGGCGACCCGGCCTGCCTGTTTAAGCCTTATGTAGAGGATTGATCGTATCATTCATCGTCTTCTAAACTCAGCTCCGGTTTTTCAGTTCAGTGAGAAAGCGGGTCAATTCCGTCTCCAGCTGCGTTCCGATCAGGATGATTTTACCTGATTTCAGCTTTAACTGCAACCCCTTGTTCCCGCTCACGTTGTATACGCGAACCCCTTTTTTCGACCGGATCCCCCATCCGCCATAATCGCGCAGCGGGTTAAAGGTTACTACCTCAGATGTCTCAATTTCCTCCCATCGGATTACCCTGTCCTTCATCTGGAAAGGGAAAAACCTGAATCTGATCCCGCTTTTGCCGATGACGGTGGTCAGCGTTGAAAATCCAAATAGGAACAGGATCACCAGGTACAGGCATACCACCACCGCCGTAGCAATGATCAAACCCGCATTGCTCATGGGATGATTCCCAAACCGCTGTCCCAGGAAGATCTGCCGGTATATGCCAAATCCGAACAGCCCCGCCGTGGCCACACCGGAGATGACCAGGCTGATCAGCACTGCGGGTTGCTTAAATCGTTGTTTCTCCCGGTATATCATTGCCGTTTTGTCGATGGAATCCATAGTCAGGTTGTTTGTGTTCGGTTAATTCACGAAATTCTGTTCATCCTCCAGCATCGACAACAAGGGGTAGGCTACGTTGTATTGTTTCTGGATAAACATCGGTGACCGGCGTTTGAATAGTTCCTCCCCGAGCCGGTCGACGATCGGGATCAGCACCTGTTCTGTTTCGCATAGCAGCGGCGAAACAGTGTTGATATACCCCGTTGTTTGCCAGTTCAGGCAGCTGCAGGTATTGTAGCATCTTTTTTTCAGGGCACAGGTGCTGCAGACCTCTTTTTCTTCAACCGACCGGCTGAAGAGCCTTTCACGGTTGCTGTCGAAACCATCAAAGATATTGCCGATCGAGTACGCGGTATTGGAGATCCCGTCTTTTACGAACTGAACACAGGGGTAGATCCTGCCATCGGGGGCGATGGAAATCTGCCGTTTCGACAGTTGGCAACTGTAGCAGTCATCCTCGTTCCCGCGGATATGATTGGCAAATTTCATTTCAAAGGGGCTGAAATAGAATTTTTTCTCGGCCAGTGTCCACTTTTTATATAAAACAGCAATTTTTTTATATTGCTTTTCCAGTTCCTTTAGATGCCTGCTTTCCCACTTCCCGTCATAGTTCAGTGATGCGATGATGTACCTGAATCCCCGGGTTACCAGGTAGTTCACCGATGCGGCGTACCATTGGACATTCTCAGGCGTAACAACCATCATGGCGTTGGTACAGGGCTGGAGTTGCAGCAGCCGGTCAATGCTTTTATCCAGGTGTTGGAAACTCCCTTCACCGTTTCTGAATTTCCGGTTGACATCATGCGCTTGTTGTGTCCCGTCGATGCTTAACCCGATATTCAATCCTGCCACCCGGCTGAATTCCAGGAAATCTTTATCCAGCAGCACGCCATTGGTGGTGGTTTTAAAATGAAAGTTGAACCTGTGGTGTTCCTCCTGTTCCATTGATTTGCACTTCACTATGGCATATTCGATCAGGTCTTTTCGCAGGAGGGGCTCTCCGCCAAAAAAGATGACCCCGATGTTGGTGTCAAACTCCCTTATGGCGAATTTCAGTGACTGGTCAATGATCTCCCGGGTCATTTCCATGCCGCCGGCGGCAGGCGGAGAATAACAGTAGCTGCAGTTTAAATTGCAGGAGGTGGTTAAATGGAGGGTGAGGTGCATTATTGCTTCGTGATTTGTTCAGCATGCAGCCACCTGGCAAAATCAGCCACCTGGGCTTTCAGGGAATCGATGGCAACCTTTTTCCCTTCCGTTTTCCATTGATCGCGATCCGGGCGGACGGAACGATCTTTCCAGTCCGGATAAGGAACGGGCTCGTAAAAGATCACCGCGTTCACGGCATTGGTTTTACTGATCGCAGCCCTCAGTTTTTCCCCTGTTTTTATATAATCTTCATGCGATACCGAGGAAGTTTCAGGCTCATAATCGGCAAAAACCCTGTATTTTTCCTTCGACACGAAACAAAATGCAAAATTCAGTTCCTTGTTGTACCCGTCGAATTTCAACTCATGGCTTTCAACGGTATCCCTCGTGTTGTATTTGCCTTTTACCTTTTCCCAGATTGTTTTCTTTGTTTTTACAACAACCTTGTGCGTGGGTTGCGCATTCGTGTCAAATACCAGGTGTTCTTTTTTTAATTCGTTGATAATGATCTGTTTTGCCTCCTGCTCGGTAATAAAAACAGGCGGCATGATCATAACACAGCCGTAAGCCCCGATGCCATTTCCATGCCGGAACAGGGGCGCAATAAATGAACTGTCGCCTGCCTCCTCAAATTCGCCGATCGTCAGGCCAGTGTCATGTTCATGAATCCTGATCAGTTCGATACGGGGTTGTTTTTTCTGGGAACAGGCAATGCCGGGGCTCCCCAGGGTGAAGGAAACGAGGGCAGCCCAAACAATCCCGTTGTTTCTCCAGTTTGCCGGAACATTCTTCGACAAAAGGCCGGGATCGCGGAGGAACTCTTCCAGCCCTGGATATTCCGGCACCTTATAAACTGAGACTGGCTTTACCTTCATAACATTGCTTTTTGCATGCGGGTCCTATTTTTTATCACGGGTAAATTTAATTGAAAAACAGATCATGTTTAACAACAGGCCCATTAAAAATGTCATGTTCCAGGTTATTGGATGATCCATGGGATTTGTGAGCCTGTGCAGGAATGTTAAAATGATCTGTCATCATATTGCCTCCGGGTTCTGCCGCGGCATGCTGTAGGTTAAGTTACCATCCATACTCCGGCCACATCGCGTTAATTTCAGTGTTTCCGGTATTTAACTTCTCCTTACATTTGAATAGAAATACAACGGGTATGATTCTCCTGAAGAATGGTACATATATTGACTGGGAAACCCTGGAGTTCAGGCAAACGGATATCGTGGTGGATGGGGGTGCATCATCCCTCACCTTCGGTCCATCTGACGGCGCATCATCCCTCACCCCCGGCCCCTCATCGTGCGAAACGGCCCTCACCCCCGGCCCCTCTCCCCGGGGGAGAGGGGAGGTTCCTGGCAGCGAGCGGTTGAAAATAATTGACTGTACAGGGAAATATATTACAAAGTCGTTTGCCAACGGGCATCACCATGTGTATTCGGCGCTGGCCCGCGGGATGCCTGCGCCAAAGAAGAGCCCGGGGAACTTTTTGGAAATCCTTAAGTATGTATGGTGGAACCTGGATAAGGCGCTCGACACGGAGATGATCAGGGCAAGCGCCCTGGTTACGGCCATGGCGTGTGCAAAAAACGGGGTGACCTTTGTTATTGATCACCATGCCTCCCCGTTTGCCGTTGATGGCAGCCTGGAAACCATCGCCGCGGCCTTTGATGAGGTGGGGGTTGGCCATTTACTTTGTTACGAAATTTCAGACCGCGACGGGTTGGATAATGCTGCCAGGGGGATTGAAGAGAGTGCATCTTATCTCTCAAAACACCAGGGACTGGTCGGGCTGCATGCCTCCTTCACGGTGGGCAACCGGACGCTGAAGCAGGCGGTCAGCCTCGCACAGCGGGCGAATTCGGGGATTCACATCCATGTTGCCGAAGACAAATCGGATCAGCAGCATTGCATCGGACATTATCGCCACCGGGTCGTCGAACGGTTGTCGGAGAACGGGGTACTGCAATTTCCCAGGACCATCCTGGCACATTGCCTTCACCTCGATGATCATGAACGCGGACTGGTTGAAGGATCGCCGGTATGGGTGGTCGAAAACATGGAGAGCAACCTGAATAATTCGGTTGGATTTTTTAATTCAAAAGGGCTGGGGCCAAGAATCATGCTGGGCACCGACGGTATGCACAGCGACATGCTGCGCAGCGCCCGATCGGCATTTTTTGCCGGACATAATTTCGATACCATTGATTATGGCGGGTCGTACCACCGCTTCAGGAATGTCCACAAATATCTTCAATCCAACGGATTTGAGGGAGATGGCGAAAACAACCTGGTGGTTTTTGATTACGATACGCCGACGCCCTTCAACGGGGATAATTTCGTCGGGCATTTTCTTTTTGGACTGGAATCGAGGCAGATATCGCATGTTATTTCCGCAGGCAGGCTGATCCTGGAGGATGGGCGGATTGCGAGAGCTGACGAAAATTCAATTCTTGAAGCATCCCGTGAACAGGCAAAGAGGCTTTGGGAAAAAATGAAATGAAATGAACGCCAGCCTGCTCATAAACGGCACCATCGTCACGGCTGAAACCAGCCGGAAGGGGGATCTTGCCATAGAAAACGGGATCATCACAAACATCGGGAACCTTGATCCTGCTTTGTTTCCCGGTCACCGGCTCATCGATGCGGCAGGTAAATACTTGATCCCGGGAGGATTCGATCCGCACGTTCATTTTGCACTGCCAACCCAGGCAGGGAGCTCCTGCGACGATTTTAGTTCGGGCAGCCTGGCCGCACTTGCCGGAGGAACGACCTTTTTCATGGATTTTGTCACCCCCCGCCGCGGGCAATCCCTGGCGGAAGCGTTACAATTGAGAAGGGCTGAGGCTTCATCAAGCCATTCCGGGTATGGACTGCATTTGGGCATCAGCGAATGGAATGCTAAAATTGCAGCGGAAATCATTCCCTGCATTGAAAAAGAGGGTATCCAGTCGTTCAAGGCCTACCTGGCTTATCGTGAATCGATCGGGATTGACTACAATGAACTTAAACAGCTCATGCAGATCGCTGGCCCGGCCGGGGGGCTGGTGATGGTGCATTGCGAGGATGGCGAAATGATTGCCCGGCTACAGCATCAATTCCTTGCTGAAGGCAAAACCCGGGCCATGTACCACGCTTTATCACACCCCCCGGAAGCAGAACTCCGCGCCATTGAGAAGGTCATTGAATTGTCGGGAATCACGAACTGCCCTGTCTATATTGTGCATACCTCGACCCGCCGGGGAGCAGATGCCATTGCGACTGCGAAGAAGAACGGGATCAGGGTTTTTGGCGAAACCTGCCCGCAATACCTGTTGCTGGATGATTCCGTTTACAATGCCGCCCTGGATAACCTGGACGTGATGCCCTATGTGCTTTCCCCGCCGGTCCGCGGAAAATTCGACCAGCAGCGGTTATGGGCCGGGTTGTCCGATGGTACGTTTGATGTGGTGGCCACCGACCATTGCCCCTTTAACCTGGCCGGGCAGAAAGACCGTGGAATGGATGACTTTACAAAAATCCCCAATGGGGCAGGGGGCGTGGAACACCGTTTAAGTTTGCTGTTTACCTATGGTGTCGTAACTTGTAAAATATCGCTCAACCGTTTTGTGGAGCTTATATCCGCAGGTCCCGCACGGATTTTCGGAAACGGGCACCGGAAAGGGAACCTGCTGCCGGGGTATGATGCCGATATCGTAATCTGGGATCCGGATTTTGAGGGTGTCATATCCGTCGGCAACCATTACCAGCAGTGTGATTCTGACATCTATGAAGGATTCAGGGTGCAGGGCAGGGCTGAAATGGTGATCCTCGGGGGAAGCCCGGTACACGTAAGGGGTTCATTCGCTCCCGGTAAGAAATAACAGGAGAGATTAAACCGTCCTGATGTTATTCCGTTCCACCAGGTTACGAAGTACCCCGGCCGGATCTTCAAACCGGTTGGTAAGCATCATCGCCGCGATGATGTAGGGTTTAAATCCTGCCTGTTTATATAGCGGAACACGGTATCGTTCGAAAACCAAAGCTTCCACTTCTCCCTCCTTGCAGGAGATTCCGGAGATATCGGCCGGAAGGCAGTGCATGTACAGTGCCTTTCCCTCCTGAGTTACTTTCATCTTTTCTTCGGTGCATTCCCAGTTTTTATACCGGGCATTGCTGGCAAGGCACTCCTTTTCCAGGGTTTTCAGTCCGTCGTAGTCATTGTTCTGCAGCAGGATGGTGCGGCGTTGCATGACACCAAACGGGGCCCAGCTCTTCGGGTAAACAATGTCGGCGCCTGAAAAGGCTTCTTCCATGGTGTTGACTACCCGGAATCCCCCGCCGCTGCCTGATGCCTGTTGCCCGGCCAGGTCAACCACTTCGGGAATGAGTCCGTATCCTTCGGGGTAGGCCAGGTCGACCTTCATGCCCAGCCGGGTCATCAGCCCGATAATGCCCTGCGGAACCGAAAGAGGCTTGCCGTAGCTGGGAGAATAGGCCCATGTCATGGCGATCTTTTTCCCTTTCAGATTTTCCAGGGAACCGAATACCGTTTTCAGGTGCAGAAGGTCAGCCATCGACTGGGTTGGATGATCGATATCGCACTGAAGGTTGATGATTCCCGGGCGGTTTGGCAGTACCCCGTCGGCAAAGGCTTCGTCGAGTGCACTGCCGACCTCGCGCATGTATGTATTCCCGGCGCCGAGGAACATATCATCGCGGATGCCGATGATGTCGCTCAGGAAAGAGATCATGGCTGAGGTTTCTCGCACGGTTTCGCCATGGGCGATTTGCGATTTTCCTTCGTCGAGGTCCTGAACGGCCAGTCCCAGCAGGTTGGCGGCTGATGCAAACGAAAACCGCGTGCGGGTGGAGTTGTCGCGGAACTGCGAGATCGCGAGCCCCGAATCGAAACAGCGCGGGGAGATATTCCGGTCGCGGAGCATCTTCAGATCTTCCGCAATCGTAAGAATGGTTTCAAGATCAGCCAGGCTCTTTTCCCAGGTAAGCAGGAAGTCGCGGCCGAAAAGGTTTTGAGAAGCTGCTCCTGCTTTTGTTTTCAGTTCATTCAGTATAGGATTCATATTCAATATTTTGTTGTTTGTAAGTTTGGGGTAAAGCCCAACAATTTTGCCGGCATTCCCAACCCCGGGCAAAAGCCCGGGGCAATTCATCGGTGCTGGAGAAGCTCATTATCCATTGCCCCGGCCTTCAAGTCAAAGAAGCTCTTTATCAATTGCCCCGATCATCAAGCCAAAGAAGCTCATTATCAATTGCCCCGGCCTTCAGGCCGGGGGAAAAAGGGTCAACTACAGCCCGGGGCTTTAGCCCCATGTTACCAGATCAGCAACTACCCAACAATCACTCCGACAAATAATAAACCAGCCCCGCATAGAAAGCCGAAGCCGCCACCAGGTCGCCCACCGGAACTCTTTCGTTCGGTGCATGGGCCATCACCTCATTACCCGGGCCAAACCCGATGCAGGGGATCTTATAATAGCCATTGATGGTAACGCCGTTGGTTGAGAAGGTCCACTTGTCGGTGAGCGGTTCTCTGTCAAACAGGCCGGCAAAAGCCTCCTGGGCGCGAACCACCAGGTGATGGTCTTCTTCGATTTTCCAGGTCGGGTAATACTTCTCCATGCCATATCGGAGACCGGTGTATGCTGTTTCTTCGTAATGGAGTACTTCAACAACCGCATCCGTTCCTTCAACCAACTCCATGATCTCGGCCACAGCCGATTCTTTGGTTTCGCCCCAGGTGAGCCTGCGGTCGAGGTGAATGCGGGCATAGTCTGCCACGGCACACAGGGAGGGACTTCCGGAAACGAATTCGGAGATGGTCACGCTGCCTTTTCCCAGGAAATCATCTGATTTCAGCCGTTCGTTCAGCTTTTCGATTTCAAGGCATACCTTTGAAGCCATATATATCGCGTTTTTGCCCCGTTCGGGCGCCGAACCGTGCGCGGAGATGCCTTTGAAGGCGACGGTGATCTCCATCCGGCCGCGCTGCCCGCGGTAAATGTTCAGGTTGGTAGGTTCGGTGATGACTACAAAATCGGGGATGATTTTATCTTCCTCTACAATATATTTCCAGCATAACCCGTCGCAATCCTCTTCAATGACGGTTCCCGTGAAGAGGATGGTGAGGTCGCCGTCGAAGGCAAGTTCCTTCAGGATACGGCCGGCCGTGATAAATGCCGCCGGGCCGCCCTTCTGATCAACACTTCCCCGGCCATGCACGAATCCGTCACTCACCGACCCGGAAAAGGGATCGCTGGTCCAGTTCGCGGGGTTGCCCACATCAACCGTATCGATGTGGCCGTCGAACACGAGGATCTTTTTCCCGCTCCCGATGCGGCCGATCACATTGCCGAGGCCGTCAATCCGGGCCTCGTCAAAACCGGCCTCCAGCATCTGTCGCTGCAACTCAAGTGCAACAGCCTGCTCGCCGGTACTCAGGGATTTTATTTTTACGAGTTTCGAGAGATTCCCTGCGGTGTAGTCAGCATACTTTTCCGCCAGGGCGTTGATTTTTAAGAGTAGATCTTTCAAGTGAGAAAATTTTAGTGTTCAGTGGAAAAATCCTTTTCCGGTTCCCGATTTATGAGCGACGATGGTTGTTTTTTCAACGGTGATCAGGCCACCCTTGGGTATCTTTTCGAAGTAGGGTAAAATGGTTTCAATGAAGCCGTCGATTTTGGCGGCTTCGTCAACAATCTCGATCACGACTGGCAGTTTTTCCGAAATCTCCCAGAGCCGTTGCGAATGAACCACGCTACTGGCCCCGAAGCCCATAAATCCTTTCAACACGGTTGCCCCGGCCAGTCCGTACCGTTTGGCAGCAAATACAACCACTTCGTAAAGCGGCGCATGTTTGAATTTATCCGTCGAGCTGATGAAGATCCGCAGCAACTTTACTTCGTCGGTGATTTCCATGGGTCAGATAATTTTGAGGATAAAAACATTGCCAAGGTAGGTTGCCATCAGGCCCAGGAAAACGCTCAGGCCGGTATAGAGCGTGAAATGAAAAAAATTGCCGTCCTTCAGCAAGGCGATATTTTCGCCGGCAAAGGTCGAGAAAGTGGTAAACCCTCCGCAAAATCCAACGGTAAGGAACATCCGCCATTCAGGGTTCAGGATATTGCCTTTTTGAGATAACCCATAAAAGATGCCAATGAGCAGACAACCGGTAACATTCACGATGAATGTGCCAAAGGGGAAGGCTGAAAAAAAGAGGTTTTGAAAATAGCGGGAGGCGAGAAAACGGGAGACTGTCCCCAGGAAACCACCTGTTCCGGCAATCAAAATTAGTTTTATCATAATAAAAGCAAAAATATAGCATTCCGGATTCAGTTACAAGCACAAAATCCTTGGGACCGGACATGTAAATCAACCCGGTTTTTCGATTGCGGCCAGGATCGCTTCCGGGGTGGCAGGAATCGGGAGATCCGGCTCTTTTTCATGGTTCCCGGCTGCAGATACTGCATCCTTGATCGCCAGCCACACCGACAAAGCCAGCATGAAAGGCGGTTCCCCAACTGCCTTGCTCCCCAGGATGGTTCCCGGGTGGGGAACGTTCCGGAGCAGTTCAATCCGGAAATCTGAAGGAATATCGTTGATGGTGGGGATCTTGTAGGTGTCGGGTGAATGAGTGAGCAGGTTACCATCCTTATCCCACCTGATCTCTTCGGTGGTGCACCAGCCTGCTCCCTGGATGAAGCCCCCCGTAACCTGGCCACGGTCAATGCCTTCGTTAATTGAATCCCCCGCATCCTGGATGATGTCGGTTCGCAACAGAGTCGGGCACCCGGTAAGGGTATCAACCACCACTTCCGAAACGGCCATGCCGAAAGCATAGTAATAGAACGGGTTTCCCTGGCCGGAGTCACGGTCGAAGTATAACCCGGGCGTTTTATAAAAACCGGTGGAGCTAAGGCTGACCCTGCCAAGATGGGCGTTTTTGCAGAGTTGGGAGAACGCGGTCTTTACCGCAGGATTATTCCTGTCGTAAACGAAGTTGTTTTCAAAAACGAGGTTATCCTGCGAAGGTGTATAGCCGGGGTTGATCGATGCAAATTCTGCAACAGCGACTTCGGCAAGCCTTGATTTGAGGATGTCGATGGCATTTTTGACAGCCATGCCGTTGATATCGCTTCCGGTGGATGCGGCGGTGGGAGAGGTGTTGGGGACTTTGGCTGTACTGGTTGCGTTCACCATCACAAAGCCGGGTGAGATGCCAAGTTCCGAGGCAGCGATCTGGACGATTTTGGTGTGCAGTCCCTGCCCCATCTCTGTCCCGCCATGGCTGACGAGGACGGTACCGTCGGTATAGATGTTGACAAGGGCACCTGCCTGGTTAAGATGGGCCGTGGTAAAAGAGATCCCAAATTTCACCGGGGTCAGCGCCATGCCTTTTTTATAAAACTCGTTGTCCGCATTGAACCGGTTGATTTCAGCCCTTCTCTGGTGGTAGTCAGAAGTAGCGGCCAGTTTTTCGAACAATGGAAACAGCCGGTTATTGTCAACCTTCTGGCCGTAAGGGGTTATGTTTGCTATCTCCTGTCGGTAAAAGTTCAGGAACCTGATCTCTGCGGGTTCTTTCTTCAGGAAGCGTGCGATGCGGTCGATGGCATTTTCGATCACGGCCATGCCCTGCGGGCCTCCGAACCCCCGGAATGCCGTATTTGAAGGGAGGTTCGTTTTCCACGCCTGGCCGGTGATTGAAACCTCGGGAATGAAATAGGCGTTGTCGGCATGAAGCATGGCTCTTTCAAGAATCGCCTTTGACAGGTCGGTGGATGAACCCGCATCGGAGTTCAGTTCAACCTTGTATGCCAGGATCAGTCCCTGGTTGTCAAAGCCGATTTCATAGCGTGACAGGAAGCGGTGCCGCTTTCCTGTCATGATTTGGTCGTCATCGCGGAACAGCCGGATCCTGACAGGGCGGCTTGTTGCCCCTGCAAGCAGCGAAGCCCAGGCAGCCACATGATTGCCCTGGGTCTCTTTGCCGCCAAAGGCACCGCCCATGCGCTTAA
Organism: uncultured Bacteroidales bacterium; assembly: GCA_903913885.1. GTDB lineage: Bacteria > Bacteroidota > Bacteroidia > Bacteroidales > FEN-979 > CAIVAT01. Next base: position 28,079 of record CAIWMX010000125.1, on the reverse strand, counting down.
CCTCCACTTCAACTTCATTCTTCGTTAGGCCCAGCACTTCAGCCACAATGGCCTGTGTCTCTGCCGGGTTCTGGCTGGAAGCATAGACAACCATCTCCTTTCCTTCTCCCGGGATAGCCAGTGCCGTTTGAGTTTCAAGATACCAGTGTTCCTGTGCACCTGTTTTCAACACACCGCTAAGAACATGAGGCGCCTTTATAAATGCAGTATCAGGATCGCCGCGTTCGATTTTCCTGGCAGGAGCGATCAGGTTATTTACCTGCATGGCCGATTCGATGTCGAGGATTGCGGGTAGCGGTTCGTATTCAATGATGATGCGGCGTTCGGATTCCAGTGCGGCTTCTTCATTTACAGCGGCGATGAGTGCAATGGCCTGCCCGATAAAGGTGACCTCGTTTTCTGCCAGGCAAGGTTCGTCACGGATAACCGGGCCCATCTGGTTTTCACCCGGAATATCCCTTGCAGTAAGGATACAATAAACTCCTGACACCATCAGCGCCTGGGAAACATCAATCTTTTTCAGCAGGGCATGGGCCATTTTGCTGTATACCACTCTGCCTGTAAGCATCTGGTCATTAACAAGCATATCGCCGATGAAGACCGATTCGCCTGTGACGTGTTTCACTGCACTTTCGTGAGCCATCCCCACCCTGACAGGGTCCCCCACCCTGACGGGGTCCCCCACCCTGACAGGGTCCCCCACCCTGACAGGGTCCCCCACCCTGACGGGGTCCACCACCCTGACAGGGTCGAAAAATTTCATCAGCAACCGGCCGCACACACTCCTCCTGTAGAAAGCATCAGCCCTGGCATCAGAAACCGGGGTGAATTCGGTGGATAATACAGACATCGCTTCAAGGATGATTGCCCTGGTCCAGGCTTTCCCGGTCAGAAACTCCTCGGTAAGCTTGGCACGCCGCGGGATGGCTGCCATACCCCCGAAAGCCATGATGATTTCCGACACGATTCCATGCTGAAGGACGAGTGAAAAAGCAGCACTCACAGTTGAAATATCAAGGTCCTTGCGTTTTGACACCTTGTATGAGGCAACCCTGGCAGCGGGATCCGGCCTTGGAATAACGATCGCCGTGATCAGCTCACCTGGCCGAAGGGCCGTTTGATGATAGCCGGTGATAAAATCTTCGATCCCTACAGCGCTTTCTGTGTTCGCCGACCTGACCAGGATCTGTGCCTTATAGGCGATCAACAGCGGGATGGTATCGCCGATCGGTGATGCCGATCCGATATTTCCACCCAGGGTGGCAAGGTTCCTGATCTGGAGGGAACCAAAAACCCTGAGTATGCTGAAAAGGGCGGGCAGTCTGCCCTCCGACTTTTTTTTAACCTGTTCCAGCGGCAACCCTGCGCCAATGATAAACCGGTCATCCTCTTCCCTGAAAAACTTCAATTCGTCAATCGCGGAAAGATCGATGATGGTTTGAAGGCATTCCCTTTTCTTCGTCTGCCGCAAGGCAACATCGGTTGATCCGCATACCAGATTTGCTGAGGGATGTTCACAGCGCAACCTGAGTGCCTCCCCGATTGTAAATGGTTTAAGGAAAATGTGCTTATCAGTCCTTATTTCAATGGTCGGTCGATCTGCCATGATCGCTGCAAGCAGGGCAACTGTGGCTGGTTCATTGAGGGAAAAATGATCGGACCGGGTCGCTTTTCCCGTTCTTTCAGCAGCCTCGAGGATGGACTGGTACCCGGTACACCGGCACAGGTTGCCGGTAAGTGCATCTTCGATGATCTCACGGTTGGGATCGGCATGATTTTTAAACAATCCGAAAAGTGACATCACCACGCCAGGGGTGCAATACCCGCATTGGCTTCCTCCGGTCTCCACCATGAATTGCTGCACGGGGTGAAGCACTTTTTGTTTTTCCCGGATAACAGCCAGGTTTTCAACAGTGATAAGCTGCTTCCCGTGGATCATCGGGAGAAATAACAGGCACGAATCAACTGCATGATAATCGAGGCGGCCGCCTTCGCCGGGTTCGGCAACGACAACGGTACAAGCCCCGCAATCCCCCTCCGCGCATCCTTCCTTAACACCTTTGTGGCCGGAAACCGAGCGAAGGTAGTTCAATACGGTGGTATTTGGCTCCAACCCAAGTGGCCCCGGAAATTCAACTTCAACAAGCCGGTCATCGAGAAGGAAGCGTATCGTATGCTGGGTCATGACCACCGTTTATTTTATCACTTGTTGTTATCGATCGGATTTCGCAACTTGATGAAATTTGCAAGGATGCTGATGTAAAATTACAATTTTTATCAGTGATGACCTGCATTAACCACGATCGTGCGGGTAATTATTCCTCAGGTGCCGTTGAAATCCCGGGTGTCACCCGATGAGGAAAGGAACCGCTGATATTCCTCCGGGGTATTGATATTCATGAGAATCCGTGCATCAGAACATGGAACTTCTATCCGTTCAAACGCTTCAAGTGCCTGGCGGAAATCGCCGAGGTCATGACGGCTCCGCAAATCTTCCGTCATGTTCTTTCCCAGGAGGATTGGATGTCCGCCTCGGCCCTGGTACACCGGCACGGCATAGCCATAATCTTTGACAGCCTCACAGAGCATAGTCAGAAGTGATAATCCCGGAAAAGGGTTGTCAATGTTATGGATGAAACAGGATACCCGGTCCGGAACATGCTTAAGCCCCAGGTGAATGGAATGCGACCTGCCAAGTTCCAGGTGGCGGTTCACCACGAAGATCAGTTCGCCGGGAGCGATTGCTGCCGGGTCAAAATCCTCGTTGACCACCATCACCACCGGTTTGCAGCCAAAACCGGAAAACCCGGATGACAGGTGTTGGGCAAAATTGTAACCGTTACCATAAGGCAGGAGGGCCTTTTGCCGTCCCATGCGCGTTGAAAGGCCCGCTGCGGGAAGTATCGCGGAAAAGGCCGGTTTCATCGTCATTTTAATACTGTTGGATGATTGGATTAACTGCCGGTTTCTTCATTGTCAATGCACTCCCGTATCTTTTTTGGCAATTTCGCTTTTACCAATTGGTATGATTGCCTGATGTAATGTTCCCATTCCGACCGGCTGAACCTGCTCTCTTCAAGAACGGTCATCCACTGGCGCCGGGCAAAATGGGATGCCTGGGCAATTTCTTCCGTATGGGTCAGTTCATCAAACTGGTCTTCGGGCACCTTCAGAGCAACCTGCAATGGCGGTTCAAGTCCCGCGAGGCAGAATATTTTCCCTGCAACCGAGAAAACAAGGTGTTCCTCCCATTTGATATCCTCAGTAACAGCAGGCAGGCTGAGACAAAACTCCCGTAGTTCTTCTATATTCATGGCTCAAAGGTAAACATCCCCACCGTAAAACACAGCGGATAAACCGGCCGGAATTATCAGCAACCGGGAATTTTGCTCATTTTTTGACGAACATCCGGGTTTCCCTGGTTTCTCCAGTTTCAAGGTGAATTAAAAAAGCGCCAGTTTTAAGGTCTGAAACCTGTATCGAGAGTGTGTGCCTGCCGGGTGTGACCTCCTGGTCGCGGATGGTCTTTACGATCATCCCTTCCGCATTGCAGATGAAAACCTTCAGCCGGCCCGCTTTTGGCCGGGCAAATTCAACATTCAGAACATCAGAACATGGGTTAGGATAAACGGTTAAGGATAAAAGGCCTGCTGCGGATGGTTCATTCACGGAGGCGTATACTGTCTGAATGCCGGCCATATGGGCGCTGCCGGAGCCGCCGTAGGCCCCCATGTCATTTCGGAGGGTCCCCCTGGAAGGACTCAGCGCAAACCCGGGATTCCCCGGATCTGCCGGATCATTGTACACGGCCGTTGAATCTCCTTTGTCGATGCAAGGGCTCGGCGTGGCCAGGTAATAATTCATGGTTTCAAACACGGGAGCGGCATTGAGAATAGCGGTCCCTGCAAAACCTCCCTGCACATCGCAATACCTGACTACGGGAACTGTCCCCGAATAATTGATCTGCGGCCCGCTTACGGCAGTATTTCCCCAAAGGATCGAATTCCGTACCGTCATGCTGGCGCTCCACGCCCTGATACCGCCTCCGACGGTGGCACTTGCATTGTTCACGATGGTGTTGTTCTCCACGATCCTTGGCCGACTGAGTCCGTCGGTGCCATAAGCCCAGATGCCTCCTCCTCCGAAATCCTCGCCGCCGGAATTACCGGCGATGATGTTGTTTTTGATCATGGCACCGGAAAAATTAAACACCAGTCCGCCACCATAGCGGCCCTGGTTGTTGTCGATCACGTTGTTGAATATTTTAGGATTCCCGTCGCCGCAACGAATGGCACCGCCTCCTGCGCTTGCGCAGTTCTGCAGGTTGGTGGCCTGGTTACAGGTGATATGGTTGAATCCGATGCGCGGCGATAGATACTGGATCAGAATCCCGCCTCCTTCGCGGTACCAGCTTCCCGGGCCATGTTCATCTTCCCAGCGGGTGCCTGCACCCCCGGTTATCCTGAAACCGATCAGGGCTGCAGAAGAATCGCTGCTTGTTGCCAGGCCGCTCCCGCGGATGATCACGCAACTTGCCGTATCCGCATGGGCAGGCTGGCTTCCATTGATCACCGTGGCATCAATGTAAGCGGTATCGCTGGTTGTCAGGTAATGACTGGCAACGGTAATTCCTTTGCCACGGAACTGGATGTTCTCATAATAAACTCCCGGCGATACAAGAACCGTATCACCGTTGGCTGCAGCATTGATGGCAGCCTGGATGGTCGTATACTGTGCAGGAACCTTCAGGATTGCCGGATACACGCTGAAACCGGCAACTGCAAGTAAAAGCAGGATAATCAGTCTTTTCATGCCTTAACAAATTTTTGATGATGTGGAAAAATATCCACAAAACTACAAAACGGCAATGAAATGACCAAAAAAGTAATGAAATTGTAGTGCTAAACTTAATAGTATTATTTGTTATCCCGATCTGCTATTGTTGGCCTTTCATCAACCTGACCTCTGCTTCCAGTTTTGCAGTCTGTGCAGCCATGGCCTGGTTCAACAGGTCCGATTCATGTTTTAGGGAATTTAGCTTCTCATGCAGGTTTTTTATGCCGGAGGCTTGCTCCTCTTTGAGTTTTCCGATCTCGGGCCCGATTGGATCAATGCGTCCCTCAATCCTGGCCAGGTTTTCATTCAAATGCTGCTCCAGCTGAAGGCCCCTGCCTTCAATGGTGCTCAACCCAGCCGACAATTTCCGGCTCATTTCATCGGAGAGACTCGCGATCAAGTCACTGAATCGTTGAATCTCGGTTTTAATGCCGTTTAACTCAAAATCAAGCCGTTCGTTGGTTTTCTTATCCAGGCCAACAAGCGACTGGTGATCCTGGTCTGCTTTCTTTTTGAAGAGCCAGACCAGAACGAAAAGAACGATGAATAAGGTAAGCACAATCAGCATGATCAGGAAGCGGATCCCCTTCGGGAGCGTTTTTTCATGGTCAACTGTTTCCTGAAGCGCGTTGAGTTTAGTGTTGGTTTTGACAAGCGAATCGTTGGCTGTAGCCAGCTGCAGGGAAAAAATACCGAGTTTTCGTTTCAGAGAGTCGACTGATTGCTCCATCTTCTGGTGGCCTTTCTTTATCTCGCTGATCTGCTTCCTGGCGGCATTAATGCTTTCATTGATCTTTTGTTTTTCCACCTTGAAATCCTTCTGCTGAATGAATTCCGTGGATTGTGCCCATGTCTGTGCGACAAAGAACACGACAACTAAAATTGAAAATAGCTTTTTCATCTGTTGATTTTTAAAGTTCGTAACAAAACGGCATAGGTTATATAGAATCTGTTGAGAACTGATGGGGCTATGTGGTAATTTTTCAATTTCAGGAAAACAGCAAAGGATGTAATATCCCTGTGAACGAGTTCCAAATATACAATTTAAAATACTGAAAGTCAACAGAAAAAAATGCGAATCAGCGCTTTTTGCTGACGGAAGAAAAAAGAATTCCAGCCCTACTGAAAAATAAACCAAATATTTCTTTGTATCTTTGTTGGCTATGTTTCCTTGAAGCGGCCCCCGCAAGCGCTTTTCGTGGGTTTTTTCATGGGCAAAACAAATCATGGAAAACAATACCATGTTGACTTTTCCGGCTTTTTTTGCTACAACACTGAGCCGGTATGGCACACGCGATGCGTTGGCCCTGGTAGGAAAGACACCGCTTACCTACAACGAAACCAGCAACCGGATCAAGGCCGCCATTGCTTTTCTTGAAAAACTGGGGATTGAACCTGGGGATAAAGTTGCCATCCTGAGCACAAACCAGCCGAACTGGGCAGTTGCCTATTTTGCCATCACCTTCATGGGCGCCATTGCAGTACCGCTTCTTCCTGAATTCCTTCCTGTTGAGATCGCTGCCCTGCTTGAGCATTCTGAGACCAAGGTGGTTTTTGCATCAGAAGGTTTGTTATCCAAACTTGTTGGGCTTACTACCGACTACCTGCTTGAAGTTGTCAAGATCGAAGATTTTTCTGTAGTCCGTTCGTTTGAATACTGGCCTGTATTTGATCCCGAAGCGAAACCTTCATATGAATATACGGTGGAGGAAAACGACATTGCAGCGATCATTTATACTTCCGGCACAACCGGCAAACCCAAGGGGGTTATGCTTACCCACCGCAACATTTGTTTCGATGCCGTTCAGGGTTATGAAATACAACGAATTCTTGCCACCGACCGTTTTCTTTCGATCCTGCCATTATCGCACACCTATGAAAACACACTGGGACTGATCCTGCCGATGTACAGTGGCGCTTGTGTGTATTATCTTGGCAAGCCGCCGACGCCTGCACTTTTACTGCCGGCATTGCTGGAAGTCAGGCCCACCACGATCCTTACGGTTCCCCTGATCATTGAAAAAATATTCCGGTCAAAAATACTGCCGGCCTTCACCGAAAAGAAAACCGTCAGCCTCCTGTATAAGATTCCGGCTGTTCGAAAAGTGTTGCACAGGGTTGCCGGGAAAAAGCTCATGGAGACCTTTGGCGGGCAACTTACGTTTTTCGGCGTGGGAGGAGCAAAACTGAATAAAACGGTTGAGCGATTCCTGATCGAAAGCCGTTTCCCTTACGCCGTCGGCTACGGCATGACTGAATGTGCGCCATTGCTGGCGGGCTTCAACCCGCAACATCCCGTGCTTCAGTCAACCGGTCCGAGATGTGTCGGGGTGGAACTGAAGATCATGAATTCAGATCCCCGCTCTGGCGAAGGGGAGATCTGGGCCAGGGGGCCTAACGTTATGAAAGGCTATTACAAGGAACCCACCCTGACCAGCGACCTGATCACACCTGACGGCTGGCTGAAAACAGGCGACCTTGGTGCCTTCGACGGCAGTGGCAACCTCTTTATCAGGGGACGCGTTAAAAGCATGATCGTACGTTCAAATGGTGAAAATGTCTATCCTGAAGATATCGAATCGGTGATCAACAACTTCAGGCATGTCGTTGAATCGCTGGTGATTGAACAAAAAGGAAAACTCATTGCACTCGTCCATTTCAACCAGGAAGAAATCGAATTGAGGTACCAGTACCTGAAAAACGAATTCGCAAACTACGCCGATCAGAAAATCGAGGAGCTCCGCATGGAACTCCAGGAATACGTGAACGCACGCGTGAACAAATTCTCCCAGGTCCAGCTCGTCATCGCCCAGCCTGATCCCTTCCAGAAAACCGCCACACAGAAGATCAAGCGGTTCATGTACACATGAAAAAATTAAAAATTAAAAATTAAAAATTACGAAAGCCCTCTGATTCTCTTCCATTTTACCATTTTACGATTTTACCATTTTGCCATTTCACCATTTTACCATTTCACCATTTTACCATTTCACCATCTCACCATCTCACCATTTCACAATTTCGCTAACTCGCTACCTCCCCACCTCGCCACTTTTCCTTTTCTCCATTCTTATTGTACTTTTGCATCCGGATTTCCGTTCATGTTTACTAAATCCCGGGTTTGATGGCAGAAGCAGGTATTTTCAACGAGCAAATACTGGAATCCCTTTTCAGGGAACACTATCCAGGCCTGTGCCGTTTTGCCCAAAGCTATGTCAAACAGGATGAGGTGGCAAAAGAGATCGTGCAGGATGCCTTTGTAAGTCTGTGGGAAAAAAGACACACTATTGATCTTTCAAAACCTTTTAAAAGCTATCTTTCAACCGTGGTCAGGAATAAATGCCTGAATCACCTGCGGAATACCAGGAAGTTCAGTGGCAATCTGTTGGCACTTGAAAACCTGGCGGAAACCGCGAGTTATGACCAGCCCGATAAACTGGTTGAAAAGGAGATCAGCGAAAAAATTGCCATCAGTATTGCCGAACTTCCGGAAAAATGCCAGGAGATATTTGTCCTCAACCGGTATCACAGCCTGAAGTATCAGCAAATTGCCGACAAACTTCAGATCTCTGTCAAAACTGTCGAAACCCAGATGTCAAAAGCCCTGCAACACATGCGCCTCCGCCTCTCCGACTACCTTCCCCTTATAATTTTATTAATTTCACCATTTCACCATTTCACTATTTCACTATTTTACCATTTCGCTACCTCGCAACCGCACTACTTTTTTTTCCACCTCGCATCAGGGTAAACCCTCTTTCGGGTGTATAATCAACAGCAAAAACCATGGAAACGAATTCCACATATTATACCGACCTGATTATCAGGTATTTTTCGGGAGAAGCCTCCCCCGGGGATATCCTGGAACTGGAAGCCTGGGTTACAGCCGATGCCACCCACAGGGATGTATTCCGGGAATATCAAAAAACCTGGCAACTGCTGGACAGCACTAAAACCATTGCTTCTGCTGAACTTGACCACGAATGGGCTGTCTTAAAATCCAAAATCGTAAATCGTAAATCGTCAATCGTAAATCGTAAATCGTCAATCGTCAATCGTCAATCGTCAATCGTAAATCCGAAATCTGAGATCCGAAATCTGAAATCTGAAATCGTAAATCGTAAATCCAAAATCGTAGCCTGGTCGCTACGCGCTGCCGCCGTATTCATTTTGCTCGCCATCCCCGCCTTCCTGCTTTTTCACTTCCTCGCCTCGCCCATTGAAAATCAGCTGGCCGCCGGCAACGAAGTGAAAGAGTATACGCTTCCCGATGGAACAGTTGTTACGCTGAACGCAGGTGCCGTGCTCTCTTGTCCGTCGAAGTTCAGTGGCAATTCCCGCAACGTAATGCTGGAGGGGACCGCTTGGTTCGAGGTTGCTCATGATAAGGCAAAACCGTTCATCATTGCTTCGGGGAACGCAAGAATCCAGGTGGTGGGTACTTCCTTTTTCGTCAACACCCATACTCTCAGTAATACGAAAGAGATCATACTGGCATCCGGGAAGGTTAAAGTATATTATGAAAACAACCCCTCGAAGATGTCTTTCCTTTCGCCCGGTGACAAAGCGGAACTGACAGCCAACGGCAATGCCATCATTACGACCTCTAATGAAGACGCGAATTATCTTGCCTGGAAAACGAAACACATGGTTTTCTGCAATACCCGTCTGAATGAGGTGGTTGCACTGCTTATACAGGTTTACCATACGAACATCCTGATTTCAGACAACCGGTTGAGCGATAGCCGGATTACAGCTACCTTTGACAAACAATCGCTCGAATCGGTGCTGAATGTACTTAAAGCCACACTTGATTTGCAGATCCGGAATACCGGTGCAGGGATCGAACTCTCCGGCCGTGGCTCGAATTAACCTGAAATATACAACTGGTCTGAATTTGCGGATAACCGGGAATCTCTTTACGGCAATTATCCTGATTTTCTTATTTCCCACCCATATTTTTTCACAGGACCTCCAGCAACGGATTTCGCTGAAGTTGATCAACCAGCCTATTTCAGAAGTTCTTAAGCAGATTTCGACACTGGGAGGGGTTGATTTTTCTTACAATCCCCAAGCCCTCCCGGTCGACCAGCTGGTTACCGTCGAGGTAAGGAAAAAGCCGGTAAGCGAACTTCTCGACGAGGTTCTGCATCACCATGGAATCGATTATGTGGTGGTCGAACACCATGTTGTTCTGAAACCCTATACGACAGAGGAAAATGTGAAAAAGGGCGGGGCCGTGGTCACCGTTGTGCGGTTTACGCTGAGCGGGTATCTCAGGGACAAATCGACCGGCGAAGCGCTCATCGGGGCCAATGTCCATGTAAGGGGCACCACGACGGGAGCCATGACCAACGGCTACGGATTTTATTCGCTTACGCTGTGCAGCGGGGTTTATCCGATCGTATACTCCTACATGGGATACAAGGAGGTGAACCGCGATATCAGCATGAACGAAAATATACGGGCAACCGTTGAGATGGAAGATGAAAAGCTTGAAATAAAAGAGGTGGAGATCGTTGCGGCCGATCAGGAAAATGTCACGCGCAATCCGCAGATGAGTGAGATCCGGTTTTCTCAGAAGACCCTTGCCCAGCTTCCCGGGTTTGGGGGCGATCTTGATATTATTCGCGCCCTGCAAGCTGTTCCGGGGATCCAGACGTATGGTGACGGTTCAGCGCTTTATTACGTGCGGGGAGGAAACAGCGATCAGAATCAGCTCCTGATCGACGAAGTGCCGGTATACAATCCGTCGCACCTGTTCGGTTTTTTTTCGGCTTTTGCACCCGATGCCATCAACGATGTGCAGGTTTACAAGGGGGATTTCCCGTCGAGGTTTGGCGGGCGGCTATCCTCGGTAATTGATATAAAAGCCAAAGAGGGAAACATGAAACGGTTCGGGATTTCAGGGAACGTTGGGCCCTACGCCTCCAATATCTCGGTTGAAGGCCCTATCGTGAAGGAACGCGGTTCCTTTTTTATTTCCGGTCGAATCTCGACACTCAACTGGATGAACAACATCAACGCGCTTAACAAGAGTTTCGACTTTCAATTTTATGATGTGAATGCCAAATTCAATTTCAGGCTGAACGACAACAACCGTTTTTTCTTTACTTTTTATTCGGGGGAGGACGATTTCAGCCGCAGGATGGCCATTGAAGCCAATTCCTTTGGCATTTACTGGAATAACCTGGCAGGCACTTTCCGTTGGAACCACCTCTTCAGCAGCAGGGTGTTTTCAAACACAACCCTGAACTACAGCCAGTATAATTATTCACTTACGTTGCCGCTTGAGGGAAACGGATCATGGAATTCAGGCATTTCAAACCTGACTTTCAAGAGTGATTTTTCATGGTACCTGAACCCGAGAAACACGGTTAGAATGGGGATCGAGGCAACCCTTCACCATTCAAATCCCGGGAACGTCACCCTTGACGGGAATGGAACTGCAAAAGAGGCCCCGGCCGTGGCGCAATACCATGCCATGGAGTATGTGCTGTATGCGTCCAACGAACAGCAAATCGGCGACAGGATTTCCATCAGGTATGGGATCAGGCTCCCGGTATGGCAGGATATCGGTCCGACGAAAGTGTGCTATTTTGACGCCAACCACCAGGTGATCGATACCATCGCGTATGGCAACGGGGTTGGGTATTCTACAACCTTCAGTCCTGAACCGCGTTTCAACGTACAGTACCAGGTTGATCAGAAATCGGCTGTAAAAGCCAGCTACAGCCGTTCGACCCAATTCCTGCAACTGCTCTCCAATTCCACCAGCCCCTTTACCTCCCTCGAAGTTTGGGCACCGTGCGGACCGAATATTCCCGTTCTGACAGCCGACCAGCTAGCCGTGGGCTACTTCAGGGAATTGGCGAAATCAAAATTCAGTTTTTCAGCCGAAGCCTATTACAAATGGTTTCATCATCATCTTGATTATAAGGACCATGCGAATATGCTGTTTAACACATTGATAGAAGGAGAGTTGCGGTTTGGAAACGCCTGGTCGTACGGGATTGAGGTCATGCTTCGGAAAAAAACAGGTAATCTCACCGGATGGATAGGCTATACCTGGTCCCGGGCATTTGTCCAGACCCCGGGCGTTAACGGGGATAAGGTTTACAGGGCAAGCTATGACCGGCCCAACGATATCTGCCTAAACCTTTCGTATGATACGAAAAAGCACTGGGTCATTACTGCAAACTGGATCTACCTGACAGGGGGCGCCATTACCACCCCGATCGGCTTTTATTACAACAACGGCTATTCAGTCCCACTTTATGGCGATAAAAATAATGACCGGCTGCCCGATTATCACCGGCTCGACCTGTCGGTTTCCTATGCTTTTAACAAGCCCGGCAACCGCTTCAGGCACAGCCTGGCCCTCACCCTCTATAATGCCTACGGCCGGATGAACCCATTTTCAGTGGATTTCAACAAGATGATGAATGATAACGGCGATTTTGTGGTTCCGTCAAATCAGAACGGGGCTGCAGTCCTGCTTCCGACTTCCATTTCCGTGGCGGGCATCATTCCATCGATAAATTACCAATTTCAGTTCTGATGAGGAGAGTCGTGTTCATCACCGGATTGTTATTCCTGCTCCAGGGTTGTGTGAAACAAACCACATGGCCGGTCAGGGAGACTGCACCAGGTAAGATCATTGTTGATGCCATCATCACCGATGAAGTTAAAGCGCAGCGGGTTACCCTTACCAGCACAGTGGGGCAGTTAAACCAGGCAGCGCCACCGGTCACGGGTGCCAGTGTGATCATCAGCAATGAGGATTCTACATGGAGTTTAACTGAAAACCCTGCAAATTCAGGGATCTACCAAACCGTTCCTTCTTTCTTTGCCCGGCCCGGCAAGAACTACACCCTGCTGATCTCCCACAACAGCAACATATACTCGGCCAAGGCAACCATGATACCCGGCACCTTTTTTCCGGAATTGAAGTATTCAATAGATCAGAAGAACAACCTTTACTATGTTGACTGGGTCGCCAATGCCTTCGGAACCGCGGATGCGGCCATGTGGGAGCTGCTGATCGACTGGTCGGCAGTTGCAGGCTACGGGCAGATGGATTCATTGTCGACCCACGCACGGATGCTGTTTTATACCCTGCCAACACTGGATGTTAGCGAAGTATTTGCCCCGCAGCTGGAATCAGTTTATTTCCCGGCCGGCACGGTGATCACCGAACGGCGGTATTCACTCACGCCGGCACACGCGGAATTTATCCGCGAACTCCTGCTTGAAACAAACTGGACCGGGGGATTGTTCAATGTTGCTGCAGCTAACGTATCCACCAACCTGAGTAACGGGGCACTGGGCTTTTTCGGGGTGTGTACAGTGAATCAATTATCGCTTACTGTCAGTCCATTACCAGTGTTCATGAAAAAAAGCAAATAATTTTTGCCAATGGCATCAGGGTAGATTTATTTTCAGGTGTATTATCAACAGGAAACAGAAAACCAAATATCAATTAAAACCAAAAAATCATGAAAACAAAAAGCATCTTCCGCCTCATGGCACTGCTCCTTGTCGTTACAGGACTTTCATTATCCGGCTGTAAGAAAGACAAAAATTCAAATTCTTCCGTTGATCCGACGTCGATGCAGCAACTGGCCAATGATGAAAACCAGGTACAGAGTGCCTCGGATGAATCGATCAATGATGTGAATGCATTTCTTTCGGGTGGCAGCCTGAAATCAACAGAGAGCGTTCCCTGCAATGCTACCGTCGACTCTACTGCTGTGGTAAACGATACCATCACCTACTACATTACCTACAATGGCAAAAACTGTGCAGGAACGCGTACAAGGACAGGCCAGGTTGAAATTAAGAAGAAAGTTGGCACCCATTGGTTCCAGGCCGGGGCAACGGTTATTGTGAAGCACATCAACTTCACCATCACCAAACTGTCCAACGGAAAATCCATTACCCTGAATGGCGTTAAAACCCACGAAAATGTAACAGGGGGATTGCTTTTCCAGCTGGGAACGGGCGTAACAACGATCATTCATAAAACCTGGGGACATGAAACAGTGACTTTCAGCGATAACACCACGAAGTCCTGGAACATTGCCCGCCAAAGGACCTTTACCGGCACTCCCACGCAGGTTGTCATCACCCTCGACGGCTTTGGCACTGAGGAGAGTTATTCAAACCTTGTTGTTTGGGGAACAAACCGCCAGGGAGAGAATTTCTATACCCAGATCACCCAGTCGGTGGTGCTGCGCCAGGCTTGCGGATGGGATCCCTGCTCAGGTATAAAGATCCACCAGATCCCCGCAGATTCGAAAAGCGCCACCCTCACCTTTGGATTTGACAGCAACAACCAGCCCATCACCGGCACCGATTGCCCCACCAAATACAAACTTGACTGGCAGAAAAATAATCATTCTGGAACGGTGTATCTTGCCCTGCCGTAACCCGGGATTCGAGTACAGCTGATTATCATTACTTGCAAAAACCGCCGTGAATTCACAGCGGTTTTTGTTTTATCCATGCCCTGTTGTGCCCGGGTAAAAAAGTGCGATATCAGATAATATTACACGATATATAGTAAAAATATCGGATAATATTATAATTCATACCTCATCATTACAGGTGCCAGGCAGGTTGGAAAGACAACCATCCTGAAACAATTGGTCTCATGGCTGAAAGAACAGGAGCAGGTCTGTTTTATGGTGACTTTTGAAAACCCTGAAATCCTGAATGCAGTAAATGAACATCCTGCCAACATTTTCCGATATATCGGGCAGCAGCCATCATCACAACCAGGATCGATTTCAAAGGTGATGCTGCTGATCGATGAAGTCCAGTATGCTAAGGATCCATCGAATTTTCTGAAATATCATTATGACCTTAACGGAGACTGGCTGAAAATAGTTGCCACCGGGAGCAGTGCATTTTACCTTGACACGAAATTCCACGATTCCCTGGCCGGCAGAAAAAGAATATTTGAGCTTTTCCCGCTCGATTTCGAAGAATTCCTTCAGTTTAAAGGTTTTCCTGCATGGATAACTGAGTGGGAACAGATGCGACAGGATCACGCATATACTTCGCTGGTTCATCGTGACATCTTTATGATGTTCGACGAGTATATCTCCTACGGTGGCTATCCTGCGGTCGTATTGGAAAATGACCCGGAGGAGAAAAAGGAGATATTGCGGGATCTTGTGAAAACCTATCTGAAAAGAGATGTTTTGGAATCAAGCCATAGTGATTTCCTGAAAATCAGTCAACTGCTGCAGGTTCTGGCCAGCCAGGCCGGACAGTTGTTAAATTCAAATGAGTTGTCCAACTCACTTAGGTTTGCGTCAGCAACAATAGAGAATTATTTGTATATCCTGCAAAAATGTTATCACATTCACCTTGTTCGCCCGTTTTATCAGAATTTGCGAAAAGAACTGTCAAAAATGCCAAAAGTTTATTTTAATGACCTTGGCTTCAGGAATGCGCTGATTAACCAGTGGGAACGGGCGCCACTGCGAATAGATAAAGGCCAGGTCGCCGAAAATTTCCTGTACATCCGGCTAAGGCAATTGTACGGGCATGACATTATAAGGTATTGGAGAACAATCAATGGCAATGAGATAGATTTTATCGTGGCTCCTGCTGCCGGGGAGGAATTTGCCATGGAGTCGAAATACAAAGCCGATGCTATAAATCCTTCAAAATATAAGGTTTTTGCAAATGCATACCCGGCAATCCCGATCAGGATGGCTGCTTATGAGACAATAAATCCGGATTATTCACTGTTCAGGCTTTAAATTACACCCACAGTAAGGATTTATTTATACTTATGACAAAACAAGTCCGGTAGGGACCGGATGCCGGCATGGGAAGATCAAACCCGGAGGATTTCCCGGGGCTTGATATCTCAGTCAAAACAGCCGATGTACCTGGAGATCACCATACGCTGGATCTCCGAAGTACCTTCGCCAATCTGGAGCAGGCGCTGGTCGCGGTAGAAACGTTCGATGTCATAATCCTTCATCAGCCCGTAACCGCCATGGAGCTGAACGGCTTCGTCGGCCACCTCGCGGGCGATTTCAGAACAATACAGTTTGGCCATGGCGGCCTCCTTGGCATAGGGCTGATCGTTTGATTTCAGCCAGGCACCTTTGTAGAGCAGGTTCCTCGCCAGTTCGATCTTGGTGGCCATGTCGGCCAGCTTGAATGCGTTGACCTGGAACTGCGCGATGGGTTTGCCGAATTGCTTGCGGCTTTTGGCATAGGTCAGCGCCATTTCAAAGGCTCCCTGGGCTAGGCCCAGACCCATGGCGCCGATCGCCAGCCGGCCGCTGTCGAGCGTGCTGAGCATGATATGCGAACCGTCGCCGCGCCGCCCAAGCAGGTTAGATGCGGGAACCCGGCATTCATCGAAGAAAAGCTGCGAGGTATCCGAGGCCCGCCACATCATCTTGCCATGCATCGGTACGCGTTTGAACCCGGGAGTGTCGGCATCCACCAGGATGGTAGAAAACTCCTTCTGGCCGCTGGTCTCGCCCGAAACCACCTGCACGGTTGCACCCTTGTTGATGCTGGAGGCCCCGTTGGTTATAAAGATCTTGGACCCACTGATGATCCAGTGATCGTCTTCCAGCCGTGCGGTCGTCTTTGTGGCGCGCGAATCGCTCCCGGCATCCGGCTCGGTAAGGCCAAAAGCCCATAGCGCGTCACCCGTCGAAAGCATCGGCAGGTACTTCTGCTTCTGTTCATCGGTACCGTAATTCAGGATCGGACCTATTCCCAGCGAAATATGGGCTGCCAGGGTGGCTGCCTGTGAACTGTCGACGCGCGCAAGCTCTTCCACCGCAATGACATAGGCCAGGGTGTCCATGTCGATACCGCCATATTCAACGGGTGTTCGCAGGCCGAAAAAACCAAGATCACCCATTCGTTTGGTAAGCGGAATCGAAAATTCCCCCTTTTCGTCAAGTTCCTTTGCCACCGGTTTTACTTCACGCTCTGCGTAATCACGCACCGTTTTGCGGATCATGTTGTGCTCTTCTGTCAAATACATAGGTTTCAGTTTTCAGGTTAAAAATCAATATTCGATATTCATTATTCGATATTCATTATTCGATATTCGAAAAGACCTTTTCCGCCATCCCAACCATCTCTTCAATCGCCCCCTTGTCAATATTTAAAGGGATATTTTTACCTCCTGCAAATTCCACAAGGTATTCCGTCTTAAGGTTGCCGAGCATCACCCCCCCGGCCATCGGACAACCGCCCAAACCGGTAAGCACCCCGTCAAACCGCCTGCAACCTGCCAGGTACGCAGCATTGACCTTGTCGTGCCAGCCATCGCCGGAGGTGTGCAGGTGCAGCCCGAATTCAACATCCGGGAACAAAGGCAGCAGGGTTGAGTAGACATCCGCGATCTGTTTGGCGCCGATCTGGATGGAGACATTGGAGAGTGGAATAGTCCTGACACCCAATTTGTAAAGTTCCCCGACCCATTGAACCAGGAGGCTGATGTTCCAGGGATCGCCGTACGGATTGCCAAAAGCCATTGAAATATAGATCACAGCCTGTTTGCCGTGTTGTGTGCAAAGATTCACGATTTTCCCGGCAGTTTGAAGAGACTCTTCCACCGTGGTGTTCAGGTTGTGTAGGAGGAAGGCCGGAGAGATGGAGAATGGATAGGAAATATGGGTGATTTCATCCACGCTTGCCAGTGCCTCTGCACCCCTGTTTCCTGCAGCCAGAAACATCATGCCGGTTGAAACGCCGGTAAGATCGAGTTTTTTCAGTACTTCCATTGAATCAGCCATCTGCGGGATGAACTTCGGTGAGACCAGGCTGCCGGTTTCCACCACATCAAATCCAACGCGGAGCAGGCCATTGATATACCTTGCCTTCTCTGCTGTGGGAATGATGCGGGAAAAACCCTGCATTCCTTCGCGCGGTGATTCAATGATCTTCATCATCCCTTGCCTGTCAGGGATTTGGGGATGCGGCCGTTCTTGATGGCTTCGGAACGAAGGCGTCGGCCCACGATCCGTTCAACCATCGACCCGATTTCAAGTACCTTGTCGACATCCAGTTGCGTGTCGATGCCCATCTCGTCCATCATCACCACCATGTCTTCAGTTGAAACCAACCCTACCAGGTTCGGATCGCGGTAATAATAACTTCCGGTTCCGGCTACAGGTACCCCGCTGACGAAGTTGGCCGGTTGTCCGCCGATGCCGCCCATGGTCGATTCGTAGTTGATCATGCCGGCCTGCAGGGCGGCAAGCACGTTGGCCATGCCCCAGCCGCGTGTCGTGTGAAAATGAACGATTTGCTTTTCAACCCTGACACCTGAATCAAGCAGCATCGAATAGTACCGGTAAACACGGTCGGGGGAGGCCGAACCATCATGATCGGCGTGTTCAACATCGTTCACCCCGATGTCAAGCCACCGTTTCGTGAAATCGATGGCTTTTTCCATTTTAGTGGGACCTTCGATGGGGCAACCCCAGATGGTACTCACCGTGCCGTTCACCTTGAGCCCGGCTTCGCGTGCCAGGGGGATGTATTTTGCCGCCATCTGCCAGTATTCGTCGAGGCTGAGCCCTGAGTTCTTGCGATGATGCGATTCGCTGGTCGACACCATCAGCAGGATACGGTCGGGGCCCCAGCCCTCTTTCCTGGCCTGGATGGCGCGCTCGATGGCCTTTTCGCGGATGGTGATGGCGGTGACAGAAACCTGGCCGATCAACGGAGCCACCAGCTTGCTTGCGCGAAGCCGTTTTAGCACCTCGTCGGCGTCCCTGAACTGCGGCATCCCGGAAGGATTGCCGAGGTTGGTCACCTCGATGTGCCTGAACCCTGCCAGGATCAGCTGCTCTGCCAACCACACCTTGGCATCGGTGGGAATAAAAATCTCCTCATGCTGAAAACCGTCCCTGACGGTTATATCGCCAATTGTTACTTTCTTTGGAAAATTCATCTGCAAAATTTTAAAAAATTAATAAAAAAGATGACTGAACAATGAAACCCAACCCCTCAGCCCCTCAGCCCATTAGCACATTAGCACATCATCACATCATCACATTAGCACATTAGCACATTAGCACATTAGCACATCAGCACATTAGCACATCAGCAAATCATCACATCCTCAAATCCCACCAGCACCTTCCCGCTCTCCACCCTGTCATTCACTTCAACCCCAACCTCCATCACAACGGCGTCGCGCGGCGAAACGATCAGGTTTTCCATCTTCATGGCTTCGATGATCAGCAGGACATCGCCTTTTTTCACGGCATCCCCTGCTTTCACATTGATCTTGATCACTTTGCCATGCATGGGAGAGATAACGTGATCGCTGTCGTGACCGGTGGTGTCGAAAGCAGAAGCGGTAACCGACTCGGTAAGAATGTCGTGCCGCTTCAACCTGAACACATGGCCGCCGATAGTCAGGCAGGCGAGGTTTTCTTTGTCTTCGGAGATCCAGGCGAGGTAGTTGTGATGACCTATGGTAAATTCGATGCTGTGTTCCGAACAGGGACCCATCGTTGATTGAAACGGTTTTCCCTGGATTTCAAATGAAAATTGAACATTTGAAAACCGCGGAATGCCGACCACATATTCCGTCTCCTCGAACTGAAGCCGGATGGCCATCAGGTCTCTCCAATAGCCTGTCTTTTCCCACAAATTAGGCTTTTCATCTTTTCCGTAGCGCCGGGTCAGCATGAACATCAGGTAGGCAATGATGGGAACATGCGGTGGGATTTCAGCTTTTTCAATTGCAATTTCAGCCGCCAGGGCCGCGGTATGCTCGTCGCAAAACCGCGTGGAAACAGCGTTGGTGATAAAGGCATCGCTTTGCAGGATCTTCACCAGGTAGGTAATGTTGGTATTGATCCCGTGGATGATGTAATCGTTCAGCGCCTGCAGCATGATCAGGCTGGCTTCGGGGCGGTCTTTGCCCAGCACAACCAGCTTACAGATCATGGGGTCGAATGAACTCTTAATCTCCGTGGCGGTACCGATGCCGCTGTCGATGCGGATTCCCGGCAACACAGGCTCCCGGTAAAAAGTCATTGTTCCGGGCGAAGGCTGGAAGTTGTTGGCCGGGTCCTCGGCATAAATACGGCATTCGATGGCGTGGCCGTGCTGCCTGATATCTTCCTGCTTCAGACGCAGTTTATTGCCGGCAGCAACATGGATTTGTTCTTCCACGATGTCAATCCCGGTGACCATCTCGGTTACCGGATGCTCCACCTGGATGCGGGTATTCATCTCGAGGAAGTAAAAACCAAGGTTTTTGTCGACCAGGAATTCTATGGTGCCGGCGTTGTTGTAGCCGATCGCCTTGCCGATGGCGACTGCCGCTTCGCCCATCCTGGTGCGGACTTCCGGGGTAAGGGTCGGGGAGGGGGACTCCTCGATGATCTTCTGGTAGCGGCGCTGGATAGAGCATTCGCGTTCGTAAAGGTGGATCACATTCCCGTAATTGTCACCCAGGATCTGCACTTCGATATGACGGGGTTCTTCAATAAATTTTTCGATGTAAACGGTTTCATCGCCAAAGTACGCCTTTGCCTGCCGGCTGGTCGATTCGATGGCTTCCGCCAGCTCCTCCTCCCGGTAAACGATGCGCATCCCCTTGCCGCCTCCGCCTGCAGCAGCTTTCAGCAATACCGGGAAGCCGATCCGGAATGCGGTTTTTTCAAGTTCTTCCTTTGTGCCGGTAACCCCTTCAGTCATCGGGATGTTGATCTCCTTGACGAAAGCGCGGGCTTCGATCTTGTTGCCCATGATCTTCATGGCGCGGGTAGTAGGGCCAATGAAAATGAGGCCGGCTTTTTCACAGGCATCGACAAACAGCGGGTTTTCGGCCAGGAAGCCATATCCCGGGTGAACGGCGTCGCAGTGCGAATTGACGGCCACCTCTATAATTTTGGCTATGTTCAGGTAGGTGTCTGCCAGCTCGACTTCGCCGATGCACCAGGCTTCGTCGGCCATTGAAACATGCAATGAATCGGCATCGGTTTGTGAATATACGGCTACAGTTTTGATCCCCAGTTTCCTGGCGGTCCGCATAACCCTCACGGCGATTTCACCGCGGTTTGCAATGAGTATTTTATGAATTGCCTGCATGTTATTTTACCCAGTTCGGTTTACGTTTTTCGAGAAAAGCATTCATTCCTTCCTGTCCTTCGGCTGAAGCCCTGATGTCGGCGATCATCCGGGCAGTGTAGTCGCAGGCTTCGGCCAGCGTCAGTTTGTTAGACACGTCATGGATCAGTGTTTTGCAGTGGCTCATCGCCTTCGGCCCACTGGTTCGCAACAGGGCAATCACCTCTGAGAGCGCATCTTCCAGCTTGTCGGGCGCGACCGATTTATTCACCAACCTGAAATTTTCAGCCTCTTTGCCATTGATCCGCCTGCCGGTGATCATCAGTTCCCTGGCGCCGTACTCCCCGATGCGCTTGATGACATAGGGTGAGATGCACGCGGGCACGATCCCGATTTTGACTTCGCTCAGCGAAAAAGTGGCATCATCGGAACAGTAGGCCATATCGCATGCCGAGAGCAGCCCATTGGCGCCGCCGAGGGCCACGCCATGAACCACCGCAATTGTTGGCCTGGGGCAGGTATAGATGGACAAAAAGCAATTAGCCAGCAACAGGCTTTCGGTGTAATTCTGTTCATGACTGTTTTGTGAAACAGCCTTCATCCAGTTCAGGTCGACGCCGGCGCAGAAGGACCTGCCGTTTCCGCGCAGGACCACGCAAAGGGTGTCCGGGTCCAGCGTTTCAAAACATTCCGTGAGCTCTCGGAGCATGGTCTCGTTGAAGGCGTTGTGTACCTCCGGCCGGTTCAGCCGGATCGTGAGAACACCCTGGTCGCTGATGGTTTCTATGGTCGAATAAATTTTCATATAAATAAGTTGTCAATATTCGGCTAAAGCCGAACTGGTTGTCTGCATTCCACTCCACTGGCTGAAGCCAGTGGCAATTCATATCTGCTCATTTGAATAACTGCCAGAAACAGTTGCTTCATCAAATTGGGTTGTGCCAAAATAATTCAATTTATCCTTTCATTTGCACTTTTACTATGAGGTTTATGAATTGCCTCCAGCTTTAGCTGAAGCCCGGGGCTTTGAATTGCCTCCAGCTTTAGCTGGAGGATTGTAATGGCCAACAATAAAACCGGCTTTAGCCGAAAAAAGATTAGTTTGTTAATCTTTTAAATGTCTTTTCAATCAAATTTCATCAACCCTGCCGCCAACCCCCAAATTCTTAATTCTTAATTCATAATTAGTCCATCACATCCTAAACACCCCATTCTCCGTCTTCTCATACCTCCTGTTTTGCGAAATGGCAATGGCCAGCCCAAGAATCTTCCGGGTATCGACCGGGTCGATGATGCCGTCGTCCCAGAGGCGGGCAGTGCTGAAGTAAGCAGACCCCTCGTCTTCGTATTTTTTCAGGATGGTTTGGCGCAGCTTCTCCCGGTCTTCGGGCAGCAGGCTTTTCCCGGCGGCTTTCAATTGCTCTTCCTTCACCGTGATCAGCACCCCGGCGGCCTGTTCCCCTCCCATCACAGAGATCTTCGAGTTGGGATACATGAACAGGAAGCGTGGCTCATAGGCACGGCCGGCCATGGCGTAATTGCCGGCCCCGAACGAACCGCCGAATACCACCGTAAACTTGGGGACATTGGCGTTGGCCACGGCGTGCACAAACTTTGCGCCGTCGCGTGCAATCCCGGCGCGCTCATACTGCTTGCCCACGATGAATCCCGTGATGTTCTGCATAAAGAGAATGGGAATGTTCCTTGAGGTGCACAACTCCACGAAGTGAGCACCTTTCAGCGCGGTTTCCCCGAAAAGCACGCCGTTGTTGGCGAGGATGCCGATCGGGTAACCCATGATCCTTGCAAACCCGGTGGTAATGGTTGGCGCGTAACGTTCCTTGAATTCATGGAAAAGGCTGCCATCCACCATCCTGGCGATAATCTCCTTCGAGTCGACCGGCTTTTTCAGGTCGATGGGAAGAATTCCATAGAGGTCTTCCGGATTATAATAAGGCTCTTCGATCGGGCTGGTTTCCAATGACTGGTATTCATGCCTGCGGATCGATTCAAAGATATTCCGGCAGATCTGGATGGCGTGAACATCATTTTCGGCCAGGTGATCGGCCACCCCTGATATCATGGTGTGCACCTCGGCGCCGCCAAGCTCTTCGGCCGTAACCTCTTCCCCCGTGGCAGCCTTCACCAGCGGCGGCCCGCCGATAAAGATCGTACCCTGGTTGCGCACGATGATAGTCTCGTCGCTCATCGCCGGGACATACGCCCCGCCGGCCGTGCACGAACCCATCACCACCGCGACCTGGGGGATTCCCTTTGACGACAGCCTTGCCTGGTTGAAGAAAAACCGTCCGAAATCATATTTGTCGGGAAAGACATTGGCCTGTTCAGGCAGGAAAACCCCGCCGGAATCGACCAGGTACACGCACGGGAGGCGGTTTTCAAGTGCGATCTCCTGGGCCCTCACATGTTTTTTGATGGTTTCCTTGACATAAGTACCGCCCTTTACGGTAGCATCGTTGGCGATGATCATCACCTCCTTCCCGTGGATCACCCCGATGCCGGTAACAATGCCGGCCGAGGGAAAACCGTTGTCGTACAACCCGAAGGCTGCCAGGGCCGACAATTCAATAAACGGCGTGTTGCGGTCGAGCAGCAGGTCGATGCGCTCGCGGACCAGCAATTTTCCACGCTCCTTGTGCTTTAAAACAGCCTGCTCGGAACCTCCCTTTTTAATGGTGGAAAGGGTCTCCTTAAATCGCCTGAGCAATTTCAGGTATTCATCCCGGTTCAGCTGAAATTCCGGGTTTTTAGTGTCTATTTTGCTTTCTATTCGAAACATGGATGAGTTGAAGTTGCCGGTTTAATTCAAGCCTACTAAATTAAGAATAATTCTAAATTGCCCAAACAATTTTTGAAATATCTCGACTACCTTTGCGTTGGTTTATGCAGCAGAATTATTATGAAAAAAAACAGATGACAGATACCTTTACACAGGAAGGACAATCGGAACTGACCCTGGAGACACTGCTGGAATACGAAGAACTTCAGGGTGATAAGACCACCCTGAGGAAAGCATTTGCCGTGATGCTGAACCAGTCGGCCCGCGACCAGGATGACGGGTACGTCGGGATGGTGCTGGAAACCGCGCAGATCATCGTGGATGAAATGGGGCTTGGCCGGGAATCGGTGAAATGCGTGATGCTGAAAAATGTGGCCGACAAAGGCATACTGTCTCCCGAAGCGATTGAGGCTGATTACGGCAAATCCGTGAACGGACTTATTGAAGGGATCCATAAGCTTGAGCGTATCGATACAACCAAGTACGATACCAACAAGGAAAATTTCATCGGGTTGCTTGTCACCCTCTCCGATGATATTCGTGTGCTGCTGATCCGGCTTGGCATGCGCCTGTACGACATGCGCCATCTCTCTGATTATCCTGCGGAAAAACAAAAAATGATCACCGGGGAAACTCAGGCGCTCTTTATTCCCATTGCCCACCGGCTTGGGCTGTACAAGATTAAAAATGAACTGGAGGACCGGGTCATGCGGTACCTCGATCCGGCAACCTATGAACTGATCGAGCAGAAGTTGAGTGATACCAAGGCCGACCGCGATCAGTATACGGCCGATTTCATCCAGCCGATCAGGGATATCCTTCAGGAACATGGTTTCGAGTGCGAGCTGAAGAGCAGGGTCAAATCAATTCCTTCCATCCGCAGGAAAATGGCAACCCAGAAAGTCGATTTTGACAAGGTCTACGATCTTTTCGCCATCCGCATCATTCTCAACCGCACGGTCGAAAACGACGCGGCCGATTGCTGGAAGATCTACTCGCTGGTGACCGACATATACACGCCGAACCCGCGCAGGCTGCGCGACTGGATCTCCTTCCCGAAATCGACCGGCTATGAGTCGCTGCACACCACCGTGATCGGTCCCGGCGGGCGCTGGGTCGAAGTCCAGATAAGGACAAGGCGGATGGATGAAATCGCGGAAAAGGGATTCGCCGCGCACTGGAAATATAAGGAAGGAGACAAGGCGGAGACCAAAACCGACATGTATGCCGGCATTCGCGAGCTGCTTGAAAGAACGGTGCAGACATCGCTTGAAAAATCGATCAGCCGCGAAAAAAAGGCGCTTTACACCGATGAGATCTTCATCTTCACCCCGAAAGG
The DNA here is from genome assembly GCA_903913885.1 of uncultured Bacteroidales bacterium. Classification (GTDB taxonomy): domain Bacteria; phylum Bacteroidota; class Bacteroidia; order Bacteroidales; family FEN-979; genus CAIVAT01. The sequence continues at coordinate 3,018 of CAIWMX010000125.1, read as the reverse complement.
CGACCTGAAGAGGCTGAAATCGGGGTATACCATCCTCGATTTCGCCTTCGAGATCCATTCCGAGATTGGCTCCACCTGCACCGGGGCCATTGTGAACGGAAAAATGGTGCCGCTGAAATATGTCCTCGAAAACGGGGATACCGTGAAGATACTAACCTCGAAGTCGCAGAAGCCGAACCCGGGGTGGCTCGATATCGTGAAGAGCCCGCGCAACCTCGCCCGCATCAAGCATGCTTTAAAGATGGAGGCATACAAGGAGGCGGATGTCGGCAAGGAACTCATAAAAAACAAGATGACCCAGCTGGGCTTCGAATTCATCGACGTGCAGATCAACAAGCTGGTCGACTACTTCGGGTGCGAGAACATCCTGGAACTCTACCAGCGCTTCGGTGAGGGAAAGGCTGACCTGAGCAAGATCAAAAAAGCCCTGTTGTTGCCCGATCCTGGCATGGCGGCTGCAGCGCCCAAAGATGAATCGTTCCCGGAAAGAATATCCGGCGTGATGGCAGGGAAGGAAGACTTTGTGATCATCGACCCGAAGATCAAATCACTCCACTATGAACTTGCGAAATGCTGCAAACCGGTGCCGGGCAATCCCATCTTTGCTTTCGTCAGCATTTTCAAAGGAATCAAGATCCATACCACCGGCTGTCCCAATGCCCGCCAGATGATCACGCACTATCCTTACCGGGTGCTGGAAGCACGCTGGAAGCCCATGCCATGACATCGTCCGCCCACAAGCCTTCGGCCAGAAAATCAGATAAAAATGTAACTTTGCCTGCGAACACTTTAAAACCCCTTAACTGCAATAATGGATAGCAACCTGGTCATCGAAGTTCGTGATGTGCGTAAGTCGTTCAAGACCGTGCAGGCCGTCAGGGGCATCGATCTGAAGATTGCGCCTGGACAGTTCGTGGCCCTGCTTGGCCCGAACGGCGCCGGGAAAACCACCCTGGTGGAGATGATCGAAGGGATACAGCAGCCCGACAGCGGCGATATCTTCATCATGGGAAAAACCTGGAAAGGCAACGAGGATTACCTCCGACGCATCATCGGGCTGTCGCTCCAGGAAACCCATTTCATCGACAAACTCAACGTGTGGGAAACACTCAGGCTCTTTGCCAGTTTTTTCAGCATCGGGAAAGAGCGTTGTGAGGAGGTGATCCGGCTTATTGCCCTGGAAGAAAAACGCAAGGCATGGGTGGTGAACCTGTCGGGCGGACAGCGGCAGCGCCTTGCTCTCGGGATTTCGCTGCTCAACAAACCGAAAATCCTGCTGCTGGATGAGCCCACCACAGGGCTCGATCCAAACGCCCGCAGGGAGATCTGGGCCATCCTGCGAAAACTCAAGGATGAATCGCAAACCTCGCTGATCCTCACCACCCATTATATGGAGGAGGCTGAACAACTTTGCGATTACATCGTGATCATCGATCAGGGGCAGATACTGAAGGAGGGAACCATTACCGCGCTTTTGGGCGAGATACGCGATCTGCCGGTGAAACCTGTTGAAACACGGAAGATCACCCTCGACGACCTCTTCATCAACCTAACCGGACGCCATCTCCATGAATGAACGCATCTCAAACAGCCAGCTGTTCCAGCTGATCATGGCCAACATCAAGGAGCTGATCAGGGAGCCGGGCGTGCTTTTCTGGGGCATCATCTTCCCGATCCTCATGTCGCTCGGGCTGGGAGTAGCCTTTACCAAGAAAAAAGATGTGGTTGCCACCATTGCCGTCGTAACGCAAACTCACGCGAACGCGCAGCCTGGCGACACAATTTCGGTTTTGCAGCATTTCCTGCAGGTGAATAAGGCCGTCACTGAAAAAGAGGCCAATGGAACCATCTCCGGCAAACTGACTATCCCCGATGACAAACTGGGCAGCACCACCTTCATCTTCCGGCCTATGTCGTGGCAGCAGGCTATGGTGCTGATCAAGCGCGGCAACCTGAACCTGATCGTCGATGAGCAGAATGGGGTGGTTCAATACCATTTTGATCCCATGAACCCCGACGCCCAGCTTACCTACCTGAAACTGACCAGGCTTTTCAACACAACGGGTCCGGTAGTGAAAGAGACAAACACGGAAATAAAACCCCTTACGGTAAGCGGGACCCGCTACATCGACTTTCTGGTTCCCGGGCTGATCGCCATGGGCGTGATGATGTCGTGCATGTGGGGGGTGAGCTATGCCATCATTGAGCGCCGCTCAAAGAAACTGCTGCGGCGGATGGTGGCCACGCCGATGAAACGCTCGAATTTTCTCATCGCGCTGATCACCGTGCGCGTGCTGATGAACTTCATCGAGGCGGCGTTGCTCTTCCTGGTGGCTTACCTCGCCTTTCACATTACCATCCAGGGCAATATTGCCGCATTGCTGGCGATTTTTATCGCCGGGAATTTTGCCTTCGCAGGGATTGCGATCTTTATTTCCTCCCACACCGCCAAGACCGAGATCGGCAACGGGCTGATCAACGCGCTCAGCATGCCCATGATGGTGCTTTCGGGCGTGTTTTTCAGCTATCACAATTTTCCTGCCTGGAGCATCCCAACCATCCAGAAATTCCCGCTGACCATGATGGCCGATGGCATCCGCAGCGTTTTTATCGAAGGGGCCGGGTTCAGCGAGGTGGCGATGCCCATCATCATCCTTTCCGCCATTGGTGTGGTTTTCTTCTCCGCCGGGATGAAGATTTTCAGGTGGCATTAACATACCTTCCAGGTTTTATAAACCTGGAAGGTTTATAAACAAAAGAGGCTGCCTCGTTGGAGACAGCCTCTAAGATTAAAATCGTTTACGGTTAAGCTTATACCAGTTTAACATTTACAGCATTTAATCCTTTTTTACCTTCGGTCAGGTCGAATGTTACTTCGTCATTTTCCCGGATACGGTCAATTAAACCAGAGGCATGAACGAAATATTCTTTGCCTGTCTCGGAGTCCATAATAAATCCAAATCCTTTTGACTCATTAAAGAATTTTACTTTTCCATTTTTCATAATAATAATCGAATT
>CAIWMX010000124.1 GCA_903913885.1 uncultured Bacteroidales bacterium | reverse complement strand
GATTGGCCGATCCTTTTTATCTCCCGGGAATAAGAGATTCTCGGCTTGTTCCAGAATCCCTGCAACTTCCCGGATATCATAATTGTCCGGGGTCAGTTCCAGGTTACCTTTCAAGCCTTTAATTCTAATCTCTATGTAACCCGTTTTTTCCATAAGGCAAAATTACAAACAATCCTGTCATACTGCAAGTATCTTTTATTTCAGGTAATCAAGCTTGCTGTTTTCCCAATCCCATGAAATCACCTCTGAAATACAGCGTACACCACCTGGCCTTCCTTATTGTTGCAAGTGTTTGTATTGTAATGAGTTTTATTGGGTTTTGTGAAAATTAATGTCCCAAATTTGGTAAATATTTGGAACATCACTCGTGGTTTAGAAGGGAAAGTATTTGAAATTTGTTCCGGGTCCTTAAGTTCAATAAATGTGCAATCGTTGTGCAAAATGTGCAATTAATGTGCAATTGATTTAGGAAAATGAAATTTGATTGATCTCCTTGATATCCGGATAAAGTGCGGTACCCAACGCCATTCTTTTTTGAAACTTTTCTTCTTTGGGATGATTTAAAAGAAAAAAGTTGCCCGGGGTTTAATTAACACGCCAATTCCACCTCTTTTGGCGTATTCATCACACTTGCATTCCGTAAATGAGAGTTTGCAGGATTTATCAATTTGTAAGGCCGGTTAAATGCTTCCTGCGAGACCTTGAAATGTGCGGCAAGAATCCGGATAATCTCTTTCGACAACCCCTTCTTGTAGTTCAAAATATCTGAGACCAGGCCTTTGCTGACGCCTAATATTTCGACCAGGTCTTTCGCTTTAATTTTTTTGTCATGCATCAGGGAGTGCAACAATTCAACAGGATCAAGCTCGTTAAGGGTGGAATGTTCAGCATCCCATTTCTCAATTAACAATGTGAGTAACTCAATCTCATCCTGAACATCCTTGCTGATCCCATCTTTTTCCAGCAATTTCTCCAAAGCATCGCAATAGGCTTTATATTGCGTTTCAGATTTTATAATTGTGATTTGCATAGTCTTCATCGTAAAATGGATTAATACTCAAAAACAGTATATTGTCCGCCATGACCGCAGAGTTCATCGTACGCTGCATGTGTGCCAATCCAACAAACAAAAAGGTGTACTTTCGTTTTGCCAAAATGATATTTACAGATCAAACGGTAATTGTTACCCCCAATATCAAAGACAACTCTGTCATAACCTCCTCCCAACAAATCAGCAGTACCAAAAGTTTGTTGAATATCTTCAGGGGTTTCCCAATCTGCATATTTGATGGCAGTTACCCAATACTCAAAAGAACGTTTACTTGCAGCATGATCAGCCACATACGCCTCAATTGCCTGTCTCTTTATTAAATGAACTCTCATGCAAAGATACGTTAATATTTTAAAAGTTCACATTTTGTGAACATATTTATTTTTCAAAGTGTGTGTCAGTTGTCCTACTCATTATTTACCGCCTTGTTGCGTGATCTGCCTGGCCCCTCCCGGAGCAAGAGGCATATCATTCCCTATTGGCAATCCAACGACAATTTAAATTTGCTCTTCAACACTCCCTATCTCTTCTTCAGTCAAATCATACAACTCATAAATTATCCGATCAATTTCCACTTCTTGCTCGGTAGTATCAGCATAAGGATCGGATTTTTTTGCGATCAGAATCTTGTCTACAAAACCTTCAATTAAAAATAACTGATGAATGTTAGGTGTCGGAATTCCCAATTGTCTAATATCATTTAATGTAAGTTGGGTAAAATCATCTTTCTTAGCAGTAACGGACCCTTTGGTTTTAATAAAGGAAATCAGTTTTGAGTTAATAATTGCAAGTAAGTATTTACACGAAAAATCAGGAGAAGTTGGTTTAATGACATAAATATCCTTTTTGTTTACAAATGAGTTTGTAGCTATTGTAGCCATTATTCGAAACCGGCGATTTACAATTCGTCTTACCAACAATCTTTCGTCTTCAAAAAAATCATAGGCAGAAGGTTTTTCTTTTAGATTTTCACCGTATTTAACATATTGAAATTCATTGTCTAAATAATATCTATCAAGCTTGCCCACGAAAATTGGCTTGTAATCCTCATCAAGTGGAATTTCAGAATAATCTATTGATCTGCTAAAATTCCTCGAATCGAATTTGAAATATCGGAAATTTTATTCTCAAATCTGCCAAGTTTGCTAACCAACGAACGTGATACTTGGTTAAAAATGATCTTTAATCCTAATGAATTATTCCATTCAGCAGGTGCAAGATTTTTAAAAGAGATTGAATTTAAGATATTGTGATCAAGTTTATCCTTCGGATCAAATTCATATACCAGTGATGATGAAGACCTGACTTCTCGAGAAAACATGAAAAGTCCTGTATCTACATATGCATCAGCAAAAATATCGTATGGTAAAACTATACCTTTTTCGAGATGAGCTTTATCCAAAATTAATTTCCTTGTTGAAATATAGTTTTCTCCAGTAAGCCAAAAGATTGGGATAATATATGAAAGACTTCCAGTAAATTTCAAAACATTGATGCCTCTTTCCATGAATAGGGTATAGATATCATCCCTTGTTTGATATTGTTCGGCGAAAAGATTCTTCTCAGAGAGACAGAATTTCACTCCGTACGGCGGATTCCCAATCACCACATCAAACCCCAAAAAATCTCCTTCATCATTGAGCACTTCGGGGAACTCAAACCGCCATTCAAAGGCATTCTCATAGATCTTGTTGCTTTTGATCTCTTCGAGTTCGGCTTCAAGTTTCTTAATCTTCCCGGTCTGGTCATTCACCTGCTTGTTCCATTCGGCCAGTTCCTTTTTGGTCCGCTCAAACAGCGATGTTTGCTGGGTAAGGTTAAACAGGTCGGCGTTCAGCTTCCGCAGCTGGACCAGCCGCTTGTCATTTGCGGCAACCTCGGTCTCGAAATCGGCTTTGATGGATTCGATGAGCCGCTCCATCGTCCGTTTCTCTTCCTTGGTGACAGCATTCCGGTACGACATAACGGCAACGCGGTAACTGTCGATGCTCCATTTACTTTTCTTCAGCGCCTGTTTGATATCGGCATCCAGCGCATAGCGAGAGATCAGCGAATTTCCGCATTTGATGTTGATGTCAATATTGGGAAGGGTTTCCAGCTCAAATGGCGAAATGGAGAAATCGTGAGATGGTGAAATTTTCTTATAGTATGAGTTTTTCAGGAGTTCTATCCACAACCGAAGCCGGCAAATTTTAACCGAATTCGGGTTAATATCGACTCCGAAAAGACAGTTCTCAATGATCGTTTGCTTTTCGTAGAAAAGGGCTTCCTGCACCCGCTGGCTCTCAGGACTTGAAGGGTTATACTCGAACAAATCTCCATCTTCATCGGTGATGATCAACTCGTCGTTCACCACTTCAACGTGATACTCCTTTAACCGCTTCCCCTCCTTGTCCGACAATATTTTCAATTCGCTTTTTAAAGCAATGATTTCGTTTAATGCCGAAACCAGGAAATGGCCGGAACCCACGGCCGGATCACATATTTTGAGGCTGTTGATTATTTGGTTGGCATCTGTTTTGTCCTCAATTTTATTGTAAAGCTGGCCGATGTCGGCACAATCCCAGCCCTTGACATCATTGAACTTCTGCACCACCGCCCGGCGGATGGTTTCATGACACATGTACATGGTGATGAACCCGGGGGTGAAGAAGGAGCCGTCTTTATAGCCGTTGATCTTTTCAAAGATCAGTCCGAGCACCGAAGCATTGATCAGCGTTTTGTTCTCTTCCTGGATCTCCTCCGATCCTTCACCGGCAAAATCATAAGCTTCCAGAAACCTGAAAAGGTAATCAAGGGTTGCCAGTTCGCCGCTGAATTTCTTCCCGGTGTTGTTTTTCAGGACTGTGGAGGTCAGTAAAGGTAATTTGCCATCCTTCAGCTGGCTGATAAACAGGCAGGAATGTTCGGTTTCCGTCGGTTCAAACAGGGAACTGTTCAGGTAGGGCACGTTGGAAAATGCCTTCCTGACTTCTTCGTTACGTTCGCCCGGTTTGCGGGCCAGTACGCTGAAGAAAAGACTGTTGAGGTCATCGAAATTCTGCACCTTCTCACTATTCAAAAAAGCAAAGGATTGATCACCCTTGTGATACCGGATCAGCTGCGCTTCCAGCAGTTTCAGAAACAGGATACGGTTGATCCAGGTGATGGCTAATTCCAACGCGACATTAAACAACCGGTCCTGCATTGTTTCGCCAAACTGCGAAGGTTTTTCAAGCCGTGATATTTTATCCAGGCTGTCGAGCTGCATGATGGCGCTTTCGATCAGCGAACCGGAATTGCGTTCCCCCTCCTTTTTCCGGCCAATGAGTTTTTTGCTCCCTTCTTTGGTTTCCGTAAGACCGATGATATGGAGCAATTCGGCATAGAAGGTCTTGTCTAGACTATTGCTGTCGTTGGAGAAAGGAAGTTTCAGCAGGTGCTCGGTAGAGAGCAGTTTATAAAGGGCGATGAGTTTTGAATCGTCCTTTTTGTCGTCATTCCGCAGCGGCTTGTCATACTCCCTGAAATCGAACCAGGTGAAGCTGATTTCGGCGGTGAGCCCTGTCATGAAGGGTTCGGCAATTTCCCGGTAAAAGAAATCGGTGGTTTTCCCTGCCAGGCGGCCCTCCTCAAAATCGGTGAACTGTTTTACCAGCGATTTGTTTTGTGCAAAAAGTTTCTCGAACAGCCCGGCATCAAACACGTACCATTCATAGATATTCGTTGCCACAAGGTGTTTGATCTCCAGGTTGTGGCCGGTGATCCGTTCGCGGAGATAATAGAGGATCAGTTCATGAAACGCTTTGGCATTAAGGTTATCCCTGCGGATCATCTCAGTCTTGTTTGACGGCTTTTTGGCTTCGATCAGCACCCCGGGAAGGCTTTTTGAATCGACACCGTTATGGATGACCAGGTCGGTACGATCCTTGGTATTCAGGTAAAACTTTGGATGGTAGAATGTGTTCTTGAGAAAATCGCCCAGGTCGTTTTTATTGTGCTCTTCCGATTCGGTTTCATCCAGCCCGTCGAGCAGACCGATCAGGTTTTTCTTGAACAGTTCAATTTCAGTGCGGGTCGGTTTGACCTTCAGGAAGGCTTTGTTGAGGGATTTCCGGGGAGATAAAAGGGTAAGTTGCATAGCCATGAAGTGATTCTCCTTCAAAAATAGGAAAAGAGAATGATAATGACATGAAAAAAACACAACAGGAGGACAAATGATAATTCAAGCGTAATGTTGTTGGCAGGTCATTATCGGTGTTGCAAAATTATGGTACCATGTTCCTGAATGGTTTTCCCGGCACTTCCTGAATAAGTTGCGATAAAAACGTATGTATCTTCAACACAGGGACTGCCTTTAAAGGATCCATCCCAGCCCGACCCCAGGGTGTTTGTTTCAAAGATCAGCTCCCCCCATCGGTTATAAATGGTCATTGAAAATTTCTCAACCCCTTTCCCCGCTGGTCGGTAGGTGTCATTATGGCCATCTCCATTCGGGGTGAAGGAGTTCGGGAACCACAGCTTGACCGGGCACTCGCCGATGGTGATGGAATCTCGTTGTGAACATCCGTTGTAGCTGACTATAACCTTAAACTCGCCAGCCCTGGTTACCAGGAAAATGGAATCAGCAGAACCATCCTGCCACTGATAAGTTGCCCCGTTGACATAGGCATGCAACGTCAGGATACCGCCACACACGGTTGTGTCCTTCCCCAGGTCAACCGGGATCCTTGGTTTGTATTTCAGGTTGGTTTCGATAAAGCGGATACAGTCGACAGGGACAGGCAGGATGTCGTGATAAATTCCTTCGGTGGTTTGCCAGGCACCCTGGGCATACCACGGAACACCATAGCACAGTGTGGTGTCGGTCACCCGGAGTGTGTCTTTAAGGGCGATCAATAGGGTACCTGAGGCCACTGTGTTCATCACGCAGGCGCGGTTTGAAGTCAGAATACATATAACTTGATCACCTTGCCGCGGAACAAATGTATAATGGGAGGTGTCAGTTCCTACTGCAGCGCCATTTAATGACCATTGGTAAGATGGAAGCGTCCCTCCGTTTGAAGGAGTGGCCGATAGCGTCACGGGATCGCCCTTGCATACAGGATCAGCAGATGGGGTGATGGAAACCGTCACGGGCAGCAACGGCAAAAGGTTCACGATGATCTTCTGGCTGTAGGCTACCTTCCCGGCCGTACAGAATTCGGCGGATGTGATGATGCACTGCACGGTGTCGCCATTGGCCGGGGTATAGATGAATACAGGCGCATCAGGCCCGGTTGCCATCCCATTAACATGCCACTGATACGAAGCAAGGGGCCCGCCAATGAGGGTAGCGACTGAAAAGGTATCGGGCAAACCCGTGCAGAGCGGATTGGCTGATGCTGCAATGATAAAATTCATGAGTCCTAACGGATTGACCACAACCAAAAATGTTTCCGTGTCTCCCGGACAGGGAGCCAAATAGGGCACTACATGGTAAAATACCGTGTCCGACATGTTGCCGGAATTAACCAGGATCTGGCTGATGGGGTTCTGGTTGCCCGGTGTATACCCAGTGGTGGAAGGAGAGGAGGCTCTGGCTGTATAGGAATAAGTTGTGCCGGTTAGGGAAGCCGTCAGGGCAATGCTTGTGGTGCCGCCCGAACACATGGTAAACGCGTTATTCGTGTTGGTGATCTGCGTCGTCAATTCGGGACTTATCAGGATTCCTTCACCGGCCGTTCCCGGGCCAAAAGGACCAATGCCGCACTTGGCGCTGCGACCTCTCACCTTAAGCCGTTTTGGTCCGGGGGGAAATTGGGAAAAATGAATTTTCACAGACGGGCCGATGTTGATAGAATCGAAGAGCACGGCACCTGAACCGACATCCGTTAATACCCATTCGTATCCCAGGCGATCGGTCCCGGGAACGGGGTCAGGAACGGCGGTATAAGTTGCAATGGCGCTCGCACAAAAGGATGTTGGCCCGGTGATATCCTGAGGCGTATGCGGCACACAGGCCATGCTGAAACGCCCAAGGTTCAGAAGGCTGCTCGATGCGTACCACCAGGTATTGACTGTGTTATTATTTCCAAGCCCGGAGAAAGCGTCTCCAATCCAGGAATGACAGCCAATATCGGGGAGTATATAATCACAACCAGTCAATTGAGCCACACCGCCGAGGGAAGCCAGAAGGGTATCGTTCCAGTAGCTGGTAATCGGCGGTCCTGCAGGACGGACTGATTGTATGATGAACCCTTTCGGATGGTTCTCCACATCATACAACGCCAGGTTTGTCAGACCATTGACATAATTAATGGTGACCTGCACACTGTCACCACAGGGCACAGGATTTCCCCAGCCATTTCTGCCATCCCATGAGATTGAGTTGATGCCTGGCTGAACTTCATAGTTGAGGGTCAGGTCTGCGCCCTGAATCCCGGGCGCCAGGTTTGGCTCGATGTTCAGCTTGACAATTCCCGATTTATTCACTGCAAAGGTGAAGTTGAACGTGCCGTTGCACGAACGGCTTACGTTCACCGTGTCGCCGAGGATCACGCCCAGCTTACCGGTCGGGTATTCAATCGTATCTGGGTTGTTCAAAAAGATCTTGTACTCCGGATAATGGAAATTTCCCGGTAATGACAGGCAACTGGTACTCCAGGGCGCCGGGGAGGGGAAGCACCCGTTCCGGGTACTGGTTATATCGAACAGGTAGCCCTCCAGCCGGTTGAAATTGACCGAGGTGACGATGGAATCCGAAGTAAGGATATACATTTTGCCCAGAAAGGGGTTATAAGCTTCGAAACTCCAGTCTTTCGACCAGAGACGGCCATTGATGGGGGTTAATGGCGATTTGGTGGTATCGACCACCGTAATATCGAAAAGTTCCAGATGGCGGGAAGCTGGCGCCGTGACAATAAAATCGATCCGGTAATCGCCAGCGCCAGGGGGCGTAAAAGTCATGACCGGGTAGCCATTCGGGTTCATGATATCCGGACCTGCCACCGCCTGGGAATAATATCGGATGTAACCCGGTGAGCCATAGCTGGCAAGGATGGTCTTTGTGGCGATTACCACACCGTTGAGCTTGATCTTGAAAATAAGGCTGGCAATATTCGGAGCAAGGAACCCCATATAAACCTTCTCTCCGGCATGGCTGATGTGGACAAACAGGCTGTGATCGTCATCGCATTGCTCAGTGGCAAAACATGACCAGCCGGGTCCGTTCTGGGCCCAGAGGTTGCATGGTAATGTGGAATCCGGCTTGAGCTGTTTGGTCCCCTCAGCCAGGCAACCGGAGGAAAAGAATGAAAACAGGATGAAAACAAGCAGCCGCAGTTTATTTGCCATTTTGAAGATCAAAAATAACTCTAAAAAGCTCAGTCACGTAAACATCTCACCGGAAACGCATTTTCCCTCAAAGAAGGATACATTGACACACTCGGATTAAAAATATTCAGTCCCCTGGCCACGGCTCGGTCTGTCCCAGAAGTAGTCGAAGTCCAGTACATCGCTCCTGCATCAGGGCCGGTTGTGAAGGCCCAGGTATTGTTCAGGTATAGAAATCCCTGCTGATATGAATGAAATCCGTTTACAAGTAAGGAATCCTTGAGATACCCTCCTGCCTGTCCTGCACCCGGGTAAAAATTGAGTAGAACATTCCATTCGGCAGCGGATGGGATATGCCAACCCGGAGGACAAAGGCCTTGGGCGCCGGGAGAAGTTTGGTAGCGCATGAGTTCGTCCCACTGGTAGAAGGAATTACTAATTACGAATGACGAAT
>CAIWMX010000123.1 GCA_903913885.1 uncultured Bacteroidales bacterium | reverse complement strand
GATGTGGTAAGAATCGATTCTCACTTCAGTACTTCCGACACTGTTGATTTTATTGTTGAGTGCAGACAGTCAGTGAATGATGCGGGTTTTTCATTGACAGACATGCCAATTCAGGCAGTTTACGCGGGAACTGAAACAACTGCTTTTGCAAATTCATATCTCCCGGCAGACTACTGGCTTTATCTTGGTATTATTCAAAAGGATACTACAATCATTGATTCTGCAGAGGGCGATCCGGTGGTTACACCTAAAGAAGAGGAGCCAGTAGTGCCCCCTGGTGAAACTGAACCACCAGCTCCGATTGATGCTGAAATACTTGGATTGTTAACGATAACGATCACTTGTGTAACCAGGTGATCGTTATTCAGCATCGTTTTCTTATTTATCCGTATATTTGTATCGACTTACCATTTTTTTTTTACAGACAAGAACGGGCATTGGCCCGTTGTAAGTGTTTAAGAAACACAATCATAGTTCTTGTCTGAACAATGGTAAGTCGGTACAACGGGTTTTTTAATGGTTAAAAAACCCGTATGATACTTACTACAAAGCACCTCGAAAGATTAATGCAATGCAGTCAAAAGACTGCACAAAGACGCGCCAAAAAAATCAGAGATCATTACGCGATTGAGCACATTACTGTATTCCATCTGGCAGAATATCTTGGTCTTACACCTATGCACCTTGCAGCCTACTGGGCGCATGAAGCCAGTAAACCACATGCAGAAAAGATCGAATTCCCCAAATTAAGGACTAAAAAGGACAAATTAGGCCAATAACAGTAAAGGAAGGAACAGCATTTTCTCAATCACATTCATACATGTACCTTTGTGAATAAATAGATAATGCCCAAGAACCCCAAAATACTTTCTGGTAATAAGAATTCCCGATCCCGAAAACAAGTTAAAAAGCTAATGAAACTACCTAAGATTGTTCTGGCTGAACTGGTTCAGAATTACGAGGCTTGTTTTCGGGAGGCTTCGCAAAAGCACTAATCATCTGTTCTTTCATTATTTGCTTTTCCAACTTGGCATAAATCAGAGTTGTCTCAATACTTGTATGACCAAGTATGTTCGATATTGTTGTAATCGGCACTCCCTTTCTCAGCATCCAGCTCGCAGCTGTGTGCCGCAGCACGTAAGATGTTAATACCTTCGATAACCCACAAGCTGCAGCCAGCACCTTAAGGTCCCGGTTATATCCCCATAAATCCCTGCATGGTATCAAATGGTCATGACCGGTGTACCGGTCAATGATCTCCACAGCTTCGGGCAGAAGATATATGGTATACATTTCTCCGGACTTTTTTCGCAATCCTTCGAGCCAAACATCTGATCCGTCTCTTCGGAGATTTTTTTTAGTCAGCTGTTCGAGATCTTTATGGGTTATTCCTGTGAAAAGTTGGAAAACGGCACAATCTCTTGTCGGAGATGCCGGTTGTTTTATCAATGCCGCAATCTCATTGTCATCAAGCCTTGTCCTGATTTTATTTTTTCCCTTGCTGAAGGTGAATTTCAGGTAAGGGTTCGCTCCATAAAGAAGAAGGTTTGCCTTAGTGGCCATATTGACGTAGGTCTTTACTACCTGATGATGTTTGGCAATAGAGGGTTGTGCTTTTAATTCCTTTGAAATGAACTGGTCAAAGGAAACAATATTAATATAAGTAAGATCTGTGAACTGTTTGATGCCATGCTGTTCCAGTCTGTTTGCAACCCTGGTGTGCAAGTACCTGGTGCCGCTGGCAATGTCATTCCTTGCTGCTATCTGATCACGCATAAAGGCAACGAATGATCCCGCAGCTTTCTTTTCCAGGGCAATATTGACTTCATTTCCGGTTAGTAGTCTGTTGCTGTCTATCAGGATAAGTTCATGAGCTCTGATCTTTCCAACTTTATCTGAGATTTGATTATTCAGTTTAGTTGCAAATGGACTGTTGGTAATTTGCCGGGATTTGGCATCCCATTCATTTGCAGGTATTTTCAGTCCCGTTGCAACATATTTACGGGTCCCATCGGGAAGATGTATTTCAATCTCGACTGGTGCATTCCCTTTGCTTCCTCTACGATCCCAAACAATTTTATAAGTAGAATAGTTTCTCATAAGAGCATCAATTATGTATCAATTTTGTATCACTTTTTGTATCAATATTGTATCAGGAATAGTGCAATAGTACGCATTATTTACCTTTATTTAATGAAAGAGATACTAACAAAAGAAACCTTGAAACCCTTGTAAATACTGTAACTACGCTGAATATCAGGCATAAAAAAAGGAGGCCGTTAAGCCTCCTTGGTGATCAGCCTGGGATTCGAACCCAGGACCCCCGCCTTAAAAGGGCGATGCTCTACCGACTGAGCTAGCTAATCAGCCTCTGAATTTGAGGGTGCAAAAGTACAACAATAATTAAAAATTAAAAATTAAAAATTAAAAATTTTATAAATGGCTGTGACCCAGATGCTAATATTGCGTGATGTCGCCTTTTCCCGGCCTGGTCAAGATCATTTCATCACCGGTGCAGTCAACAACAGTGGAGGGGACGTTCCCGCAATGGCCTGAGTCAATGACGATATCGACCAGTTTGAAGAATTTTTCGTGGATCAGCTCCGGGTCAGTCAGGTAATCCATAATCTCATCTTCCGAATGGATCGAAGTGGTCATAATGGGGTTACCCAGCATTTCCACGATCTGGATAGGGACTTTGTGGTCGGGGATACGTATACCGACTGTCTTCTTTTTGCTCTGGAAAAAATGAGGCACTTCGCTTGTAGCATTCAGGATGAAGGTGAATGGGCCGGGCAAGGCTCGCCGCATCACTTTATAGGTGTGGTTCGGGATGGGTTTGGAATACCCCGAAAGCTGGCTGAGATCGCTGCATACGAACGAAAAATTGGCTTTCTCGCGCTTGATCCCCTTGATCTGCGCCACCCGGTCAACCGCCTTGATCTGCGTAATGTCGCACCCCAAACCATATACCGTATCGGAAGGGTAGATAATTACCCCCCCGCGTCGCAGGCAGTCAACAACAATCTTCAGTTGCCGTTCGCTGGGGTTGTCGGGGTGGATCTTTAACAGCATTTCAGATTTCAGATTTCGGATTTTGGATTTACGATTTACGATTTACGATTTACGATTTTTGGGAATAGAATGTTTTCAGGAAAATTGATAATGTTTTTGTAAAAAAGAAAGTAAAGTTAAGCTAATTTTTGTAAAGAGATCGGCTTAATCAAATCTGAAATCTGAAATCTGAAATCGTAAATCCAAAATCGTAAATCGTAAATCCAAAATCGTAAATCGTAAATAAAAAATGGGTAAGCCCCTTATATCGCACCGCTCAACCAGCGTACCCTTGCTTTCTTCCGAACCTGGGGGAGTTAGTTGGGAGCTGGTCGTATAAGACTTACCCGCTGCAAAAATACAAATTTTCCGGCCTGTTTCCACACAGCGCTTTATTTTTTTGTAAGTTTGCCATGAAACAACCTAAAAACTGCGTCCCATGGAAGAAAAACAACCTACAGCTATATCGAATGGACTGATGTATGGTCTTATCACCGGGGTGATCCTGATCTTTTTCGGCCTCATCCTGTTTTTGACAGATCTTTATTTAAATAAATACGTGAGCTGGATCAGTTACCTTTTGCTCACCGGGGGAATGATATACGGTACCCTTGAATTCAGAAAAAAGCAGCCCAATGGGTATATTTCCTACGGGAAGTCCTTCTCCTCCTGCTTCTGGATTGGCCTTTTTGCCGGTATACTTACTTCCATTTACATGTTCGTGTTTGCAAAATTCATACACCCGGGCCTGCAACAGGAAATGCTTGAACAGGTAAGGACCAACATGGCTGCAAACCAGGCCAGCATGACGGAGGAGCAGATGGACCAGGCCATAGCCATGACGGCAAAATTCATGTCGCCGGGCATAATGGCCTTCTTCTCTGTGCTGATGTATTCATTTGCCTCAGCCGTAATTGCCTTGATCCTTGCCATCTTCCTTAAGAAGGAAGACCCTGCACTGAAAATAACCAATTAATCCTCTGTGGATGAATATATCGATCGTAATTCCACTCCTGAACGAAGATGAATCTCTGCCGGAGCTGTCAGCCTGGATCGACCGGGTGATGCAGGCGAACAACTTTTCCTATGAGATCATTTTCGTGGATGATGGCAGCAAGGACCGCTCCTGGCAGGTCATCCGGGAACTGCAACAGGGCAATCCAAACATAAAAGGGATCAAATTCCGCAGGAATTACGGCAAAGCTGCCGCGCTCAACGTTGGCTTCACGGAGGCCGTCGGCGATGTGGTCTTTACCATGGACGCCGATTTGCAGGATAGTCCCGATGAACTCCCCGAAATGTACCGCATGATCATGGAACAGGGTTACGACCTGGTTTCTGGATGGAAGAAAAAACGGCACGACCCCATTTCAAAGACCATCCCGACAAAATTCTACAACTGGTCGGCCAGGAGAATGTCGGGGATCATGCTGCATGACTTTAACTGCGGGCTGAAGGCCTACAGGAATACCGTCGTCAAGAGCATTGAAGTGTACGGCGAAATGCACCGCTACATCCCATTTCTGGCCAAATGGGCCGGGTTCTCCCAAATAGGGGAGAAGGTGGTGCATCACCAGAAACGCAAATTCGGAAAGACCAAATACGGGCTTGACCGGTTTTACAAAGGATATCTTGACCTTCTTACGATCACCTTCACCTCCAGGTTTGGCAAGCGCCCCATGCATTTTTTTGGTTTGTGGGGAAGCCTGATCTTCCTGGCAGGCCTTGTCATTGCCTGTTACCTGACATACGAGAAGTTTTTCAACATGGCCTTTAAGATGACGGAACGGCCGTTGTTTTATTTCGGTTTGCTGGCCATGGTCATCGGTACGCAGCTTTTTGTGGCCGGCTTCCTTGGGGAAATGATCTCCAGAAGTTCAGCCGATCGTAACAGTTACCTGATCGAGGCGAAATTGGGCATCGGATGACAAGACCCCGGAAAATTGTGCTGATCGGCCCGGCTCATCCGCTGCGCGGGGGACTGGCAACGTTCAACGAACGGCTGATCAGGGAATACAGGCGTAACGGCGAAGATGCCTTTATTTATACCTTCAGCCTCCAATATCCATCACTGCTGTTTCCCGGGAAAACCCAGTTTTCAACGGAGCCGGCCCCGGCCGATCCACCGATTTTTGTTAAGGTGAACAGTATCAACCCGTTTAACTGGATTAAAGTTGGTTTGGAACTGAGGAAACAGAAACCCGATGTGGTCATCGTCAAATTCTGGATGCCCTTCATGGCACCCTGTTTTGGCACAATCTGCCGGATTATCAGGGGAAATCAGCATACCCGGATCATCACCATCATCGACAACCTGGTTCCGCATGAACACCGGCCCGGCGACAGGCTGCTTTCGGGCTACTGGATCGGCGCAGTGGACGGGTGCGTTGCCATGTCGCGATCAGTCATGGAAGAGCTGGTATCCTTCGATTCAAAAAAGCCGAAAATATATTGTCCTCACCCCCTTTACGACAATTTCGGGGCGCCCGTTCCGAAAGGGGAGGCACTTACGAGACTGAACCTCGATCCCGGATTTCATTACGTTTTGTTCTTTGGATTTATCCGCGATTACAAGGGGCTCGATCTGTTGCTGGAGGCAGTCTCGGATGAACGGCTGAGACGGATGAAAATAAGGCTGCTGGTTGCCGGCGAATTTTATTGCGATCCCAAGCCTTACCAGGAGCTCATTGCACACCACCACCTCGAAGACCAGGTGATCATGAGCAATGATTTTATCCCCGACAGCCAGGTGCTGAACTATTTCTGCGCCGCCGACCTGGTGGTTCAGCCATACAAAAGCGCCACCCAGAGCGGCGTGACCCAGATCGCATACCATTTTAACAAGCCCATGATTATCACTGATGTGGGAGGACTGGCCGAATTCGTTCCTGATGAAAAGGTCGGATATGTTGTAAATCCCGACCCGGAAAGCATCGCGAACGCTATTGTCAGGTTTTATACCGAAGAGAAGGAGGCTGAATTTTCAACCAATGCCGCCATCGAAAAACAGAAATATTCCTGGAGCAAAATGGTTAACGCGGTTGATCAACTTCTTCTTCAGATTGAAAAATGATCGGACTTCGGGCGGTTGAAGTCAAATTTCCAATAAATTTGCCGTAATTTCGTTTACTGTTAATTACCTGATTGTTATTTATGATCATTCGAAGTAAAGCCCCGTTACGACTTGGACTGGCAGGTGGCGGAACCGATGTGGCCCCTTTTTCAGAACTCTATGGCGGAGCAATCCTGAACGCCACGATCAGCATGTATGCCTACGCCACCATCAAGCCCACCAACAACGGCACTATAGTTTTTAATTCGGAGGACAAAAAGGAGTACTATACCCTGGAATCGGCCGGCCAGCTTGAAATCGACGGGAACCTCGACCTGCACAAGGGGATCTATAACCGCATTGTGCGCGATTTTACCCACAAACCCCTCTCGTTTGAGTTAACCACGTATGTGGATGCGCCGCCGGGATCGGGACTCGGCACCTCTTCAACGCTGGTGGTCGCCATTGTCGGCGCCTTTGCTGAATGGCTCAACCTGCCAATGGGCGATTATGATCTTGCTCACCTGGCATTTGAAATTGAACGGTCGGATCTCGCCATGGCCGGGGGAAAACAGGATCAATACGCTGCTACCTTTGGCGGGGTGAATTTTATGGAATTTTCGAAGGAAGACAAGGTGATTGTAAACCCTTTGCGCATCCGTGAGAAATACATGGATGAACTTGCGCATAACCTCGTACTTTATCATACCGAAACCAGCAGGCTGTCGCACAGGATCATCGAGCAGCAAACCCGGAATGTGCTGGCAAAAAATGAAAAATCCCTGGAGGCCATGCATAAGCTCAAGGAACAGGCTGTGATGATGAAGGAAGCCATCCTGATGGGCAATCTCGATAAAATCGGAGATATCCTCGATTTTGGATGGAAATTCAAGAAGAACCTTGCTGAAGGCGTCAGCAACCCGCACATTGATGAAATTTATGAAACTGCCATTCGGAGCGGCGCAACCGGGGGGAAGATTTCGGGAGCTGGCGGTGGAGGCTTCATGTTCTTTTACTGCCCCGGAAATAACCGTTCAAAGGTGATTGAAGCCTTGGGCAAATTCGGAGGTCAGACAAAAAGATATGAATTCACCTCCAAGGGGCTGGCTACCTGGACCATTTGAGGTAGCGAGGTAGCGAGGTAGCGAAATAGTGAAATGGTGAAATGGTGAAATGGTAAAATGGCAAAATCGTAAAATCAAAAATTGGTTATATTAAACAAAAACAACCGTTAACATCATTCTACTTTCCAGAACTCCGTGGGAGTTCCACGCATTTAGACGTATATATATGAATAATTTTTTGGAATTAGCCAGCGCGAGGTATTCCGTAAGGAATTATCTTGACAGGCCAGTGGAGGAGGATAAGCTGCAATACATACTGGAATGTGGCAGGATCGCGCCATCGGCAGCCAATTTCCAGCCATGGCACATTATCGTGATCAGGGACCTGGAGATGCGCAGGAAACTGGCAACTACTTACCCCCGGCCGTTCTTTATCCAGGCTCCGGTGGTGCTGGTAATATGCGGGGATCACAATGCCGGCTGGAAACGGAGCGATCAGAAAGATCATACCGATATTGACGCTGCCATCATCACCGACCATATGACCCTGGCTGCGGTGGAACAGGGTCTGGGAACCTGCTGGATTTGCAATTTCGATGCCCGCCAATGTTCAGAAATACTTCAACTGCCAGCCAACATCGAACCCATCGTATATTTGCCGCTGGGTTACCCGGGTAAGGAACCCGATGACCGTGCCAGGCATTTGGTGAGGAAGGGGATGAGTGAGCTGGTGCATTGGGAGAAGTTTTAGACGAGGGACGTGGGACGTGGGATGTGGGACGTATAAGGTATAGGAGCATGAAATTTTTAATTTTTAATTTTTAATTTGTAATTGAACGATGCGTATTATAGAGTCTATAAAGGAGTCGATTGACGTTAAGCAGAAATTGCTGACGAATTCATATCTCATCAGTGAGATTCGCAAGGTCTCGGTGGCTTGCACGAACGCGTTTTCGAGGGGCAACAAGGTCCTTTTCTGCGGAAATGGCGGAAGTGCGGCCGATGCACAACACCTGGCCGCCGAGTTCTCGGGAAGATTTTATTACGACCGGCCGCCGTTGCCGTCGGAGGCGCTGCATGTCAACACTTCATACCTGACAGCCGTGGCCAACGATTATGCCTATGATGAAGTTTACGCGAGGCTTCTCAAGGGGATTGGTAAGAAAGGAGATGTGCTGATCGGGATATCCACGTCGGGGAATTCAAAAAACATCATCCGCGCCTTTGAAATGGCACAGGAGCTTGATATCATCACTGTTGCCCTGACCGGGGAGACAGGCGGGAAACTCAAGGACTTGTCCGATTTCCTGATCAACGTTCCTTCTCAGGACACGCCGCGCATCCAGGAATCGCATATCATGATCGGTCACATTATCTGTGAACTTGTCGAATCCACCCTGTTCCCAAAGGAGGGCTGATCTTGGAGGCGGTTGTACTGGCAGGAGGATTTGGAACCAGGCTTCAGCCGTTGGTGAGCGATGTGCCCAAATCAATGGCACTCATTAACAACCGGCCTTTTCTGGAATACCTGTTTGATTACCTCATTGCCCAGGAAGTCTCAAAAGTTGTACTCTCCGTGGGTTACAAGCATGAGATTATAGCGGATCATTTTAAACAGGGGTACAAAACGCTTGAAATTGACTATGCCGTGGAAGCAGAGCCGCTTGGAACCGGAGGGGGTATCAGGCTTGCCTTGTGGAAGATCAGGGAGCCCCGTGCCTTGGTGCTCAACGGCGACAGCCTGTTCAGGGTGGATTACCGCAAGATGATGGACTTTCACCTGAAAAAGAAGGCCGATGCAACGATCGCCCTTCGTAAACTGGATGATACGGGAAGGTACGGGAGGGTTACCCTTAACCGTGGCAGGCGCATCACCGGCTTTGCGGAAAAGAGCGAACAGGCAGGCCCGGGGTACATCAACGGGGGAGTTTATATCATTGAGAAATTATTCCTGATGGAACCTGAATTCAGGGGACGGTTTTCTATCGAAAAAGAGTGTTTTGAAAGGCACTTCGCCTACGCGGAAATGTTCGGATTCCCTTCGGAAGGATATTTCCTGGATATAGGGATCCCCGAAGATTATAACAAAGCGCAACATGAATTTGCAGGATTTAAAGATTGACCAGGGCTGGACCCTTTTTCTCGACCGGGATGGGGTGATCAACCGAAGGATCGTTGATGATTATGTCAAATCGTGGGAGCAGTTCGAGTTCCTTCCCGGTGTGACGCAGGCGATAAAACATCTGTCGGACCTGTTCGGCAGGATCATCATCGTCAGCAACCAGCAGGGGGTTGGCAAGGGATTAATGAGTGAAGCGGAAGTCAGGTTGGTGCACCGGAAGATGGCGGAGGAGATCGCAGCAGCAGGAGGAAGGGTTGATGAAGTTTTCTTTTCGCCCCATCTCCATTCCGACCGGTCGGTTATGCGAAAACCGAATATCGGCATGGCACTGAAAGCCCGGAAACAATTTCCCGGCACACGGTTCAACCGCTCTGTGATGGCCGGCGATTCGTTTTCGGATATGGTCTTCGGAAAACGCGCCGGGATGAAAACGGTGTTCATTTCATCCGACCCGGCACTCGCCAAAAAACATCCCCGGCAAATCGACTTCCTCTACCCCGACCTGATCTCCTTTGCCAATGCGTTATAACGACCAATTTGTCACCATTTAACCCACTCCCTTGAGCCCCACCCTCATCCTCCTCTGTTTTA
Source organism: uncultured Bacteroidales bacterium (assembly GCA_903913885.1). Lineage (GTDB taxonomy): Bacteria > Bacteroidota > Bacteroidia > Bacteroidales > FEN-979 > CAIVAT01. Next base: position 7,485 of record CAIWMX010000123.1, on the reverse strand, counting down.
TCTCCTACACGGCGATCCTGTTCGTGATTACCTGGATTACGGCCCGGAAATCGACCAATCGCAGCTTTTTCCTTGGAAATAAGACATCCCCATGGTTCGTCGTGGCGTATGGCATGATCGGCGCTTCCATGTCGGGCGTAACGTTCATGTCTGTCCCCGGGGCGGTGGGTACCGACGGGTTTGCCTACATGATGGTAGTCATCGGATATATTTTTGGATATACGGTCATTGCCAGGGTGCTGCTGCCACTCTATTACCGGCTCAACCTGACATCGATCTATTCCTACCTTGAAACCAGGTTTGGGTTCTGGTCGTACAAAACCGGGGCGTTTTATTTTATTCTTTCCCGTGTCATTGGCGCATCCTTCCGCATGTTCCTCGTGGTGAACGTGCTCCAGATTTTTATCTTCGATGCCTGGCATATCCCGTTTTTCGTCACGGTAATGATCTTCATCGTCCTGATCTTGCTTTACACCTTCAAAGGAGGCATCAAGACCATCATCTGGACCGACATGATCCAGACCACCTTCATGCTTTTGTCGCTGGGCATGTCCATCTGGCTGATCATTGACAGCATGGGGCTTGATCCCGGTCAGATGATAGGACAGGTATACAGGAGCACATGGTCAAAAATGATCTTCACCGACTGGCATGATCAGCGGTTCTACCTGAAGGAACTCTTCAGCGGGGCGTTTATCGCTATCGTTATGACAGGCCTCGACCAGGAAATGATGCAGAAAAATCTCAGTTGCAGGTCGCTCAGAGATGCCCAGAAAAACATGTTCACCTTTACCGGGATTATGGTGGTCGTTAACTTTGTCATCCTTTTCCTTGGCGCCAGCCTGTACCTGTTTGCCGCAAACAAGGGGATACAACTCCCGGAAAGAAGCGACGATCTTTTCCCGGTGATCGCAATAAGTCACCTTGGCCCCATGGCAGGACTGGTTTTCCTGATCGGGCTCATCTCGGCAGCCTATCCGAGTGCAGATGGCGCTCTCACCTCGCTGACAACCTCGTTCAGCATTGATTTTCTAGGCATCAACAAACGCACCGACCTTAATGAACGAAACAAAAAACAGGTCAGGCAAATGGTTCATATTGCTTTTGCCGTCATATTACTTCTGGTCATTGTTTTGTTCCGGGCGATCAACGATCATGCTGTAATTAAAAAACTTTTTACGATCGCAGGGTATACGTATGGTCCATTACTCGGTTTGTACAGTTTCGGGTTATTCACAAAATTTGCCGTCAGGGATCGGTGGGTTCCCTTCATTTCACTGGTATCTCCGTTGATCTGTTATTTTCTGAGCTTCTATTCTGTTAATATCTTCCATGGGTACCACTTCGGTTTTGAGCTCCTGATTTTAAATGGATTCATTACATTTGCCGGGTTATTGCTTTTCAGGAGACGTCATACACGTGAATTGCGGGAGCAATAACCTATCTGTTATTATTGGTATTAATGTTGTTAACTTAACTTAATCAGACATGGATAATTTACGTTTCAGGGCTCTAGAACTGGCCATGACCAGAAAACAGCATATAGTTGATTACCCGGACCAGAAGGCTTCAGAATATTTCGGGGAACTTACCTTTAACAAGGCAGCCATGCGTGAATACCTCACCGAAGAGGCATTCCAGCAGGTGATGAATTCGATTGAGAAAGGAGAAAAGATCGACCGCAAAATTGCCGACCAGGTTGCTGCAGGGATCAAAGCCTGGGCTATCAGCAAAGGAGCAACGCACTATACGCACTGGTTCCTTCCGCTCACCGGCGCCACGGCTGAGAAACACGACGCATTCATCGACCCGGTTGAAGGCGGCAAAGGCATTGAGAAATTCAGGGGCAGCGAACTTACCCAGCAGGAGCCTGATGCGTCCAGCTTCCCCAGCGGCGGAATCCGCAGTACTTTTGAGGCCAGGGGCTACACAGCATGGGATCCGACATCACCTGCCTTTATTATGGATCGCACCCTCTGCATCCCCACAGTTTTTGTTTCCTATACCGGCGAGTCGCTCGATTTTAAAACACCGCTGCTGAAAGCGATATACTCCATCGATAAAGCAGCCACCGACGTTTGCCAGTATTTTGATAAGGACATCACCAAGGTCTTTTCTACACTGGGTTGGGAGCAGGAGTATTTCCTGGTTGACAGCGCACTTTACCTGGCCCGTCCGGATCTTGTGCTTACAGGCAGAACCTTGTTCGGACACTCCTCCGCCAAGGACCAGCAATTGGAAGATCATTATTTCGGCACCATCCCACAGCGCGTTCTCACCTTCATGCAGGAGTTCGAGTATGAAGCGCACCGGCTGGGAATACCTGTAAAGACTCGGCACAACGAAGTCGCTCCCAACCAGTTTGAATGTGCGCCCGTGTTTGAAGAGGTCAACCTCTCCATCGACCATAACCAGCTGATGATGCATCTCCTGGATAAAATTGCAAAACGGCATGATTTTACCGTACTCATCCATGAAAAACCATTTGGCGGGGTCAATGGATCGGGCAAGCACAACAACTGGTCGCTGGCGACCAACACCAGAGAAAACCTGCTGTCGCCGGGAAAAACTACAAAATCAAACCTTCGCTTCCTGGCCATCCTTGTGAACATTTTAAAGGCTGTTCATGAACATGCCGACATGCTCAGGGCCATCATTGCCTCACCTGGCAACGACCATCGCCTTGGTGCCAACGAGGCTCCTCCCGCCATCATTTCGGTGTTTATCGGCGCCTCGCTTACCCAGATGCTCGATGCCATTGAAAAAGCCGATTCCCATGTTTTTATTAACACGGATGCCGACAGTGGGCTTTTGAAGGATATGCCCAAGATTCCTGAAATCCTGCTCGACAACACCGACCGCAACCGCACTTCGCCATTTGCTTTTACAGGGAACAAGTTCGAGTTCAGAGCAGTGGGTTCGGCACAAACTTGCGCGCCTCCGATGATCGTCCTCAACCTGATTGTTGCCGACCAGTTGAGGAAATTCAAAGTGGAAGTGGATGGCCTCATAGCAAAAGGGACGGCAAAAGACCAGGCCCTGTTCCAGGTTATTAAACGCTATGTCAAGGAGTCTAAAAAGATCCGGTTCGAGGGGAACAACTATTCGGAAGACTGGGTGAAAGAGGCTGCCAAACGCGGTCTTTCAAATTTCAAAACGACCCCGGAAGCCCTGAAGGCCTATGTGGTTAAGAAGTCGGTGGACCTGTTTGAAAGAAACAACGTCCTTACAAAACGCGAACTGGAAGCCAGGCACGATATCAACCTGGAAAATTACACCAAGAAGATCCAGATTGAGTCACGCGTGCTGGGCGACCTGGCCGGAAACCACATTATCCCGGTTGCCATCAGGTACCAGAACACCCTGATAGAGAATGTCAAGGGACTGAAGCAGGTGCTTGACCTGAAAACCTACGGGAAACTGTCTCAGAACCAGATGGAAACAATTACCGATATTTCAGAGCATGTCGATAAGATCAAAACATACGTGAACCTGATGATCGAGGCCAGAAAAGAAGCCAATGCCATCAATGAGACGGAAGAAAAGGCATTCGCATATTGCGGGCAGGTACTGCCATTTTTCGAGAAGATCCGCTACCATGTTGACAAGCTTGAACTGCTTGTTGATGACGAGCTTTGGCCTTTGCCCAAATACCGCGAACTGTTATTTACCCGTTAAATCCCGATTCATGAAGAAATTATTTGTTACGGCGATCATGGTGCAACTCCTTGCGGGTTGCACCCTTTTCGGCCAGATCAACGTGCTGCACATCGATAACAACGCCGTGCCGCTTACCAAGGAAGGGATCTTTTATTCGCTTCCCCGTACGGTGGTTAAAGTGGATGTTAAAATTGACCGTATAGAGAACTTTAAAGGGCCCTATTCTGATTTTGCATTGCGTTTCCTCGGGCTGAAAAATGTGATTTCTGCAAATTCGATTGATTACAAGATCAGCGAGATAACTATTTCAACCTATCCTGAGCCGGATCCCGACCAGTATTATTTCATCGAGCTGGGTGATAAAATTTCAAAAGGCGAAAAGGATGGCTTGCTCACGCTGAGCGATGCCGGGCTGATCCTCGGCACGATCGCAGGTAATTCGGATACGCTGACTGGCATGGTGCAGGTGAGGAAATCGGGCCAGACGAGTCAGGACAATGAAAAAGATGCCTTTGGCGAACTTTTTAAATATTCAGCAGATGTCAGTGTTTTTGAAAAGGTCGACACCATCATCCGCAAGATCAACATCGACACCATGACGGTTGAACGGCAGTACCTGAAGAAGACCATCATCGAGAAATCCCCGGAACAAAAAGCCAGGGAGGCTGCCGACTTTATCTCGAAGATCAAAGATAACCGTTATACCCTGATCAGCGGCCAGCAGGAGGTCAATTACAACAGGGAGACCCTTGAATATATGGATGTTCAGCTGAAAACCATGGAAAAGGAATACCTGAAGTTGTTTACCGGCGTCAGCGTCCATAAAAGCATGTCATTCAGTTATAAGTACATACCAATCCCCAATCAGATCAACACCGAGATCCCTATCTTTAAATTCCTCAGGTCAAAAGGGGTGATCGACCTTGACGAACCGGGAGGTAAAGTCGTAACCATCAAAATCCAGCGGGTTGGCAACACGAACACCGTAGCCAGTTACCTGAGGAAAGCGGAAAAGGAGACCAAAGTTCACGGATTTTCTTACCGTATTCCTGAACTGGCCAGGGTTACTGTAAAACTCGATGAAAATATCCAGGAGGAGACACAGTGCCTGGTGGGCCAGCTTGGCGTGGTTACCTGGCTGCCGGCCAATAAATGGGAAGTACAGTTCCACAAGGAAACCGGCGGTATTAAAGGTTTAAAGATTCAATAAACTGCTTTCCTGATCCGCACCAGTTTTTCAAGCAGGCTATCAAGCTGAGCAAGGGGAAGCATATTTGCACCATCCGATTTGGCGTTGGCCGGATCAGGATGGGTCTCGATGAAGATCCCGTCGGCTCCGACGGCAATAGCAGCCTTTGCAATCGTTTCAATCAGGTCGGGCCTGCCCCCGGTTACCCCCGACGACTGGTTTGGCTGCTGAAGGGAGTGGGTTATATCAACTACCACGGGTACCCCAAGCACCTGCATATCCGGGATATTCCTGAAATCGACGACCAGGTCGTGATATCCAAAGGTGGTTCCCCGCTCGGTTACCATGACCTGCGGGTTGCCGGCCTGGATCACCTTTTGTATCGCGAACTGCATCGATTCGGCCGAAGCGAATTGACCTTTTTTAATATTCACGATCCTGCCTGTTTTTCCGGCAGCGACGAGTAACTCGGTCTGGCGGCACAGAAACGCAGGGATCTGCAACACATTGGCAAACCGGGCTGCCATTTCAGCCTGGTCTTCCGTATGAACATCGGTCAACACGGGTATGCCTAGCCCGGTTCCAACCTGTCCGATCAGCTTGAGCGCTTTCTGCATACCGATCCCGGTAAATGAATCAGACCTTGAACGATTGGCCTTCAGGTAGGATGCCTTGAAAATAAACGGAATGCCCAGCCGGTCGGTGATCTTCTTAATGTGAACGGCAATCTCCATCGGCATTGCCTCGTTCTCCACCACGCATGGCCCGGCAATCAGAAAAAAATTGCCGGATTTGCCACTCTTCAGATCATTGTATAAATTCTCATTCATAATTTCACTATTTCACCATTTCACCATTTCACTACCTCGCTACCTCGCTACCTTGCTACTAATATTTATACTTCTCCTTCCACAGCGCCCTCATCCTCGCCCTGATCTCATTTTCCCGCTGGTTGTTCTGCGGATCATAAAATTTGGATCCTTTGATCTTTTCAGGAAGAAACTCGAGTTCAATGAAATTGTTGTCGTAATCGTGCGCGTACTTGTAATCCTTACCATACCCGATTTTTTTCATCAGGTTTGTGGGAGCATTGCGGATATGAAGCGGGACCGGGAGGTGGCCGGCTTCTTTGAAAGTTTTTTGTGCGCTGCGGATGGCAAGGTATGAAGCATTGCTTTTTACCGAACATGCCAGGTAAATCGCGGTTTGCGACAGGATCAGGTCGCATTCGGGGTAACCAATCACATCCACGGCCTGGAAACAGGAGGTAGCCAGCAGTAATGCGTTCGGGTTTGCGTTCCCGATATCTTCCGACGCCAGGATCAGCATGCGGCGGGCAATGAATTTCGGGTCTTCCCCGGCTTCGATCATGCGGGCAAGCCAGTAGACAGCCGCATTCGGATCACTGCCGCGCATCGACTTGATAAACGCGGAAATGATATCGTAATGCATCTCCCCGGTTTTATCATACATGGCCAGGTTCTGCTGGATGATGCGGATGGTTTTCTCATTCGTGATCCTGACAGGCGTACCTTGTTTAACTTCCGATGTAACGATCAGCTCGAGTGCGTTCAGCAGTTTACGGGCATCTCCGCCCGAGATGCGCAGCAACGCCTCCGGTTCGGGTATTTCAATGTTGATCTTCAGGGTGTCTTCGAGATGGAGGCGGCCCTGTTCCAGGAGTTTAAGGAGATGATGCTCTTCCAGCGGTTTTAAAATATAGATCTGGCATCTGGAAAGGAGCGGGGAGATCACTTCGAAGGAGGGGTTTTCAGTGGTGGCGCCGATGAAGGTCACCACCCCTTTCTCGACCGCTCCCAGCAGTGCATCCTGCTGCGATTTGCTGAACCGGTGGATTTCATCGATGAACAGAAATGGGCTGTCGCTTGCTTCCTGTGCCCTGGCAATGACTTCGCGCACCTCTTTTACCCCCGAACTGACTGCGCTCAGGGTGTAAAAAGTCCGGTTCAGCTGCTTTGAGATAATATATGCCAGGGTGGTTTTTCCGATCCCGGGCGATCCCCAAAGGATCATGGAGGGCACATTCCCCGATTCGATAGCCCGCTGCAGGATCGCTCCCTGGCCGATCAGGTGCTCCTGTCCCAGGTAATCATCCAGCGATTCCGGACGCAATTGCTCTGCCAATGGAATTAACATGTAACAAAGATATGGTTTAATCTCAATCCCCTTTTCATCTTTTTCAGCAGGAATAGATAGCCCGTGTCAATTTCTTTGCCGCTTTTCTATATTATCTCCCTGAAAAAGCAGGCGAGGTGGTTTCCGGAAAAAATGGCAACTCGCCAAGACGCGAGCAAGAGAGATCCACTGATACAAAAAAGAAGATCCATTGCTTGCAACAGGGTCTCTGAAGCAAATCCCTAAGAGATAGATTTGTGGAAATTGGAAATTAAAAATAGGGGAAGCGGTGGTTATGCACAACTAGTTGCACCTATGTTACTACCGGAAAATCAAAGAGAGCTAGAACAAAATCTAACCCTCTATCCATTTTGAGCGGAAAACGAGATTCGAACTCGCGACCCTCAGCTTGGGAAGCTAAACCACTAACCTTCTGCATTATATGATATCATTGTGTTTTAAGTTTTTTGTTAACCCATTTTGTAAAACAATTGTAAAAG
>CAIWMX010000122.1 GCA_903913885.1 uncultured Bacteroidales bacterium | reverse complement strand
GTATTGAGAAATTCAACTGTGTAATATAATCTGAATGATAGTTTGCAGCGGCTTGTGAGAAAATATTACTTATAGTAGCATTGAACAATATTGGAAATTTCCGTGTCTCAATAAGGTTTTTTATTGGATCTATGTATACCTGGGTGCTGTCAATGGAATTCAGAATAAAGTGAATGGAGGATTTTATGGTTTCAATACTTTGTGATTCGCGGATTTTAAAAACCAACTTCAGTAAATCCCCTTCGTTACTGGTTATATGATAATGTTGTTTCAATTTATTAACTAAAAAGTCTTCAATATTTGCAAGTGTGTTGCATCCTGCTATTTCGTCGCGGTCTGATATTATTTCACTTACGATTACCTTAAACAAATCATTCCCTATGATCGGTATTAGTTTTTCATTCAGTACGTTATACAGAATTTCTTCCTTAAGAATAGACATTATAGTCGCGATTTGGATGTGTTTGGTAGTTTATCAAAGTCTTTTGCTCATTTAATTTTACTTGTGTGAAAATCAAAAATACAAATTAATTCGGTGACCATAACCGGGTAGAAACGCAGACAGAATAGAAATGTTTTATTTTTGTAACAATAGGGAGGCTTATCAATGGCAGGATACCTGGTATAATTGCCAGGTTCTTCAAATTAATTTGTATTTTAGGAGTATAAGTATTGTTTGATAAATCCCGACAAGGTGTTAACAAGAAAACAGATACACGCAGAAATTGTTAATACTAATCTATGTTGTCACCTTTTTCCCTAAATTTGTCATTGACCTATGATGCATAAGCTGAATTTACCGGAATTTGATCCCCGCATTCGTGAGGGGACGAACGGGAAACGGGAAATCTTCGACGGGATCAGGAAGAAATTTGTAAGGCTCACCCCGGAGGAGTGGGTCAGGCAGCATTTTCTCAATTTCATGGTGAGCCACCTTGGATTCCCTGCATCTCTGATCGTGGTTGAGGCGGAACTCACCTACAACCAGATGAAGAAACGGTTTGATATCCTCGCATACCGCGCCGGCGGAAGTCCCTGCATGGTGGTTGAATGCAAGTCGACCTCGGTGGAAATAACCCAGGCCGTTTTCGACCAGGTCGCCATGTACAACATGACCCTGCTGGTCGATTACGTGGTTGTTACGAACGGCCTCACACATTATGTCTGCCGCATCGACCATGAAAAGCGGTCTTATACCTTTTTGAAGGAGATCCCGGCCTATGGAACACTGATTCAATAATTTCACCATTTCACCATTTCACCATTTCACCATTTCACCATTTCACCATTTCGCTATTTCGCCACCCCGCTACCTCGCCACCTAAACCATGAAACTCATAGGCACCATCCCCGAAAACCTCATCAACTTCATCCTGGTTACGATTTTTTCGCTGTTGATCGGGCTGTCGCAACGGCGAATTCACAGCTTGACCAATGAGGCAGGCCATACGATCGGGACTGACCGGACATTTACGTTCATCGGCATCCTGGGTTTTGTCCTCTATCTCCTTGGGGGACCTGCCGCCAATCTTTTCATGGGAGGCGGATTCGTGCTGGCCATGGTCATGGGCATTTCCTATTTTTATCATATCCGCGATTTCAAGGAGTATGGCACCACCACGATCTTCGTGGCGCTGATCACCTACTGTCTGGGGCCGCTGATCCTCACCCAGCCATTATGGATGGTGCTGCTTATCGTGGTAACGGTGCTGATCTTTACGGAACTGAAGGAGACCTTCGCGAGCATATCCCAGAAATTCGACCGCTACGAGTTTATCACGCTGGCAAAATTTCTTATCATTGCAGGCATCATTCTCCCCATTGTTCCTGACAGTCCTGTCATGGAAGGTCTGAACCTGACGCCTTACAAAATATGGCTTGCCGTGGTGGTCATCTCCTCCATCTCCTATTTCAGTTACCTGCTTAAAAAATTTGTTTTTCCGAATGCCAGCATTATCCTCTCAGGGATCCTCGGGGGGCTCTATTCCAGCACAGCCACGACCATTATCCTGGCCAAGAAAAGCAGGAAGGAGCCGCAGCACCTGAACCAGTACCTCGCCGGGATCATGTTCGCCACAGCCCTTATGTACCTGCGCATCCTTATCCTGATCGTTATTTTCAGCCAGCAATTGTTCATGCTGGTGTGGCCATGGTTTGTCGCACTTTTTCTTTTTTCGGCCGTCATCGGGCTGGTAATCCTTTTTTACCGAAACAGGCTTACCACCACCACCGACCAGGAGCTGCAAACGGATAAAAATCCGCTCGAATTTAAAGTGGCGCTGATCTTTGCGGCACTATATGTTGCCCTCACGCTGGTAACCTATGAAATGCTCAACCGGTTTGGCACCCATGGATTGAATGTTCTTTCGTACATCGTCGGGTTGGTGGATATCGATCCTTTTCTGATCAACCTGTTCCAGGGGAAAAATGCCGTTGCCCTCAATGCCATTGCCCTGGCTACCTTCCAGGCTATCGTCAGCAACAATGCGATGAAGATGATCTACAGCCTCTTTTTCGCCGGTAAAAACGCACGGATCTACCTCGTTCCGGGTTTTCTTCTTATCATTGCACTAACGATTGGTGTAATGTTTCTCGTTTAGCAAAAAAGTATGGCGGATCATTTTTCGGTTGGGTTATCTTTAGTGGACAAGTCGTTCAATCCCGATGAAACCCGGAATTACGGGCTGGCCATCCTGTTCAGCAATACACGGCTGACGTTCTGCATTCTTGATGTTAAACGCAATAAATTTATCGGGCTGCAGCAGCTAACCAAATACGGCTCATCACTACACAGCGATTCGCCTGGCCGGAATGAATCGTACGCCGGGTTCCTCGACAGCGTGATGGCGGAGGTGCCGTGGCTTAAAAGCCCGTTTAAACTCGTCAGGGTAGCCTGGGAAGGCCGGAAATCGACGCTGATACCCGCCCCGCTATATGAGGAGGCCAGGATGGAAAATTATCTGAATTTCAATTTTCAGCCGGGAGGGGAAGAGCAGGTCATGTCGGACCATTTGTTGTCGGTCGATTCTTTTCACGTGTTTTCGGTGCCGGCATTTATCGCATCATCGGTCAGTCAGCATTTTCAGGAGATCAGGCTGGTTCATTCGGCCAGCGTGCTTATCGAGAGTATCTGGAGAAGTTATAAAAACCGCATTAACAGTCCCCGGGTTTTCCTTCATCTTTGCCCTGGTTTTTTCAACCTGGTGATCTTTGACGGAAAACAGATGAGTTACTTCAATACGTTTCCTTTTCAGAACCAGGAAGACGTCACCTATTACCTTATTTTTGTCATGGAGCAACTTGATTTCAACCCTGAAACGGTTCCGCTGGTCCTGCTCGGCGACATCGAAAAAGGTTCGCCGATGGGTGAACTTCTCTTCAGGTATGTACGTCATGTGGAATTTGGCCGGAGAAATGATGCAAGCAAATTCAGTTACGTGCTCAACCAACTTCCCCCTCAGGTCTGTTATTCACTTTTTAATATATTCTCATGCGGATTGTAAGTGGAAAATACAGGGGCCGGCGCCTGCAGCCGCCGGTAAACCTTCCGGTGCGGCCCACCACCGATTTCGCAAAGGAGGGGCTCTTTAATGTGCTCAACAACATGGTGGATTATGAATCACTGAAGGTTCTTGACCTCTTTGCAGGAACCGGGAGCATTGCATTTGAATTTCTTTCACGCGGGGTCATTGAAGTTACTGCCGTAGATTCAAACAACAGGTGCGTTGAATTCATAAAAAAAACTGCTGTTGAGTTTGGCGAAACCAATTTAAAAGTGGTCAAATCGAACTGCTTCGTTTTTATTAAACGCATGGTTTCATCATATGACCTGGTATTTGCCGATCCTCCGTATGACCTTGAAGGCATCGAGGCGATTCCCGACCTGGTATTTGATTCGGGGTTGCTGGCTGATGGCGGTCTGCTGATCATGGAGCATTCGTCTGCCTACAAGTTTGAGAAGCATCCATGCTATAACCAGCATCGTCAGTATGGAAGCGTGAACTTCAGTTTCTTCCAAAAATAAAACAGACATTAACCGGGGTCAATGTCTGTTTTACCTTCCAGTCAGGATAATCTAACTGATCAGTATTCGTCTTCGTGGAAGAAGAAATCGTCTTTTGTAGGATAGTCGGGCCAGATGTCCTCGATGCGTTCGTAAGATTCGCCTTCGTCTTCAATTTCCCGTAAATTTTCAATTACCTCCTGTGGCGCGCCGGATCGGATCGCCCAATCGACCAGCTCTTCCTTGGTGGCAGGCCAGGGAGCATCTTCCAGTTTTGAGGCCAATTCGAGTGTCCAGTACATGTATTAGTTTTTTTGAAATTTATGCAAAAGTATAAAAAAAAAAATCAGAAAGTCAAGAGTTATTTTTAACAATCCAAGGTGTTTCCGTTGCACCGAGGTCTTTGCCTGTTTTTCGCGCCAGGACAAAAAGATAATCCGATAAACGGTTCAAAAAGCAAATTATTATATCATCCACCGGACTATTGAGGCTCAGCCTGATCAGTGCGCGTTCGGCCCGGCGGCAAATGGTTCGTGCAATGTGGCATTCGGAAACAATGGCATGACCGCCGGGTAGGATAAAACTTGTCAACGGCGGGAGTTCCTCATTCATGGCATCGATCTCCTTTTCCAGGAGGGTGATATCCTCCTCCGACAGCAAGGGCAATTCGCGGGTCGGCACTTCCGGATCACGTGCTATGAGGGCTTCGGAAATGAAGAGACATTCCTGAACCCTGATAAGAACTTCACGGTATCGGGCAGCAATTTCCCGGTCCCTGAGCAGTCCGATGAACGAGTTCAGCTCATCAAGGCTTCCATATGCCTCAACACGGTCGTGACTCTTGGCAACACGGGTACCCCCCAGCAGGGAGGTTTCCCCCTTGTCGCCACCTTTCGTATAAATCTTAAACCCGTCAGCCATCTACCTATTTTACCATTTTACCATTTTACGATTTTACCATTTCGCTAGCTCGCTAGCTCGCTAGCTCTCTACTTCTTAAGCCTCTCCTTCAGTGCCTCAAACTGCTCAGCCATCTCCTTAGGCAAACGGTCGCCAAAAAGCCTCTGGTGTTCATCAATGAGATCGCATTCTGCGATCCATTCAGCCTTGTCAACTTTCAGGATGTTTTCCATTTTGCCGTCCAATCCGGCGAGTCCGGAGATGTCGATCGAACCGGCTTCGGGGACGAAACCGATGGGCGTTTCAACCGCATTTGCGGTACCTTCCATGCGCTCGAAGATCCATTTCAGCACCCTGATGTTGTCGCCATATCCCGGCCACAGGAATTTGCCATCGGCGCCCTTGCGGAACCAGTTGACGTTAAAAATACCTGGTAATTTTGCTTTATCCGTGGCTGATGCACCAACTTTCACCCAATGGCCGAAATAGTCGCCCATGTGGTAACCGCAGAAGGGAAGCATGGCAAACGGGTCGCGGCGAACGCCGGCTTTAAGCCCGATGGCAGCGGCAGTCACTTCCGATCCCACGATTGATCCGATGAAGACCCCGTGATTCCAGTCGAATGACTGGTAAACTAATGGAACAGTTCCTGGGCGGCGGCCGCCAAACAAAAATGCGGAAATAGGCACGCCTTTGGGGTTTTCCCAGTCCTTGTCGATCACCGGGCATTGTTTCGCAGGCGCTGTGAACCGGGCATTCGGGTGTGCCGCAGGTTTACCGCTGGCAGCATCATACACTTCATTGGTCCAGGTGATGGTTCCTTCAGGAATATCGGTGCCAATGCCTTCCCACCAGATATCGCCATCGGGTGTAAGCCCGGTGTTGGTGAAGATGGAATTTTCCTTGCATGACAACATGGCGTTGGGGTTGGTTTCCATGGAGGTGAAGGGCGCCACGCCGAAGAAACCGGCTTCCGGATTGATGGCGTACAAACGGCCGTCTTCACCGAATTTCATCCACGCGATATCATCGCCAACCGTTTCAACTTTCCATCCCGGGATATTGGGGATGAGCATGGCCAGGTTGGTTTTTCCGCAGGCACTCGGGAAAGCTGCTGCAAAATAGCGTTTTACTCCCTGGGGATTGGTGATACCCATAATGAGCATGTGTTCGGCAAGCCACCCCTCGCGGCGGGCCATGTTGGTGGCAATGCGCAGGGCGAAGCATTTTTTGCCGAGCAGGGCGTTTCCGCCGTAGCCGCTTCCGAACGACCAGGTTTCATTGGTGTCGGGGAAGTGGGAAATATATTTTTTATCGATGGGGGCGCATGGCCATTTCACATCCTTCTGTCCGGGGGCCAGCGGGGCTCCGACTGAATGGATACATGGAACGAAATCACCGTCGCCAAGCAAATCAAGCACGGCGCTTCCCATGCGCGTCATGATGCGCATGTTGACCACCACGTATGGAGAATCGGTAATCTGGATGCCGATGTGGGCGATTTTTGATCCCAGGGGACCCATGCTGAAGGGAATAACATACATGGTGCGGCCTTTCATGCATCCGCGGTAATCTTCCGTGAGGATCTTTTTCATTTCGGCTGGGGCCATCCAGTTGTTGGTAGGGCCGGCATCTTCCTGTTTTGCAGAACAGATGAAGGTGCGGTTTTCCACGCGGGCTACATCGCTCGGATCGCTCTGGAAATAGTAGCTTCCCGGGCGTTTGGCTTCATTCAGCTTAACAGCCATCCCGGTGCTCACCATCATGTCGAGCAATTTCTGATTTTCAGATTCTGATCCGACGCACCAATGAATTGCATCGGGCTGGCAAAGGTCAGACCAACCCTTTACCCAATATTCAACTTTTTTGCTGATTGTCATTTTTC
>CAIWMX010000121.1 GCA_903913885.1 uncultured Bacteroidales bacterium | reverse complement strand
TGGCAAATTTGTGGATTGCGTTAAAAGATTTTTGCGACCCCTACAGGGTCGCATGGCAAATTTGTGGATTACATTAAAAGATTTTTGCGACCCTGTAGGGGTCGCATTTTTGATAGATGAATGATGCGGGATGTTTGCGACCCTGTAGGGGTCGCAATAATATGGTGGCAATAATATGGTTCGCAATTAGGGTAACAACCATCGTTCGAGAATCGAAAACAATTCGGCAGGTTTGATGGGCTTCGACAAGTAATCGTTCATCCCGGCGGTGATACATGCCTCCCGGTCGCCTTTCATGGCATTGTTCGTCATAGCCACAATGGGCAGCTTATCCAGTTTCAGCGTTTCCCTGATTTCCCTGGTGGCCATGAGCCCGTCCATTTCGGGCATCTGCACATCCATCAGCACCAGCCTATACCGGGGTGAGCACGATTGCCGGAACCTGGCTGGGTTTCCGAACTTCCGCCAGGAAGGCAGCCCTGTTTATTTCAGGCATTATGTAATCAGGAATGACCAGGTCAAAGTTACTGTTTTCTCCGCGCGAAAAAGTATGTAAAGCTTCCCGGGCAGTTTCAAAAACATCTGCTGTGACAGTAAAGTTTTTTGAGAAATTCCTTCAATATTATACAGCTGTTTTATTCGTCATCGAAAGTTTCCACCGGTGCCGACGAAAGCCACACAGGTGATTTACACCTTGTTCATCATGGCGTTTGATGCCGGCATCATTTCACGGCTTTTCATATTTTGGCTCTCCAAAAACTCCACCACAATCTAACGGCAGGCTTTTCCTTCCGGTATACAGATATATTTCTTGCCCGAACAGAGGGTGTCTTCGTTAAAAAGTCGTCTGTTATTTTCGGTTGAAGAACCTGATGTTCAATATCACACCAGGTTTTATTTCATCCTGGTCAGCCTGATTGGCGGCGGACCACTCTAGCAATATGAAATACAACTTACTTTTTCACGAAATCCTTTGGTTCAATTCCCATGTTGTAAAACATAAAGGCCCATTTATCGGTTTCGCCTTCAATGATCTTGGCAAGGGAGGCGCCCGAAGCCCCGTGCCCCTGGTTTATTTCGATGCGGATCAGCACCGGGTTGCTGCCCTTTTGCTTTTCCTGGAGGGTTGAAATGAACTTGAAAGAATGAGCCGGAACCACCCGATCGTCGTGATCGGCGGTTACCACCAGCGTGGCCGGATATTCAATACCGTCTTTGATGTTATGCAGCGGGGAATATTTGTAAAGCACCGGGAAATATTTCGCGCTGTCGCTTGAACCATACTCCACCGACCAGCCCCATCCCACCGTGAATTTCTGGAAACGCAGCATGTCCATCACGCCTACTTCCGGGATAGCAACTTTAAACAGGTCGGGACGTTGTGTCATCACCGCCCCGATGAGCAAACCGCCATTGGAGCCGCCGTTGATGGCCAGTTTTTCTCGGGAGGTGTACTTTTTTTCGACCAGGTATTCGGCCGCGGCGATGAAATCGTCGAACCCGTTCTGCTTGTTCAGCAGGTTCCCGCCCTTGTGCCATTTTTCGCCATATTCGCCGCCGCCGCGGATATTGGGCATGGCAAAGATCCCGTCGTTTTCATACAGGATGATCTTGGAATTGGAAAAATAGGGTGTGGAGCTTACATTAAAACCGCCATAGGCATAGAGCAGCGTGGGATGCGACCCGTCGAGCCGGATCCCTTTTTTATGGACCAGGAACATCGGAACCTTCGTGCCATCCTTGCTGGTGTAGAACACCTGTTCGGTTTCGAAATCGCTGATATTGGCGTTTGGTGCAGAGTTCTTGAATACGGTTGATTTCCCGTTCGCGGGATCGTAACGGTAAATGCAGGGGGCATAGGTAAAGGAGGAGAAATCGTAAAACGCGTAGGTGTCGTTTTCATACCCGCCGATCCCTGAAGCCGAGCCGAGGGCTGGCAGGGGGACTTCATGCTCCATGGTGCCGTCGGTGCGGTACTGGTAAATCCGGGTGCTGGCATCTTTCAGGTAGCCGGCAAATAATTTCCCGCCCATGGTGCTGCATGATTCCAGTTTTTCCGGTTTTTCGGGGATGACATCCTTCCATGCATTTTTTTCGGGATGGGCCGGATCGACCAGCACCACACGGTAGTTGCCTGCACCATCGTTCGTGTTGACAAGCAGTTTATCTCCGAGGTTGTTGATAATGCCATAGTTGAATTCATACCCTTTGAAGAGGAGTTTGAACTCTTTCTGGTTGCCGGCGAGGCTGCGGTAGATGACCTCCGTGCCGTCGGTTCCCGGCGACTTGTAGATAAACAAATAACGCTCGTCTTCGGTTACCTGCGGTGAATAATACATCTGAGGATGGGCCTTGTCTTCAAATATCAGGCGGTCCGATTCCTGTTTGTCGCCCAGCTTGTGGTAATAGATCTTCTGGTATTCGCTTTTTGCCGAAAGTTCGGTCCCGGGGGCAGGTTTGTCATAGCGGCTGTAATAGAAGCCGGAACCCTGCCATGCGGCGCCACCGAATTTCAGCCAGTCGAGCTGGTCGTCGAGTTTTTTCCGGGTCGCGATCTCCATGATGAACATGGTTTGCCAGTCGCTCCCTCCCTTGTTGATATGCCAGGCGATGTATTTTTTATCATTGGAAACGCCGTCGAGGGCAACTGAAACAGAACCGTCGGAAGACAGGGTGTTTGGGTCGATCAGTACCTGTGCTTCGCCGTCGAGGCCTTTTTGGATGTAATAGACCGACTGGTTCTTTAATCCTTCCTGTTTCGAATAGATAATGTATTCGCCGGCTTTAAAGGCGCCGAAAAATTTGTCATAGTTCAGAAGGTCCTTGTAACGGTTCCGGATCTTGTCGCGGAACGGTATTTTTGCGAGGTAGTCTTCCGTAAAGGCCTGCTCGGTTTTCACCCAGGCTTTGGTTTCCGCCGAGGTGTCATTTTCGAGCCAGCGGTAAGGATCGGCCACGGCGGTGCCGAAATAGGTGTCGGTCTGGGTGCCTTTCCTGGTTTGGGGATAATTCATTTTTGTGCCGGGATTCTTACATTGTGAAAAAATAATGAGCGATGTAAATATCAATAAAATCAAGGGATTTGTTCTCATGGTTAATATAAATTTAAGATGTATGATGAGGTTTTACTGCCGTCGGCAAGCGCCTGAGCCTGGCCTGGCCGGATAGCGAAGATGTAAAAGTCAGCAGATTTCAGGGAATTTGCAACTATTCACCCTAAAAAGATCCCTTCAGCCTTAAAAACACCGAGGTTTGCGACGATCCTGCCGTTCCGGGGCCGTACGACTGGAACGATTGCGCGATGAGCGAAAGGTCGAGGTTGTTCATGAGCGAAAAGGTGAAATTGGGGATGATGAACACCATGCGGTTCGACGGGTTGTAAATGCCGGCCAGTGAAAGGCTGATCAGCGGGGTGACGGGATAACCTACGGAGCCAAAAAGGGAGAGCCCGGTGAGGAAAGGATTTTTGGCATCCAGGAGCCCGGGGTTGAACTGGCTGGCCAGGATATAGGAGGAGTTTGCGGCATTTGAATTGTAAAAGCCCTCAAACTGGATGAAAATCGAATTCCGGAAGGTGTAATCATACTCAATGGAGGATAAAAAAACGCCGGTGGTGTCGGTGAGGTGCTTCACCGGCCTGAACCAGGTCATTTCTCCCTTGAAGCCGCCTTTGGCGATCTGCCCGGCCCAGCCAAACCCCAGCACCAGGTCGCGCTGGGCGTACACCCCTGCCAGCCCCTGGAAATCGTAACGCCAGTGGTTGAACCGGTACAGTCCCGCTGCAGTGATCTTGTGGTCCCTGTCGGCCTTGACAGCCAGTTCGGCCCTGGAGGAGGCACCGGTGAAATACTGCAACCGCACGGCATCGCTGCCGGGTTTTTCCTCGTAATCAAAATCAAAATAGGAGTAAGTATTGAAGATGTCGTTGGGATTCCACACGAAGGTCTGGCTCCAGTTGATCCTTTGGCGCCCCGCGGTGACCTGGAAGTTGCCCCGGGTGAAATCGAGCCAGGCGCGGTCGACAGCGGCGTTCAGGATATAGGATTTCCCGGCAGTGATGTTGCGCGAGAGGTTGAAAAGCCCGTTGTCGTAGGCAATAAAATCCTTGTACCCCGGGCTTATACCAACAAGGTCGCCCCAGTAGAACCGGTTTCGCTCCTCCAGCACGAAGGTAAAGCTGTTCGAAATGTTCCACCTGAAATTAAGCCGGTTGTGGACCAGGTTACTGGAGTTCCAGGTTTGATCAACATTGTGGACGATCACTGTTTGCATGTCCTTCACGTACCCGTTGAATGACCAGGGGTGGTCTTTCTTTTCAACGACAGAGTCCTGGGAAAAGAGATTGCCGGCGAAGAACAACAGGAGGAGGAACAGAATGGATAATGAAGTTCGGGGCATTTTGTGTGCGGTTTATGCCTCATCCCCTGCGCCCCCTCTCCCCGGGGAGAGGGGGACGGGCATGAAGATATTTATCTCAGTTTTTTGTTATATCCCCTGATATTTTGCCGTCTTCGAGGGTGATCACCCTGCGGGCTTTGGCGACAACCCTCGGGTCGTGGGTTGAAAAAATGAAGGTGATGTTTTCCTCGCGGTTCAGTTTTTCCATGATCTCCAGGAGATTTTCGGCCGACTTTGAATCGAGGTTGGCCGTTGGTTCGTCGGCGAGGATAAACTTTGGCTTTGAAGCCAGGGCCCTGGCAACGGCAACCCGCTGCTGTTGTCCGCCACTCAGTTTGTTGGGCCGAACGTTTATCTTGTCGCCCAGGCCAACGGAGGCTAGCAGTTCGAGCGTGCGGTGATCGCGCTTAGCCTTGTCGACCCCCTGCAACTGCATGATGAACTCCACGTTTTCTTTGGTCGTAAGCACGGGGATCAGGTTGAACGACTGGAACACGAACCCGATGTTTCTCAGCCGGAATTCGATCAGTTTCCGCGATTTCAGCCGGGTGATGTCGGTATGGTCGATCACGATTTCACCGCTGCCTGGCGTATCCAGCCCTCCCATCAGGTTCAGCAGGGTTGTCTTTCCCGATCCCGACGGCCCGACAATGCTGGTAAACTCCCCTTCCCTGAAAGCAAGGTCCACCCCGTTCAACGCATAAACCGGGATCGTTTTCGCATCATACACCTTCGTCAGGTCCTTAATTTCAATAATATTCATATTTTTATTTTTTCAAAATTTCACCATTTCACCATTTCACCATATCGCTACCTCGCTACCTCGCTGCTTACTCCACCCTTATAGCCTCCACCGGGTTCATTTTCAACGCCTTCCTTGCAGGCCCTACGGCCGAAAGGATCCCTGTGCAAAGGATCATCACGGTGAGGTTGATATAAAATTTCGTACTGATAAACGGGTATATTTTCGGATCAAACCCAAAGGCACCCAGTCCTTTTGATACCGATGACATGTCGATGCCATACCGCTGGAACCAGGCGACCAGGGCTACGCTCAGCGACATGCCGATAACGCCCCCGATGGTTGTCAGGAAAATCGTCTCCATCATGATCATCCGGAACACCCTGGATTTGCTCATCCCTACGGCCATCAGCATGCCGAGTTCGTGGGTGCGCTCAAAAACGATCATAAGCATGGTGTTGATAATTCCGAACGCCAGGGCAAACAGGATGATGCCGAGGATGACATACACTTCGATGGCGATGGCGGAGGAGATCATCCCCATATCAGGGCGTATTTCCATCCAGTTTTCCACATCCAGGCCGGGAAGCATCGATTTCAGGGCAGCTTCGGCCACGGGGATATTGTCGATGTCGAGCAGCATCACCGCGATCTCCTGGATGCCGTTGTCGCTCCCGGTGATCTGGTCAAGGTCGTGCTTCCTCACAAATACATTCGTTTCGTCGAAGGCCGTGTTGGCTGTCTGGAAGATGCCGCTGACCGAAAAAGCTGCTTCGGTAAGGTTGCCGTCGGTATTCTGGAACCGGATCACGATCTTCGACTTCAGCCTTATCTTTAATTTGTCGGCCAGTTTGTGGCTGATAACTACCTGGTTTTTCCGTGTGCCCGTGAAGTAGCTGCCGCAACTGTCGGGGATGGCCAGGTGAAGGGTGCTTACCTGCTTTTCCTGCTCCGGGTCCACGCCCACAATCTGGATACCGGCAGCTGCATTCGGCGAAGCGGCCATGCCGGTGATCCTGGTCCTTGAACAAAGGGCCTTCACCGAAGCCATTTTCGAAATCCTGGCTGCCACGGCCGCAGCATCCGGGATGACATACCGCGATTCATAGTTCCTGAGAAAGGCCGGGTGATGGAGCTGGATATGGGACACCTCGTTGTTGATGCCTGTCCTGATCTTCTGTTCCACCATCCCGGTGATGATGGAAGCTGTAAAGATCCCCCCCGCCAGCCCAAGCGTAACCGCAGCAATGACAATCAGGCTCCGCACCTTGTTTCTCCACACATTCTTAAAAGCAATCTTAAAAATCATAACCTTCCTTTTTTTCTAATTTCCCCGTTACCATTTCACCATTTTGCCTTCCAGGGCACAAAAATTTGTGCCCCTACACAATTTCACCTTGTTACCCTGTCACCTTGTTACCCTGTCACCTTGTTACCCTGTCACCTTGTTACCCTGTCACCTTGTTACCCT
>CAIWMX010000120.1 GCA_903913885.1 uncultured Bacteroidales bacterium | reverse complement strand
GGCGTGTAGATATGTACGCCATGAAAAAAATATAAATGACTAAAAAGCAACAAAAACGAAAAATAATCATACTATAGATAATAATTATACGTCAAATAATTTACTGTCGTGTGTCTATGAATGTATCCATGTCGGAATTTTCTTTTTTCCTGCAGTCGTTTGGTCCCGGGGAAAAGGTGCCCTGGCCAACCCCAAGAAAAAAAAAGCCCCTGCATATGTTGCAGGGGCTTCCAGGCAAAATGTTAACAAGCAATTAACAAACCAGCATTCAGAAAAGGAGAACAGGCATTTTCCCCTTTCCCGATCATCAGTTTTTTATACAACGTACCGAATAACCAACAGCGCGGAAATCATCCACGGTATATCCTTCGGTGGGAGAAAACCAAAGCGCCATGGCCTTGGTTGAATTGATCGTGCCTGACCAGTAACCTCCGGCATATCCTGCCTGGTAGGTTTGCCCGTCGGGGAAATCACGATAACCTGCCATAACCCATTTCAACGACGATCCGAATGCACCGGTGGTATTCTTGGTGGGCCATGTGGCAACTTCAGCGACAAACTCGGCATTCGTGGGAAGCCTGTATCCTGAAGGACAAGGGTTATTGATGCCGGTGGCACCCTGCCACAGACTGTTGTTCTGGGGAACTCTCCAGTCCCAGGGGGACGTCAGTGTTTTTACAAACAATGAATTCGGCGGGGTGTTCGTCGGGCAGGTGGTTGAGGTGACTCCGTTTATCGGGGTTCCCAGGTATGAACTGGCCCAGGTAATGCACTGGTGGTTGTCGGCCAGGCGACCCCACTGATAAAGCGAGCCGTAAGAGAGGTAGTCCGTGGCAGATGTTCCAACCTGTGATGCTCCCAGGTTCCGGTCGAGCCACACTTTCTGGGTTTTATGGTTTGCAACTTCATGGTATGTGTAACTTGTATTGCAGGAACTCTGAACAACCGGGTTGCTGCTTACGACAACCACGACAAAACTTGCAGTTGTGCCAAAGGTAACGGTGAAGGTGTTTATCCCTGTTGCTGCCGGTGTTCCTGTTGCGGGAAGTGTTATTGTCTGCGTGCCGGTAGCAGTGAAAGAACCGCTTTTAGAAAAACTATACCCGTTAACAGTACTGCTGTTAATATTGTAGGTGCCGATTCCTGTAACCGTTACTTTCAGGGCCAGCGTGTTCGCGGTTGTTAACACAATGCCTCCAATATATGTTCCATTGACAACAGTACCTGTTGAAACGATCGACCCGGTGGCGGTTGCTTTCAGGCCTGCATTGTTTTCATTATCCGGCGTAGTTTGAATTTTCCCGCTCTCCTTTTGACAGGCCGAAAACCCCAGTGTAAGAATAACAGCCAGGATCAAACCAAGGTTCAATATTTTTTTTGTTTCCATTGCGATGTATTTTAATGAAGTAAAGTCTGTAAATTTTTTCGTGTTGCCCTGAATGTTTGATTTTGGAAATATAGGATAACGGTAAAAAAATATTTACAAATATCTGCCGATTAAAATCCATGCGCAATAGTGGGTATGTATAAAAAAAAATAGAGGATACCCTCTATTTATAAATGGGTATAAGTTTGTAAATGACTAAAAAATAATATTATATGGAAATGGGTGGTGTGCAAAAATAACGCCTGGTGTATTTGTTTTTAATTAATGTAAAAATAATATACAGTTTTTTGGGGTGCAAAATGGTAAATATATTTACAGTTTTGGGTGAGTCACGACGGGAAGGGCCTTTTCGACAGCGCTGAAAAGTTCTTCCCTGGTACCGTCGTTGTTAAACACGAAGTCGGCTTCCTGGATGCATGCCTTAAGGTTCTGCCGGTTCGGATCGCTGGTATTCATCTCCCGGCTTTCATTTTCGATAAAAGTGGCCAGGGAAATCCGGTCAGTTTCCGATTGTCTTTCAACAATCCGTTTATAACGCAACTGCGGATCAGCATCAACTGCAAAAAGGAAAAAATTTCCCTTTTCGCGCAACGAAACGATCTCCCCTGGCGTCCTGATGCTTTCAATAATGCAGTTGTTTCCCGATTCGGCGGCCTTCAGGTAAAGCTGATCCGTCACATACGACGGGCCATGCTGCGCACGCAGTTCATTGGCAAGGTTAAACATGCTGTCGCGGTTTTCTGCCATGCCTCTCAGTTTTATCTCTTCAAGCAGGTATGCCCGTACCGAATAGTGATCAAATCCCCTTTCTTTGGTGAGATATTCAACCACCGTGCCCTTCCCGGCTCCCAGCGTCCCCGTAATTCCAATAATCAGCATATGAAAAATTAAAAACTATTTCAACTTAACTTCCTCATTCATTACTGCATTGTCTGTATTGTCTGCATTGTTTGCATTGTCTGCATTGTCTGCATTGTTTGCATTGTCTGCATTGTTTGCATTGTTTGCATTGTTTGCATTGTTTGCATTCCTGCATTAAATTTTCCCTTCCTTAAGCCTTTCAATCCATTTCTCGGCAATAACCGGGCGGTAGGTGTCCAGCTTTTCAATTAACCTTATATGATCTGAATCAACATGCAGCATGTACCTGTGCTCAGGACGAAGAAATTTTTGTGTAACGGCATGATCAAGCATGCTGGTCAGAAAATCGTAAAATCCCGCCGTGTTTAATACTCCGACAGGTTTATTGATGATCCCGAGCTGGTTCCAGGTGAGCACTTCGAAAAGTTCATCCAGCGTGCCGTATGCTCCCGGAAGTGCAATGAACGCGTCGGAAAGGTCCGACATCAAAGCCTTACGCTCCTGCATCCCGTCAACAATATGCATCCCGGTAAGGCTGGCATGAGCCACTTCACGTTCTACAAGCGATTTTGGCATAACCCCGATCACCCTGCCTCCCCCGGCCAGCATCGTGTCGGCCAGGATCCCCATCAATCCAACATTGGCTCCCCCATAAACAAGCGTAATCTCTTTTTCAAGGAGATATTCACCAAGGGAACGGGCGATTTCAGCGTAAATTGGCGGGTTTCCGGTACTCGAACCACAGAAAACACATAGATTTTGAATCATTTGACAGGTTGTGAGGTTATATTGAAATTCCGTACTTTTGTTTTTCTGCCCGGATGAATCGCGGCCTGTATTCAAGCCGTGAAAATCAGCTGATTGCTTGATTATTGGATTTGAACCCGAATGGCAGATTGCGGTTCAAAGATAACAAGATTCCCACAGTCACCATTGCTTAACTGACAGATATGCTCTATCCATTAAAATTCAGGCCGCTGTTCAAGGATAAAATCTGGGGTGGAAGTAAGATAAAAACCAGCCTGGGTCTCGATTTTTCGCCATTGTCCGTTTGCGGGGAAGCCTGGGTTTTATCGGGAGTACCAGGCTGCCAGACCGTTGTTTCTAATGGATTCCTGGAAGGAAACGAACTTAACGAGATCCTTGAAATATACATGGATGAACTTGTAGGAGAGAAGACCTACGAAAAGTACAGGGATGAATTTCCCATCCTGGTTAAATTCATCGACGCCAACGACTGGCTTTCTGTGCAGGTACATCCCGACGATGTCCTTGCCGCAAAGCGGAACATCGGTAACGGGAAAACCGAGATGTGGTATATCCTCGATGCCGGGCCTGGAGCTGAACTGATCACCGGGTTCAACCGCCAGCTGGATGCAGGCGCCTATCGCACATTCATGAAGGAGAAACGGCTGAAGGAGATCCTGAATTTTGAAAAAGTTCAGCAAGGGGATGCCTTTTTTATTCGTTCGGGAAGGGTGCATGCCCTGGGCCCCGGGATTTTACTGGCCGAAATCCAGCAGACTTCCGATACCACCTATCGCATTTATGACTGGGACCGGCTCGACAATGACGGAAAATCAAGGGAACTGCACACCGAACTGGCCGTTGATGCAATTGATTTCAGGCAGGCTGATTCCTACCGCACTGTTTACAACCATGAAAATAAAACAGCCAATCTCGCCGATTGCCCCTTTTTTACCACCAATCTCCTGCACCTTGACCGTTTGACGCACAAGGATTACAGTAGCCTTGATTCTTTTGTCATATATATCTGTACAGAAGGAAAAGCCGAAATTGAGGCGAATGAAGAACACATTGCCCTGACAAAAGGCGAGGTGCTTCTTATTCCGGCCGTTATTGACGGGGTTTCCATTGCACCCGACCCTAACACCCGAATTTTAGAAGTCTATATATCATAAATTTCTTATTTTTGTGAATTAAAAAACAGCACTCATGATCAACAAAATCCGGATTATTTTTCTCTTAACCCTCCTCTCCTCCGTTGCGTTTACACAGGAGAGCGTATTCAAGTACAAAAAACTGCCTTCCGTAAGCATCAAGGATGTAAAGGGACAAACCTTCAAAACCGACAGCATTGTCAACAACGGCAAACCCATCATTATCAGTTTCTGGGCAACATGGTGCAAACCCTGTGTCCGTGAGCTGACGACCATTTCAGATGTGTACGACGAATGGGTAAAAGAGACCGGAGTAAAGCTTTATGCCATATCGGTGGATGATTCCCGTTCAATGACCCTGGTTGCTCCCATGGTCAACGGCAAAGGCTGGGATTATACTGTGCTGCTCGATCCCAATGGCGATTTCAAGCGCGCCATGAGCGTGGGTCCCATCCCTCACACGTTTTTGTTAAATGGAAAGGGTGAAGTCGTGTGGCAGCATACCTCGTTTTCTGAAGGTGACGAGTTGAACCTGATTGAAATGGTAAAAAAGCTCCTCAAAGGCGAAGAGCTTAAATAGCAAGGGATATCCATGATTTTTTTCATTTTTTAATTCTTGTACCTTGAATAAACTGACCTACTTTGTACTGGGGGTTGTCGGCGCGATCTCCCTCTTTCCCTTGAATGCATCGTCACAGGATCTCCTGAAAGGAAGTGAAGTGCATGGCAGTATGCAGATGGATGCAGCCTATTATCTTAAAGATAACAAAATGGGGATCACCGATTCGACCCTCGGGGGCAAGCTGATCCGGATGAATGCCTTTACCGAGGTTAACTATTCCCTTGGGAACTTTACTGCAGGGATGCGTTTTGAAGCCTACCTGCCTCCCCTTACCGGTTACGACGCCCAGTACAATGGCGCCGGGGTCCCTTACTGGTACGCCAATTATAAAAACGATTTCATTGATATTACCGCCGGGAATTTCTATGAACAATTCGGCAACGGCATGATCCTGCGTACCTATCAGGAGTGGACCCTGGGAGTTGACAACTCCATCCAGGGCATCCGTGTTAAAGTGATGCCGTTCAAGGGGGTGACCTTCAAGGGAGTTTATGGCATTCAGCGCTACTACTGGGATCCCTACAAGGATTACAACCGTGGCATCATCAAAGGGTTTGATGGCGATGTCAACCTGAATGAATTGTTTGCCGGGATGGCTGATTCAAAGGTAAAGCTGACCCTGGGAGGCTCCATCGTGAGCGATTTTCAGCAGGGAAGCACAAAAAGCATCACCTATGATGGCAAACTGCTGTCGCTTGCTATGCCCGAAAATGTTGCCAATTATGGAGGCAGGTTCAACCTGAACATCGGAGGGTTTAACTGGCAAACGGAATATGCCCATAAGATCAATGACCCAAACGCCCGCAACAACTATATCTACAAGGGAGGGAACGGGGTTTTTACCAACCTTTCGTGGTCGCAGAAGGGCCTGGGAATTCAGGTGATGTCGAAATGGATCGATAACATGAGTTATAAGTCCGACCGTTCGGTTGTCAACAACATGGTCGATATCAACTATCTCCCGGCCATCACCAAACAGCATACCTATGCCCTTGCCAGCATGTACCCCTATGCCACCCAGCCCAATGGGGAAGTTGGAATTTCAGGAACGGTCACATTGCATTTTCCGAAAAATTCACCCCTGGGCGGAAAGACAGGTCTGGCAATTGCAGCAAATTTTTCACAGGTCAACGGCATTAAGCAGGTAAGGCTCAATGATTCGACCCTGATCGGCCAAACCGGTACCCTCGGGTATAAATCCACTTTTTACGGTGCGGGAAACCAGTTATACTACCAGGATGCAAACCTGGAGGTGTCGAAGAAGTTCAGCAAAAAATGGAAGGGAGCTTTTACCTACCTTCACCAGGCTTATAACAAGGATGTGGTGGAAGGACATGTGGACCAGTATGGCATCGTATATTCGCATATCGGTGTTGCCGACCTGGCCTGGAGCATTACCCCGAAACACAACCTGAGATGGGAACTCCAGGGGCTGTGGACCAAGCAGGACAAGGGCAACTGGGTTGCCGGGCTGGTCGAACTGACCATCTCGCCGGCATGGTTCTTTTCGGTCATGGACCAGTATAACTACGGAAACAGCGACCACAACCAGCGGTTGAACTACTACCTGGTAAGCGCGGGTTATACCCATCATACTTCCAGGCTTGCCCTGTCGTGGGGAAGGCAGCGTGAAGGCATCATTTGTGTCGGAGGCGTTTGCAGGTATGTGCCTGCTACAAATGGCGTGACGCTCACCCTGACCAGCAGTTTCTGATAACAAACAAATTTTTGAAAAATGAAAAGTCTTATTCACAGTACCCTTATATTTTTCATGGCAGTCATGCTGCTGCAATCCTGCACGAAGGTCAGCGAACCTTTTTATACTGTTCAGGTTGTTGCGGCCGACACCAATACCCGGACTATCCTGCTCGAGGATTACACCGGCCACACCTGCGTAAATTGCGCCCCGGCGGCAAAATCGGCCAATTCTCTCCAGGAGTTGTACAAAGGCCGGGTATTTGTGATCGGGGTACACGCCGGCAGTTTTGCGAAACCCGACCTGGTCCACTATGCTCCTTATCTCACTGCCGATTACAGGTGCGCCACCGGGAATGAATGGTACTCAAACAGTGTATTCAACATTGATCAGAACCCCAAGGGAATGGTTAACAGGAGGCCGTATGGCGGAAAGACGTCGTTTGTTCCCTCCGAGTGGAGCAATGCCATCCAGGCGGCACTGAAACTGCCACGGGAGGCCTACATGTCGGTGACCAATACCTATGATTCGCAAAGCAAGACCCTGAGTTCAAAGGTTGACACAAAATTCCTCATCGGTTATGCCTCCCCTGTTAACCTGTGTGTTTGCATCGTGGAAGACAGTATTTACGGCGGCCAGGAAAACTCGGTAGCCGGCGATTCGATCCCCATTATTAAAAACTTCAGGTTCATGCATATCCTGCGCGGATCCATCAACGGCACCTATGGTGAGCAGATTGCCGCCAGTCCCGCTGCAAATGCCATTGTCTCCAAAACCTATTCTTTTGATTTCAATACGAAAACCTGGGTTCCCGGGCATTGCAGCGTTATTGCCTTTATCTCGGATGCCGCAACCAGCGAAGTGCTGCATGTTGCCAAATCACCGGTGGTCAAACCCTGACAAGATTTTCCCGTCTTGCCCGCAATTCCGTGAAGCAGCCAAATACGATAACCAATTTAAAGGATGGACCGCAAGAAATTTTTAAAAGTATTAAGTTCCATACCGGCATCCGGATTTGCCACCAAACTCAGCGATTTGAAACAAATCACCAATTCACTGCCCGGCACGGGGCTCATGCCGGTGCTTTTTCTTGGGCACGGCAGTCCGATGAATGCCCTCGATGACAATCCGTTCGTGAAAGGGTGGAAAACAGCCACCAGGTTTCTTTCGCGGCCTAAAGCGATTTTATGCATCTCCGCCCATTGGGAAACAGATGGGACTTTCGTTACGGCCATGAAACAGCCGCGGACCATCCATGACTTCGGCGGGTTTCCCCAAAATTTGTTTGATGTTCAGTACCCGGCGCCGGGAAGTCCGGAGCTGGCAGCAGAAATAGTGGCGATGATCACGAAAACATCTGTTGGTTTGGACGATACCTGGGGACTCGACCACGGTTGCTGGAGTTTGTTGAAACAATGCTATCCTGCTGCCGATATTCCGGTAATCCAGCTGAGTCTTGACTATTCCCGCCCGGCACAATACCACTATGAACTTGCCAAAGAACTTTCCTCGTTGCGCAAAAAAGGTGTTCTCATCATTGGCAGCGGCAATCTTGTGCATAACCTGCGTTTGATCGCCTGGGAGCATATAGAGGAGCCTGAATACGGGTTTGACTGGGCACTTGAAGCGGATGCTAAAATGAAAAAACTCATTTTAGCCGGCGACCATCAACAGCTTATTGATTATAAAATGCTGGGCAAAGCCTTCGACCTGGCCATCCCGACGCCTGAACATTATCTGCCTTTGTTGTATGTACTGGCGTTGAAAGAAGAACAGGAGCAGGTCACCATATTTAATGATAAGGCAGTGATGGGCTCCCTTACGATGACCTCCCTTAAAATCGCGTAACCGTTATTTCCGGATAACTATCTTGCGGCTCACCATGCCATTCGAACCATTGACCCGCACGAAATAGACCCCGTCGGGCAGCATGGTAAGATTCAGTGCCCTGTTAACATGATTGCCATCCTGGCCAATACTTTCCCTGTAAACAATTGCTCCCACAAGATCGAAAACCGTGATCTCCGTCATCCCGGAACCGAAAGAGTCCAGGTTCAGGATGAAGTTGCCGTTGCCGGGATTAGGCTGTACCATCAAATCGGGGCTGCCGGTGTGATTTTCGGTGAGCGTGGGATAATCTACGGTAATATAGGCGGATTGCTGCAGGGTGTCGGCATAAATCCCGTTGCCGGCAATAAGCTGAACATCGTATATGCCTTTTGTATCATAGGTAACAACCGGGTTTATCCCGGTTGAAGTTGGCGGGTTCCCGCCTGGGAAACTCCAGTGTAAAAAGGTGGTATGGCCTGTTGTGGTATTTGAAAAACTCACCTGGTTTCCCGGGACGATGTGCGTGGGTAGTCCGAGAAAGCCTGCAACAACCGGTTGGACGGCATGGATGGCTAGCTGGCCCTGCCACGGCACCATGTTATACGCCGTCACCACAAGATGAACGGTATCATTAGGAAAAGGCAGCGGAGGGAACGTGAGCAGCACGGAATGATTCTCCACGATGCCTGTTGCAAGGATGGTGTCACCCAGGGTGGCAGTGACCCTTGCCTTGTTTACCCCGCAGGTAACAGCCAGGAAGGAATCACCTGCAAACAGGCTGTCGTATGAAACAGTCATGGATTGCGGGGTTGCTGTTCTTACCATGATGGTGGGATCGCCGAAGATGGTCCAGGTGTCGGCCATGTTTGATCCATCCGCCCCATAGGCATCGATCATCTCCATGCATCCATTGATGGATAACCCGGCAAATGTGCGTTTTATGTTGGTTGAATCAGATTCAATGAGGATGTTGGTCATCGCATCCTGCCCTTCCATCGGCGAATTCCAACTTTGGTTGATGGTGGAACCCAGGAACGCAATGGCGCCGGTGGGCTGGCCTGCCTGTGAGGCTCTCATCCAGGCTTCGGCGAAACAGGTGCCGTTCGTGAAATCCCCGTTCACGCACGCCACCGACCAGATAAACGGGAGCTTTCCTGTATTCGTAAGCTGGTTCACATTGGTGTTGCTGAACCCCGATGTTCCCCAGGAAGTCTGGCTTCCGTGGCCGGTATACAGAATCAGGCTGGCCCCGTTGTTTACTTCGGTGCTGACCTGCGCCGGGGTAGGATCTCCGGGTGCGTCGTTGCCTCCCTGGGAGCCGTCAAACAATTCGGGATTGGCCGTATAGTTATAAGCGAGCAGTTTAGCCTGCTGGTTCCTTACATGCTCAAAATCCATTTCGTTGTCATCACCGGGTCCCTGGTTCGAGGCGATGCCGATGACCGTCCTAAACCAGTCATCCGTGAGGAAGGACGGATTTTTCTCATAATCGAGGGTGCGTTGTACCTGGGTTTGCACCTGGGCTTCAGTTTCGGCCGAAAAGCGGCCCACAAATACATCGGCATAATGATCGTTGCCAACAATATAACCATAGGCGTTGTCGGAAGGGCCCCCAAGCCCGTTGCCAGTGTTGGTCGGGATCTGCGGCGCGTCGCCGACAAGCAGCACATGGGTAAGCCCTTTCGTGGCATAATAATTTGCAATATAGGATTTAATTGAACCGGCGGTGCTTCCGATCGAATCCTTGCTGATCATTTGGGTACGGTAACCCTCCGCCCTTTTCCATGCAACATAGGGCTGCATGGCATTCATAAAGGGCCCGTAACAGATCACCAGGAGATTCCCGTATTCCGACAGCGGGGTGTAGGTCAGGGCGGAAAGGTTGGCAAACTGGTGCTGATATACCTGCATGAATCCATGGGGAATCTTTTTTTCCTTCACACCGGACTGTAACGGATTGATTCCGGTTTCACTGGTCTTATAGAGTTCGATGGTCATGTCGTAATATACCCGAAGGATTTTCGTAACCGGGTTGTACTGGAACGGACAGGCGACCAGGGTTTGTCCGCGCACATCGCGGATGATATAGGGCTGGTGTGAATCTGCAAGCATTCCCGGGTAAAATTTGCCGGTTGAATACCATTTCCCGTATTGGTAAGGAAGATCAGACGGCAGGGTAGTACGCATGATCACTCCTTTTGACGGGGCAACAGTCACATCCGGGTAATCCCGGTAAGCAGATGACACAACGCGTACGCTCATTCCTGCCTGGTCGGGGATGATCAGCGATATCGTCATTTTTGGCAGGTCAGGAGCTCCTGCCTCCTGTATCGGCGTGGTTTTTCCGGCCTCAACCACAAAGGCTGCACCGTTGGGTGTTTGTACTTCGCGGAGGTTGAATCCTGCAAGTTCAAAATGAACCACCGAACGGTCAATGGTAGAAGAAACCAGGCTGATTTTTGCAGGTGCAGGAATAGGGGAGGTGATCCCGGTCCAGTTTGCGCCGGCCACGGAGCAAGTCCATGCAAACAAGGCAATAAACGCGATATATTTACGCATAGCTGTGGTTTTTAATACATAATCGACGGGTAAACCCATTACAAACTTACGAATAAAAATATGCAATCGGATACCTTTTGTAAAGAATTCTCAAGGATTAGGGAAATCCAGGAATACTAACCCAGCTTGATCTTTCTGAAATGGATTTTTTTGATGTTGTATACCGGGTACCAGGTAGCCAGTAATCCGATGGACATCACCGTGGCGAACACCACGAGAAAGTCTGTCAACTGCATATGCACGGGGTAGGCGCTGACCACGAAACTGCTGTCGGCGGCTCCCAGTCTTACCAGGCCGAACCTGATCTGGACCCAGCAGATGACAGCTCCCAGGAAAAGCCCGAGCAGGGCGCCGATGACCGAAATCAGCAGCCCTTCCATGAGGAAGATCCGACGGATGAGCGGCTGCCCTGCACCCATGCTTTGCAGCACGGCGATGTCTTTTTTCTTGTCCAGGATAAGCATTGAGAGTGTCCCGATCACATTAAAGGTGGCAATGATCAGGATCAGGGTTAGGATCATAAAAATGTAATTCTTTTCCGATATCATGATCCTGTATAGGATCTCCTGCTGCTGGAACCGGTTTTTTACAGTAAAATGGCTGCCTGCGAGTTTCCCGATCTGAGCCTGGATGGATTTGAGGTCGGCGTCTTTTGCCAGTCCGATTTCCAGGGCGGTCCGTTCATTTTCATAGGACAGCAGCTTTTTAACGAACCTCAGCGGCAGGATGGTATATTTGACATCGTATTCGTACTGGATCTGGAAAAAACCGGAAGGAAAAATCACTTCATTGTTGAATGCATTCTCTAACCCTCCGGTAAAGGAAGCGTCGCGACGCGGAACATAGACTGAAATCGGGTTGAGGTAGTCTTTCAGGTTTGCATTCAGCACACTCGCCACGCCATAGCCGAGAATGGCGAAGTCCTTGTCACCGTCCTGCAGGGTAAAATTTCCCTCAGCCATCATGGTGTCAAGCCCGCTCATCTGCATGTATTCCTCGCTCACCCCCTTCAGCGTGACGATGCTTTGGTTGTCCTTGTATTTCAACAGGGCATCCTCTTCGATGACCTCGGCGATATGAATAACCCCGGGGATTTTGCGCAGTTTATCTACGGGGAAACTGCTCAGGTCGAAGGTCTTTCCATGGCTGGCCGTGACCTGAATGCTGGGATTGAATGAGCTGAAGAGCGAGACAACCAGCCGGTCAAACCCATTGAACACCGACAGCACAATGATCAGGGCCATGGCGCCGATGGCCACCCCCACCACCGAGATCCCGGAAATGATGTTGATAATGTTGTGCGATTTCTTTGAAACCAGGTAACGGCGGGCGATATAGAAGGGGAAATTCAAAGAATTAAAAATTAAGAATTAAGAATTAAAAATTCCAATTTCACCATTTCACCATTTCCAATTTCGCTACCTCGCCACCTCGCTACCTCGCTACTTCCAGGCCTTCACGATTAACCCGGTCCCTGTTTTATGCTGCATTATGGTATCCAGCCAGTTACAGAAAAATGCAATGGGATAGGCGATAAGGTAGTAAAACGGCAGCAGGATGAACAGCAGTTTGGTTTTGTTGAGCATCAGGATGGGATATTTCATCGACAGCTTCCAGGCTATCTGGCCGGGAGTTCCATAGGTGAACCTTGCTTCGGTCCTTGTAAACCCTGCACGCTCCAGCTTCTGGCGGATGTCGGTGATGTTGTATCCATCGCGCACATGTTCATCGATAAACGATTCGCCTTCTTCGTGATCGTGTACATCCGAGCCGCCCTGGTCGGAGGGTGTGGAAATGAGCAGCATTCCCTGTTGGGTGAGTGAATCGTAAAAGTTCCTGAAAACAGCCTCGTCATCTGCAATATGCTCCATTACATCAACGGAAAGTATGAGGTCGAATTTGTCGGGAATGACAAACCGCGTCAGGTCGGCGATATCGAAGTTCACATTTTTCCGGTTGATCCTGGCGAAAAATGCATTGCAGTCGGCAATCTGCTCTTCCTTCACATCCACGGCATCGACGAACCACAGGGGATTCAGCCCTGAGAGGAAGTAGCTGTACTGTCCGAATCCTGAGCCTGCATCAAGGATATAGCGTGAATTGCCCTGGTCGGCCGGAAAAGAAATATTTTTTGCCGATTCTCCCGGCCTGCTGTTGCCTGTACGGATGTCGTGTGACCAAATCCTGATCTCCTTTCTTACATGCCATGCGCGTAAAAGCAACAGGTCAAGCAGCTTGTAAAACAAAATCCGTAAGAACGGGGTTTTGTTGAACACCCTGCCAAGCGATTTTTTAATAGGATCGTATTGCATATTTTTAAAAAAACAAACAATCAAATTACTCTAACTAATTATCAAAATCCCCCACTTGCCCACCTGTCCACCTGTCCACCTGTCCACCCATTTACCCTGTCACCCTGTCACCCTGTCACCTTTCGACCCTTTTCACCTCAACAACTGATCAATATTCTCAATATAATCCAGCGAATCATCCAGGAAAAACTG
Organism: uncultured Bacteroidales bacterium; assembly: GCA_903913885.1. GTDB lineage: Bacteria > Bacteroidota > Bacteroidia > Bacteroidales > FEN-979 > CAIVAT01. The sequence goes on along the minus strand of CAIWMX010000120.1, from coordinate 57,902 downwards.
CAGATCGGGCATGACACGCAACTGGTTGTGAACCCGCAGGGCCAGGAAATGCCTGACCTCCCGGCCATGATGGCGGATCTTGTCGAGCAGAACCTGTTTATCCGTGGTAATGAATAAGCTCAGGTAAACTTTGGCGATGGCCAGGTCCTTTGAGACCTGGACCTTGGTCACCGTGATCAGGGCTCCGTCAAACAGGTTGCGGCTCTCCTGCTGGAAAATCGTGCCTAAGTCTTTTTGAATCAGGCGTGAAATTTTTTGTTGGCGTGTTGATTCCATGGTGCAAAGGTATCAAATATTTTGTTAACAAGTGGACAGGTGGACAAGTGAACAAATGGACAGGTGGATAGGTAAACAGGTAAACAGGTAAACGAGTAAACGGGTAAACGGGTGAAGGGGTACAGAATTTTCGTAATGGGTGATTGTGGTATATACGTAGGTGAATAAGTATTTCTTGCATAGTGAATAAATTAACAATATTTTTGCTGACTTTTTCTCCGGAAATAAACTAAACTCCCAAAAACTATGAAACTACACAGGTACCTGAAAATGCTTGCACTGCTGCTGTTTACTATTGCTCTTCCCGTCCTGGCAAATGCGGCCGAAGATTCCGGCAACACCCTCGCATCGGGGGTAATTGATGACCAGCAATACAACCGTGCCATCCACATCATGGCGATGTTGCTGATCGGCTTTGGCTTTTTAATGGTTTTTGTGCGCAAATACGGACGTTCAGCCCTGACAGCTACGTTCCTGCTGGTAAGTACTTCGCTCCCGCTGTATATGCTTATTAACCGTGTCGGGCTGGGCGATTCGGAAAGCGAGATCAGGAGGCTGATTCTTGCTGAATTCGGAGCTGCCAGCCTGCTCATTGCGGCGGGTGCTGTGCTCGGACGATTGAAAATGCAGCAATATGTTTTACTCGGGTTGTTGTTTGTTCCATTCTATGCCCTGAATGAATGGCTGGTGCTCAATGGCGGTCTCGGCCTGATCAAGGCCGGTTCGGTGGTTGATACCGGCGGTTCCATCGTGATCCATGCTTTTGGTGCCATTTTCGGATTGGGGGTCGCCCTGACGATGACAACAAAGCAAGAGTTTGAGAAAACAATTGAAACAGATTCAACCAGCGACCGCTATTCGATGCTCGGCAGTATGATGTTGTGGATCTTCTGGCCCAGTTTCTGTGCGGCCCTCGTTCCGCCGGCACTCATGCCACACACTGTTGTGAATGTCATCCTGGCACTTTGCGGATCGACGCTGACAACCTACCTGGTCTCTGTTTCCATCCGCAAAAAGATCAGCATTGCCGACATTGCCAATGCAGCCCTTGCCGGGGGTGTTGCCATAGGGTCCACCTGCGCAGCAGCCAGCCACACCATGGCTGTCTTTATCGGGATTATGGCAGGAGGGCTTTCCACGTTCGGGTTTGCCGTGATCCAATCGAAACAGCAGAAACTGATGAAGATCATCGATACCTGCGGCGTTACGAACCTTCACGGTCTTCCCGGCCTGATGGGCGGCCTGGTAGCCCTGCCGGTTATCAAAGGGCTGCATATGGAAAGCCAGCTTTATGGCATTGCGATGACAATTGTTGTTGCTTTCCTTACCGGGATGGTTACCGGGAAAGTGCTGCCCCTGCTCGGCCGTAAACTGGAGGTTTATGACGATTCGGACGAATTCCTAGATGCTGAAGAGTAAACAGCGGAAAGGTTCCTGATCATGGTTCCCTTATTTTCCCCTTTATTTGATTTTGTCAGGCTGAACCACAGGCAGTTTATTGCCAAGACTGAATTCGCGGGTCAGGCTCAGGGCAATTGAATATTTTGGCGTCATTTGCCTGCCATTGTAATATTTGTAAACCGGAATGTCGCCTGTGAGGGATAAATTCCATTTGCCGGCGATACTGTAACTCAGTTGCGGTGACACGGTTACAAGGTCAAAACCTGAATCCGACACTTTATTTCCACCGGTTTTGTTAAGGGTTGAAGCATCCTTATCATTGGTTTTCCATTCGTTGCGTATCTGGATGATGCAAGAGAAATATTTTGTAATGTTCTTGGAAACGAAGATGGAGTTCATCAGCAAATTCCCATACGTGTACCCGGTCTTATCTGCAAAGTTGTAGTCGTAGCGGTTGATGGAAAACAACCGCAGGGTAACCGATTGAAAACCCTTGCTAAAAAAGAGCATTTCAGAAAAACCAAATGCGTTGGAGGATGTCTGAACGTCGCGGCTCAGCCGGACCCCGCCTGACATCTGAGGTTGGGCAGAAAAAGGAAACCGCAATCCAAACCCCGATGTCAGCTCGATTTGCTGTAACGGCTTTATCCAATCTCCGTACTTAACGATCAGTGCACCGTTCGACAATCCGGATCCAAGATTCCGGAAATATACGGTGGAATCGTCGAACGGGAAGTGACCGTTTTGACTCTTGTCGAAGAAATATCCTGTCCCGAACTCAACGGTTAACCGCTTTGTAACGCCATAGGCCACTGAGGCTCCCGCGTAATTAAACCCGGCGTTGTAAACCGGGCCGTTTTCAGTTGATCTGCGATGTTCCTCGTAATAGGTGTCGGCATAACTGTACCGGTAATACGTGATAGCCCTCAGGCAGTTTTTCCCGGCAATGCCGACATCCACGGAAACCCAGGCCGGGCTGCCGGCCGCCCAGCCCTGGGCCGCTGCCGGCAAGGAGGAAAACAGGCCGCAGATGCATATTAGAAGAATGGCTGCTGGCTTAATAATATGATTTGGCAATATGGGTTGTTATAATTTATATGGTGTAGAACGGTGGACGGCGGTTGATCTCCTGCGGCAACAAATGTAGATATTAATTCATATTCTGATGCGTATTTTCAGGGTAAACTTTTATCTTTGCACCAATGAAAAGTTTTTTCAAAATTCTGCGGTATGCCGGCCCTTATTGGGTTTATGCGCTGCTGAACGTTGTTTTTAACATCCTTTCCGTCCTCTTTTCACTGGTCTCATTTGCATTGTTCATACCGGTTCTGCAGATGTTGTTCCACCAGATGCCGATTCCGCACACGGTGCCTCCCATGCGGATGGAAATCAACGCCATCAGGGATAATTTTTACTATTATACCGGGCAGATGCTCGAAAAATACGGAAATGAAAAGATGCTGGTCTACATCGGACTGGTTATTATCATCCTCTATTTCCTGAAAAACCTGTTCCGTTATCTTGCCATGTATTTCCTGGCTGTGGTGCGAAACGGGGTTGTTAAGGACCTGCGCAACGACCTTTACCTTAAAATCCTGATCCTGCCTTTATCCTACTTCAATGAGAAGCGAAAGGGGGATATCATCGCCCGCATGACCACCGATGTTCAGGAAGTTGAATGGTCCATCATGAGTTCCCTCGAGATGGCCTTCCGCGACCCCATCACGATGATCACCTATCTTGTCACCCTTTTCGTCATCAGCCCTTCACTTACCGTCTTTGTGCTGGTGCTTCTGCCAATCAGCGGCTTTATTATCGGCCGGATCGGAAAGAGCCTGAAGCGCACCTCCGACAAAGGTCAGTACAAGATGGGGATCCTGCTTTCGATGATCGAGGAAACCATTTCGGGATTGCGTATCATCAAGGCGTTCAATGCCATCGGGTTCGCCGACAACCGGTTCAGGAAAACCAACGAGGAATACAACCGCCTGATGATCAAGCTGTATCGGAAACGTGACCTTGCCTCCCCGTTGAGTGAATTTTTAAGTGCCTGTGTCGTCACCATCGTGTTATGGTATGGAGGAAAACTGGTGTTCACCCCGGGAAATTTTCTGGATGCCGCCTCTTTCCTGGTCTATCTCGGGATTTTTTCCCAGCTGATGCCGCCTGCCAAGGCAATTACACAGGCCTTTTACAACATCCAGAAGGGGGCCGCCTCGGTCGACCGGATTGAGCAGGTGCTGGGAGAACCGGAAGTGATCGAAGAAAAACCGGATGCCATAGAGAAGAAGGATTTCCATGGGGAGATCGAATACCGGAATGTGAATTTCTCCTATATCGACGATCCGGTGCTTAAAAGTATCAACCTCGTTATTCCCAAGGGACGTACCATAGCCATTGTCGGTCCCTCCGGCGGAGGCAAATCGACGATGGTGGATCTGCTGCCCCGTTTCTATGATTGCATCGGCGGTGGTATTTTTATCGACGGTATTGATATCCGCGACCTGGTCATCCGCGACCTGCGCGGTTTGATGGGCATTGTTTCACAGGAAACGATCTTATTCAACGATACCGTATTAAGCAACATCGCCTTCGGGATGGAAAACATAAGCGAAGAGGAGGTGATTGCAGCCGCAAAGGTGGCCAATGCCCATGAGTTCATTGAAAAAATGCCCATGGGGTACAACACGAACATTGGCGACCGGGGAACAAAGCTCTCAGGAGGTCAGCGCCAGCGGCTTAGCATCGCCCGTGCTGTTTTAAGGAACCCGCCAATCCTGATCCTCGATGAAGCAACCTCAGCGCTCGATACTGAATCGGAGCGGTTGGTGCAGCAGGCACTTGAAAACCTCATGCGAAACCGTACCTCGGTGGTTATCGCCCACCGGCTCTCAACCATTCAGTTCGCTGATGAGATCATTGTCTTGCAAAGCGGGAGCCTGGTCGAACGTGGTACCCATAGTTTCCTGCTTGAAAAAAACGGGGTTTACCGCAAACTCTATGAACTGCAATTGTTTGTTTGACTTTCAGCCCGGTAATTCCCATAATCCATCGAGGTTAATTTAGCATGCTTAATTTATAAATGAATTGATGACTCAAAGAACAAAAGGACGATTGGTGTTGTTGGCTGTATATGGGGTTGCCTGCATGCTGGGTTGCCTTGGAAGCGCTTTTTGCAACGGAGGTATTTTGCTGAAATCGGCGGTTGCTGTGATTATTGCAGTGGCAATCATTTTCACGGGGAGTGTGACGAATAATAATTCCAGTGTCTTCGATCCCTGGTGGAGCATTGCGCCACCCCTGATGGTGCTCTACTTTTTCTATCTTGCGACCTCGCAGCAGCCATGGGATATCAGGTCGGCAGACCATGGACACTTGCTGGCAGTCAGAAACGACTTGAATGAGCTGAACCACTTTACGGTACATTCAACAAGGGTAATGGTGCTGCTCCTGCTCACCCTGTCGTACAGCGTGAGGCTGACATGGAATTTTTTACGCGGATGGCCGGGCCTGTCGCGTGAAGACTGGCGGTACGCCGATTTTCGCAGGAACACCGGAAAAGCATATTGGCCGGTAAGTTTTCTTGGCATCCATTTTTTCCCGGCATTGATGGTTTTCGGGGGTACCCTCTCAATCTGGGTAACCGTGGTTCAGGGCTTCAGGCCATTGAACATCATGGATTTTGTAGCAGTAGTGGTCACCGGGATCGCTGTTTTCCTGGAGGCCACAGCCGACAGGCAACTGAGGAATTTTGTGAATGAGAACAGGGGAAGCGGCAGAACCATGAACCAGGGGTTGTGGTCCTTATCACGTCATCCGAATTACCTGGGGGAGATTCTCTTCTGGTGGGGCCTTTATTTTTTTGCTCTTGCCGCCAACCCGACCTTCTGGTGGGTCATCATCGGTCCGCTTGCTATAACCCTCATGTTTATTTTCATCAGTATCCCGATGATCGAAAAACGCTTGCTCGCAAGCCGCAGCGACTATAAATTTTACAGGGAAAAAGTCAGCATGCTCATCCCCTTGAAAACATCCACCACCAGCACCACCTCCTGAAAAATTTCACCATTTCACCATTTCGCTACCTCACTAACTCGCTACCTCGCTACCTTTAAATCTCCGCCATCTTCACCATCACCGACTCCAGTTTCTTCTTCATGAGTTTGACCCGGCAGTCAAAACCGTTTACGATCAGTGAAAAGACCAGTTTTCTTCCTGAAACGGTTTGAACATAACCTGCAAAACTCTTTACACTGTTGATGGTGCCGGTTTTTGCACGGATACGCCCCTGGGCGGCACTCCCTTTCATGGCCCGGTGCAGGGTCCCGGTCATGCCGGCAAGCGGGAGGGATTCGTAAAAATTCTGGTAATATGGAGAGGTGCGCATGGCGTACAAAGCATCCACCAGTTGCTTTGGCGAAATGGCATTGTCTTTCGACAGCCCGTTCCCGTCGTAGAAATTCATTCCCTGTGTATCAACGCCCTTGGTGGTCCAGAAATCCAGGATGGCTTTAACCCCGGCGGCCGTGGTCGAAGTATTGTAGACTTTCCCGCCGATTTTGCGCAACAGTTTGGAAGCACGCCAATTTACACTCATCTGGTTTGTAATCGTGACCTCGGGGATAATTGGTTTCCCAAAATATTCAAGTGCTGCTGCGGTAACAAATATTTTGAGGGTTGAAGCAGGCTTCATGGGTTGTTTTGCCCGGTAATCGGCTACCGTCACCGGATCTTTTGCGGTAACATCCACGATCATGTAACCAAGATCGGCATTCTTTAAAAGGGGGTCCTGTTTCAGCAGCGCCAGCGACTCAAGCAGGGGCTTGTACGGGGCCGGAGCCTCCTTTTTTACAATGGCGGCAACTGGTTTTTTTGCTGCCGGCTTTGATTGATCGTTCCCACAGGAAAACAGAAATTGTAAAAGGATCAGGAGCGATAACAGCGTGCCTTTTTGCGTCATGATTTAAGTTTGCGTTTGTTTTTTGCCAAATATCGGAATAATAAGACTATGGATTGGCTTTTTAAGATAAATTTAACAAATTCAAATGTTAAATATCCTTAAAATCACGGGGATAATTTCAGAAACAATTTTATTTTTAATAATTTTGTTCTTTAGAATCAGATTAAATAATTAAATTCCATGATAAAAAAGGTACTTGTTGCCAACCGCGGTGAGATAGCGATCAGGATAATGCGGTCATGCAGGGAGCTTGGCCTGGTAACTGTTGCAGTGTTTTCGGAAGCCGACCGCAAGGCAATGCATGTGCGGTACGCCGATGAGGCCTATTGCATTGGTCCGGCCCCTTCTCGCGAAAGTTATCTTAACATCGACACCATTATTGCCGTGGCCAAACAGTCAAAAGCTGATGCCATCCACCCGGGATACGGTTTCCTGTCTGAAAATGCCGGGTTTTCAGAACGTTGCAAAGCCGAAGGGATCAAGTTCATCGGCCCCGATGCCTACGCGATCAGGACAATGGGGGATAAAATTACCGCCCGGCAGACCATGATAGCCTCAGGCGTGCCGGTCGTGCCCGGAACTACCGAAAAACTTTCTGACGAGGTAAAAGCGGTTGAAGTGGTGAACCAGATTGGCTTGCCGGTCATGATCAAAGCTTCGGCAGGAGGTGGGGGCAAGGGCATGAGGCTCGTGAAATCGATGGACGAGCTGATCCCATCGCTGCGCATGGCCAAGTCGGAGGCGATGAATGCATTCGGCGACGATGCGGTGTATATAGAAAAGTATATCGAATCGCCTCACCACATCGAATTCCAGATACTGGCCGACCAGCACGGGAATGTGATCCATCTTTTCGAACGTGAATGTTCCATCCAGCGCCGCCATCAGAAAGTGATCGAAGAGACTCCCTCGCCCCTGATCACAGATGCCCTGCGCACTGAAATGGGCGAAAAAGCGGTAGCAGCCGCCAAAGCCGTGAACTACGAGGGCGCAGGAACCATCGAATTCATTGTCAGCGATCAGCTCGAATATTATTTCCTGGAGATGAATACCCGGTTGCAGGTTGAACACCCTGTTACCGAACGCGTTGTGGGAGTCGATCTTGTCAAGGAACAAATCAACATCGCCAACGGACTACCCCTGACCTACAGGCAGGAGGAGTTGCGCCAGAACGGACATGCCATCCAATGCCGCATTTATGCGGAGGATCCCGACAACAATTTCATGCCAAATCCCGGCACCATCAAGCATATCACCGTACCACTCGGACTGGGTGTGCGGTACGACGGGTATGTGTATGAAGGTTACGAGATTCCGATGCATTATGACCCGATGATCTGTAAACTGATCACCTGGGGGAAAACACGCACCGAGGCGATCGCCCGCATGCGCCGCGCTTTGTACGAATACAAGATTACCGGGGTTAAAACCTCCATCAAATTCCTGGAACGGATCATGGATACCCCTGAATTCGTCGAGGGCAAATATAACACCCATTTTATCGAGGATAACCACGACCGTTTGTTTACCACCAAACCCTGCGGTATCGAATGTGAAGATATGGCGCTTATTGCCGCATTCATCGATTACCTTGACAAACTTGCGGAAGTGCAGCCACCGAAATATACCGAAGAACTGGGCAGCAACTGGAAGGACTTTGGCAGGAAACGGAATGTTCTACGCTTATAAATAAAAATTCATGGCATACGAAATCAGTATAAAAAACCGCACTGCAAAGATTGACCTGCTCAACAGGGTGGGTTCAAAGGCATTGATCGCTGTTGATGATCATAAATATGATCTCGACATCGTCGAAGTTGAAAAAGGAGTGTATTCCATTCTTTATAACGGACAATCCTACAACGTCGAGTTGATCAGGGGAGAGAGCAGCAAAAAATACGTGGTGAATACCTTCGCGAAAACCTTCAATGTTGAAGTCATCGATGCCGAATCGAAGTACATCAGCAACAGGAATCAGGGGCTTGAAGTCGAAGGCGCCAACCACATCCTCTCGCCAATGCCTGGTAAAATCGTCAAAATACCTGTAAAGGTAGGCGATCTCGTTACAACCGGGCAAACGCTTGTGGTTGTGGAAGCCATGAAAATGCAGAGCGAATTCAAGGCAACCGGCGATAAAATTGTACAGGCGATCCTCGTGAAGGAAGGCGATACCGTGGATTCGCACCAGCTAATGATAAAGCTGGAGAATGTGGAGGCTGCGGAGTAGCAAATGGTGAGATGGTGAAATGGCGAGATGGTGAGATGGTGAAATCGCAAAATCGCAAAATCGCAAAATCGCAAAATGGTAAAATAATGAAAAATGAAATTTTTTCCCGGCATAATTTCTCACCTGTTCCCCCATTCACCTGTCCACCTGTCCACCTGTCCACCCGTCCACCTGTCCACCTGTCCACCTGTCCACCTGTCCACCCGTCCACCTGTCCACTAAAAAAAATCCGTTTACCCATTAATTTATAGCGTATGCAAACCATAGAAGACCGCTTACATATTTTCGAAGATAAGAACCGCAAGGCAGAACTTGGCGGTGGCGCTGATAAAATTGCCAAGATACATAAGAACGGACGGAAAACAGCCCGGGAGCGCATCCTGACATTGCTCGATGGCGACACGTTTGTTGAGATGGACAAACTGGTGATGCACCGTTGTCACGATTTTGGCATGGGGCACAACAAGGTACCGGGCGATGGTATGGTGACCGGCTACGGTAAAATCGACGGACGGCTGGTTTTTGTCTTTGCCCAGGATTTTACGGTCTTTGGCGGCACTATGAGCCGTGCCAATGCCGATAAGGTTGTAAAAATCATGGATATGGCCATGCGCATGGGCGCCCCGCTCATCGGACTCAACGACTCGGGTGGTGCTCGTATCCAGGAAGGGGTTGAAAGTCTGGCCGGCTATGCCGATATTTTTTACCGCAATGTGATGGCCTCCGGGGTAATTCCCCAGATATCGGCCATCCTCGGGCCCTGTGCCGGCGGCGCCGTTTATTCTCCGGCCATTACCGATTTCATCTTCATGGTGAAGAACTCCAGCTACATGTTCGTTACAGGACCTGAAGTAATTAAAACCGTTACCCATGAAGAGGTTACCATGGAGGAACTTGGCGGGGCCATGTCGCACAACACCAAAAGCGGTGTCGCCCATTTTGCTGCTGAAAATGATGAACAGGTTGTACTCATGATCAGGGAACTGATGAGTTTCCTGCCATCAAACAACATGGAAGATCCCCCTACACAGCCATGTACAGACGATGTGATGCGGCAGGACGAGAAACTCCAGACCGTGGTTCCGGCTGATCCCAACAAACCATACGATATGAAGGATATCATCACTACTGTGGTGGACAACCATAACTTCTTCGAGGTCATGCCGTATTATGCAGGGAATATCCTTACCGGATTTGCCCGCCTGGGAGGAAAACCGGTGGGTATCGTTGCGAACCAGCCAGCCTTTCTGGCAGGCGTCCTCGATATCAATTCATCCATTAAAGCAGCGCGCTTTGTGCGGTTCTGCGATTGCTTCAACATTCCCCTGATCACCTTCGTGGATGTTCCCGGGTTCCTACCCGGCACCAACCAGGAGTTTGGCGGGATCATCAAACATGGGGCAAAACTCCTCTATGCTTTTTCTGAAGCTACCGTTCCGAAAATCACGCTGATCACCAGAAAAGCATACGGAGGAGCCTATGACGTGATGTCGAGCAAGCACATCGGGGCCGATGTGAACTATGCCTACCCCACGGCCGAGATTGCAGTCATGGGACCTGAAGGGGCCGTCAACATCATCCACAAGGGAAAGCTGAATGAGGCTGATCGCGCCGATGCAGTTGACAATTACCGGCAAACCTTTGCCAATCCCTACAAGGCGGCTGAACTCGGGTACGTTGATGAGATCATCCTTCCCCGCGATACCAGGAAGAAACTGATCCAGGCGCTGGAACTCACCCAGAACAAGAGCAAGACCAACCCGCCGAAAAAGCACGGAAATATCCCTTTGTAACCTGATAACGTATGTACGAAGGACGAAGGACGTGTGTACGAAGGACGTACCGGTGTGGGTGCGCGAAAACGGTTTACGGAAAAACTGATAGAAGAATAACTGCCCTAAGGCGGGTATGCTGTTTAAAGGATCGGAACGGAGAATGCCAAAGTGTTATTCTGGCGAGCCGTTTTCAACCCAGCACGAAAGGACGTGTATCTGGGCATCGGGCATTTTAACGCCACCCTTGGGCATATTCTGGTACAGGTTCAGGTGTTCAATGGACCCCATGAAACTCTTTTTCTTGCTTGCGGACGAAGCGCCTGCATAATCACCCAGTTTGATGCTGCTTTCGCCGCTTGCCCCATGGCAACCCATGTTGGGCATGGCACAGTAGGAGTCGAGAATGGGTTTTACATCTTTTGTATAGGTTGGAGTAACCCCGGTACAATCGTAGATGGAAGCATGCTGACAGCCATACGTTACGAGAAACAGACAAATTACAGAAAAAGTTGCAAGAATTTTCATGCCAACACAATTAAATGAAGTGATTAATTTTGCAAATTTACATAAAAAAAATGATGGAAACTTAGCATTGATCAAATTGCAAGGTTTCATTGATCAGAACATAGCAGTTTTATCCGGCAGTATTTTTGAATAAAAGAACTATTAACGCTGATTTCCCATGAAATTGTACAAATCATCGGTTCTTTACACCTTTCTTTTTATGTTAATGGTTCTGGGTTCAACCGGTCAGGAAAGAACATGCCGGCCCGGAGGTTGGCAAAACCAACATTATTCGCGATTGCAGGATTCAGTCCGGGCGGTTAGGATTCCTTTGCTGCCATTTCCCGAAAAATACCGTAACCGGGCGCTTCCCGCCCTTGTTGACAATTCAAAAAACAAATACTGGCCAGGTATCATTGACCAGTATACTTTTGCCTGTTGCCAGCAGGTTTGCGGGGTAGGGTACGTTTTTAGTTATGAGATTAACCGGTTACGCGATCGAATAGGTTGGTATTGGGAAAATTGTTACCCGGCCCATTATACCTGGAATTTCATGAACCAGGGCAACAGGAATAATGGCGTTGATTTCCTTGAGAGTTTTGAGGCTATCAGGCAGCAGGGACAGATGACCTTTGCCGATTACGGCATAGATACTGCAACCGGGTACACCGGCTGGATTACCGGGTATGACAAGTATTACCGCGGCATGTATAACCATATCAGGCAGGTAAAGGCCATCATGACCAACAGCATTGGCGGGATCAATGAACTGAGAAATTATTTGTATGATCACCTTGACGGTTCTTCCACCGGAGGCATAACCTGTTTCACCACCGATGCTGCTTCATTGTATGGCATGCCGGTGATCCCGCCGGGATTACCCGGGGCGGGCCTGAACATTATCACGCAATGGCACAATACTCCTGAACATGGTATGACCGTTGTAGGATACAACGATTCCATCAGGTATGACGTGAATGGTGATGGAAAGTTTACCAATGACCTCGATATCAATGGTGATGGCATCGTGGATGCCCGCGACTGGGAAATCGGGGCCTTCAAGGTGGTAAATTCATTTGGGAACTGGTGGTCCGACACCGGTTACGTATATTCACTGTACAGAGCATTTGCCCTGAATTTCCAGGATGGCGGCGTGTGGAATAACCGGGTTTATGTCATGGATGCTGACACCGCTTATCGCCCGCTCCTTACGCTCAAGGTGAACTTAAGCTACAACCTGCGCGACCGGATCCGGGTTATGGCAGGAGTCAGCAGCGATACTAATAGTCAGATGCCTGACCATGTGATCGATTTTCCCATATTTAATTTCCAGGGAGGGGAGCATGCGATGCAGGGTCGGGAGGGCGTTGCGGGGGCGGAGTCCATCGAGTTCGGGCTCGATGTGACGGAACTGCTCAATTTTATCCCATCTGCAACACCGGCCAGGTACTTCCTTGCCCTTGAAGAACGCGATGAAGATCACCAGGGAACCGGCACCATTGGCAAGGCTTCCTTCATCAGTTATCAGAACGGGGTTCACGAATTTCCATGCGCCGAAGAGGATGTCAATATCCGGGATAATGCCATAACCCTGGCCTCGGCCGTTTTTACGGCCGGAAAACCAGTAGTTGAGATTACCACCGGCAATCTGCCCCCATACAACCCTGGTCAACCATACCAGTATCAGATGAATGCATCCGGGGGCCGTCCTCCCTACAAATGGTCGCTTGTGGAAAGCTTTGCCGGCCAGCCATCTGCACAATCCATGCCGAACATCACCGGCACCTCCCTTGTAAACACGGAAAGGTCGTTTGCCAGGGTTGCACTGCCTTTCAGCTTCCCTTTCCATGGTAAAAACTATGACAGCATCTACGTGAACTATTTCGGCTTTATCACCTTTGAACCGCAGTATCTGCCGGGGCTTTTTACAACCAGCGAGGTGGCGATGCTGAAGATGATCGCCTGCATAGCGCCTGCTTTTTCCCTGAAATATTATTATAATTCCGCTCACAACGACGGCATTTTTGTACAGGAAGATCCCTCGAAGGTTGTTCTCCGTTGGAAGGCGTCGGTTGCGGGACAGGTTACCGCTGCGACCAATGATTTCGCACTGCTGCTTTTCCCTGACGGACATTTCGAGTTTCGTTTCGGGACCATGGAGAACCAGGGGTTTGTACAATCCTGTTATACTGGTTCCTCGAATGGAGATGACCTGAATTACGATATACAAACCCACTGGGATGCCAACGAACTTTCGGGGAAAAGTTTCAGGTATACCCCCGGACCATTGCCCGCAGGCATTGCTTTGAGCGAGCAGGGGTTGCTGACGGTGGCCCAGGCCGACTCCACCCGGCTCTATGACCTTGAAATCAGGGTGGCAGATGCCGGGAAAATGACAGATTCAAAATTATTCGGATTTTCGACGGGACTCAGGATTGAAAGCCATGTTGCCGGCACCAGTGACGACCATCTTGAATATGGCAAACAGGGGCAGCTGAACATGACCCTTGCCAATACCGGCACGCAATTACTTCAAAATCTTGTTTTGAAATTGCAGTCGGCCGACTCCCTTTTGAATGTAACTGACAGCATTCTCACCATTGATCTGCTGCAGCCTTCACAAACTGTGGTCATTCCGGCGGCATTTTCATTTTCCCTGAAAAACCCGGTGTCCAATGCTTTTCCGGTCATGCTCCAACTGAAGGCACAATCGGGTCAGCGAAACTGGCAAAAGCGGGAAGAGTTCCAGGTTGCCGCACCCACCCTGACTTTTCATACGCCCGACATCCAGGATGGAGATAACAATCTCCTGGACCCGGGCGAGGTTGCCGACCTGGTGGTATCCCTTCAGAATACCGGCGCCCTGGCAGCACATAACCTGCAATTTAAGCTGGTTTCACACGATACCGCGGTGACTATTCTTTCCGGTCCGTCAGTTCCCATCGCCGTGGCAGGGCCACGGTCGGCCAATGAGTTCCGTTACCAGATTAAAGCAATCCGGCACATTCTCCCCGGCAGTCAAGCCGGCATGACGCTCAGCCTGGAAGATTCGGCAGGGGTGATTCAAACAATGGATTTCAACCTGATGCTGGGCAAAAAACAAGTGGCCGTGATCAACCTTGCCACAAGCAGGAGCTCTTTACTTGCCATGGCAGCTGCATTAGACAGTCTGCATGCGGGGTACGACACAATCACCGCTGCCGCGAACCTTCCCTCCGATTACAGCAAGTATTCAAGTGTATTCCTGATTCTGGGAACAACCTCCTCCGGCTGGCATACGCTGACCCAGAGCGAAACAGTCCCCCTAGTGAACTACCTGCAGAAGCAGGGAAGTCTGTACATGGAAAGTTACCTTACCTGGTATTATACCAACAACACCGCCCTGCATCCCTATTTCAATTATATCACATCGAAAATTCCCGATTATACCTATCAGCAAATGAACGGGGTGAAGGGCACGTTTTGCGATTCTGTCTCGTTCTTATACACCGACCCGCTCAACCATGCCACTTTCAGCTTCGAACCAAAATCCCCGGCCTATGCCACCATGGTCAATGGAGACACGCCCCCGAAAGATTTTGAAATCGTTTATAACGGGAACGATTACAAGACCATCGGGACCTTTCTTGGATTCGGAGCGATGGCCGGAAGCGCCTATCCTTCAACCCGGTTGAACCTGATGCACCATTATCTTACTTTTTTCGGGCTGAACCTGACCGGGCCATATCCACTTTTCCACGCCGCATCCACGTCGGTGTGCCAGAACGGGACCCTTGATTTTACCGACGACTCATTCGATCATATCACCTCATGGCATTGGGAATTTTCCGGAGGAAGCCCTTCAGTAAGTTCGCTTCAGAATCCCCGGGTGAAATATGACACGCCGGGCCAGTTTGATGTGAAACTCACGGTCACCTCCGGGTCAGCGACAAAATCCATCCTGAAAAAGAGTTATATCCGGGTCGACCGCTGTTCAGCCAGCGACGAACTGAGCCGGAAACCCGGGTTCAGGATTTTCCCTAACCCGGCTTCCGGTAAGGTAACTGTAGATCTTTCCGGTGAAATTTCAGGGAAATTCAATCTCTTGCTTACCGACCTGGCCGGACGCAGGATAATGGAACAGCGATTGTATTGCCCGGCCGGAGGAGGGACGCTTACACTTGATATTTCAGGGTATAAGAAGGGCATGTATCTGTTGCGTTTGCACTCAGGAACAAAAATCCTGACCACAAAACTGATCATATACTGACCCGCTTGTTTTGATGGGATGCCGATTGTTTCGAACCGAGGCAAACATTTCCTACCTTTGAAAATTATTTCACACCCTCATTCTGATGGAACAGCTGAAGCAGCAAACACAGGCATTATCCAGGTCCTATTTCCGGGAGGTCATCGCGATCCGCCGTCATTTTCACATGCATCCGGAATTGTCGTGTGAAGAGTTTGCGACTTCAGCATTCATTTGCGACAAGCTCAGCGAGTATGGGATTCCCTATAAAAAAGGCGTTGCCGAAACCGGGATCGTGGGACTCATCGAGGGTAAAAATCCTGCATCCCGTTGCATCGCATTGCGGGCCGATATGGATGCCCTGCCCGTGAATGAAGTGAATGATGTCGAATACAAGTCGGTTATCCCCGGAAAAATGCATGCCTGCGGGCATGATGTGCATATGGCATGTCTGCTTGGCGCCGCAAAAATCCTGCAAACGCTGAAGGATCAGTTCAATGGTACCGTTAAACTGCTGTTCCAGCCTTCTGAAGAAACTTACCCCGGTGGTGCCATCAGGATGATAGGAGAGGGGGTTCTTGAAGGTCCGAAACCAGTGTTTGTCATCGCACAGCATGTGATCAATACACTGCAGTCGGGCGATGTAGGCTTCAAAGCCGGCGCCTACATGGCCTCCACCGACGAGGTTTTTATTACCGTCAGAGGTAAAGGAGGACACGCCGCCACGCCATCCCAGGTTGTTGACCCTATCGTGATTACCGCCCAGATTATCCTGGCGCTTCAGCAGATCGTCAGCAGGAATGCCGATCCGATCATGCCGACCGTCATCTCTTTCGGCAAGATCATCGGCGAAGGCCGCACCAACATCATCCCGGATATGGTGAAAATGGAAGGTACGGTGAGAACTTACAGCGAATCATGGCGCAACGAGGTTCATGAACTGATCGGCAGGATATCATCAGGAATTGCGGAAGCCATGGGCGCCACCTGCGAGGTGAGGTTCGCCCGCGGGTATCCTTTCCTGTACAATGATCCCGGACTTACCGAAAAACTTAATACCCTGGCGGCAGAATATTTAGGGGGGGAGCACGTTAAAGAACTTGATCAACGTATGACCGCTGAAGATTTTGCTTATTTTGCCCAGAAAGTACCGTCATGCCTTTACCGGCTGGGTATTGCCAATGCGACCATGGGGATAAATTCGAACCTTCATTCAGCCACCTTTGATATTGACGAGCAAAGCCTCGAAACCGGGGTGGGGGTGATGGCATGGTTAACGATGGGGTTGCTCAGGTAATTGAAAACAGGAAATTGAAAAACAAAGCACGCATAGGAACACAAGAACTCATTTCAGCTTATTTTTTTAAGTTGCCGGCCCGCAATTTCCGGTTCTCAGTTGTTTTTCTCTTCCTGCTTTTTGCAGTTCACGGAATTTCACAGGATGTTAAGCCGCCGGTTCTGCCGCCTCTCCCGTTTCAGCAGGATGCGATGCAACCCGTCAATGAGGAACCGCTTGCAATCCAGTTTTACCAGAACAGGGAGTTTGATAAGGCAGCCGACATTTTTGGACGGCTCTATGAGAATAAGCCATCGCAATATTATTTCCAGTACCTGCTCACCTGCCTGGTTGAAATCAAGGAGTATGGCAAGGCCGAGCGCCTGGTGAAGAAAAATATGAAGAGTGAACCCGATGCACTTAGGTACCAGGTTGACCTGGGTTACATTTATTACCGCCAGGGGAACCTTGACAAGTCCAGGAAACTGTATGAGGAAGCCCTGAAAAAGCTGGGGCCGAATCAGCAGCAAATCAACGACCTTGCCAACGCCTTTATTATCAGGAGCGAGAACGAGTATGCCATCCGCACCTACCAGATGGGACGGCAACTCTTGAAAAATTCGTATCCTTTCGGGTTTGAACTCGCGAATGTGTATGAGCGGATGGGCGATTTTAAAAACGCGACGGAAGAATACCTGAATTTGCTTGAGGTCAATAAATCCTACCTCCAAACTGTTCAGGACCGCATCCAGATGACCCTGTCTTTCGACGTGAACAATGAAAAAAACGAAATTCTGCGTAAGACCCTGCTAACCCGTGCACAGAAAAACCCGGATAAGACCTATTATGCGGAACTGCTCTGGTGGTATTCAATCCAGCAAAAGGATTTTGATCTCGCCCTGCTGCAGGCCAAGTCACTCGACCGCCGGTTGGGTGAAAACGGGGATAAACTTGTATCGCTGGCCAGTCTGGCGGTGTCGAACGAGCGGTTCGACGTCGCGGTGGAATGTTATGAATACCTGGTTTCAAAAGGGAAAACGTGTTCATACTATGACTATAGCCGCAGGGAACTGGCCAATACGAGGTATATCCAGGTCATTTCTGAACCAGCTCCGTCAAAAAAACAGTTGGAACAGCTTGAAAAGGATTTCCTGGATGAATTGAAAACCACGGGAGAGCAACCTGAAAATATTACCATCATCAGGAACCTCGCGCATGTTGATGCCTTTTATCTTGAGAAGCCCGATGCAGCGATCGAATTGCTCAACCATGCCATACAGATGCCCGGGGTTTCAGCCGCGGACCGTGCAAGGTGTAAAATTGAACTTGCCGACATCCTGTTGTTTACCGATGATGTGTGGCAGGCAACACTGCTCTATCAGCAGGCGTACCAGGATTTCAAGTTCGATGTGCTGGGACAGGATGCCAAGTTCAAAAATGCCAAATTGTCTTTTTACATCGGTGAATTCAAATGGGCCAAAGCCCAGGCTGACGTGCTGAAGGCGGCCACTTCCAAGTTCATATCGAACGATGCCATTGCACTGTCGCTGCTGATCAGTGAGAACCTTGACCCCGACAGCAGCACCGTCGCTCTTGGCTTGTATGCACGGGCTGATTTGCTTGATTACAGGAATGCAGAGGAAATGGCGCTTCAAACCCTCGACTCGATTCCGCAATTGTTCGCGACGCACCCGATTCTGCAGCATGTCCTGTATAAAAAAGCGGAGATCAAACGAAAGCAGGGAAAATATGCCGAAGCTGATTCTCTGTACCGGGAGGTTGTGAAAGCATATCCCGATGATATCATGGCAGATGATGCGCTCATGCAAAGTGCTGTTTTGAACGAAAAACAATTGAAAAATCCAACGAAGGCCATGACGTTGTTCATGGAACTTCTTGACAAGTACCCGGGCAGTATTTTTGTACCCGATGCCCGCCGCAAATACCGTGTACTGCGAGGGGATTCCACGCATTGAAAATCATTCCCCGTTGCCAGGAACGCTTTGCAACACGCACTGGTTCCGGGGAGAAAAACCAGCCATGATCCGACCAAAGAAACACCTTGGACAGCATTTTCTGCGTGATGAGAACATCGCCCAAAAAATTGTGGGGTACCTCAACCCCGAAATCCCGCTTGTTCTCGAAGTGGGCCCTGGTATGGGGGTACTGACCAAGTACATCCTTGGCGAAACTGCCATGGAGAATCCCATCGGGAACATCGATCCGTGGTTCATGGAAATAGACCGTGAATCGGTTGATTACCTGAAGTTGAAATTCCCGCAAATTTCGGGTCACTTGCTCCTTGCCGATTTTCTGTCGTACGATCTTGACAGGTTTCCGCCCGCACTGGTTTCAATGGAAACCGATGGCGGTGAAGCGCCCGGCCCCACATGTAAATTCACGGTTATCGGGAATTTTCCGTACAACATTTCCTCACAGATTTTATTTAAGGCGTTGGAGCACCGCGACCGTATTCCCGAGGTGATCGGCATGTTCCAAAAGGAGGTTGCCGAACGCATTGCTTCGCCGCCGGGGAACAAGACCTACGGGATCATCAGTGTGTTGCTCCAGGCTTTTTACGACATTGATTATCTTTTTACGGTCAGTGAAACGGTGTTTTATCCGCCGCCTAAAGTCAAATCGGCCGTGATACGGCTGCGCCGCAACAAGACCCACCGTCTCGACTGTGACGAGACACTCTTTATCCGGGTGGTTAAAATGGCCTTCAACCAGCGTCGTAAGACTTTACGCAATGCAATCCGGCCCCTGCTTCCACCCCCCACCCCGTCAGGGTCCCCCACCCCGTCAGGGTCCCCCACCCCGTCAGGGTCCCCCACCCCGTCAGGGTGGCTGCTGAAATGCCTCGACCTGCGGGCCGAACAACTTTCGGTGGAGGATTTCGTGAAGCTTACATCGGAAATTTCTACCTTTGCATAAATTAATATTTCAGGATGAAAAAAGGAACTATCCCGAAAACTCCGGTTACCTCCGGCAAATCAGGCACACCCAGGAAACCGGCGCCACCTGAACAGCCTGAAACTTCACCCCGGGGCTCACGAAAAGGCAATCGCTATTTTGTTCTGTTCTTCTTCCTTTTCGCATTTATACTTTATGGCAACACCATCCTGAACAAATTTGCCGTAGACGATAACTATGTCACAAACAACCAGCAGGTTCAGCGCGGACTCAAAGCCATCCCCGAAATTTTTTCAACCCATTATGTAAACCAACAGGGTAACCTGGGCTCCACTTCCGCTGATTACCGGCCTGTTGTTAAGGCAACGTTCGCAATCGAATACCAGTTGTGGGGCAATAAGCCCGGACGAAGCCACCTCGTAAATATCCTTCTCTACTGGGCCTTGTCGGTGCTGCTCTTTTTCATCCTTAAGCGGCTGCTGAAAAACTACAATATCCTTTTCCCATTCATGATCACGCTTTTGTTCATGGCGCACCCGGTACACACCGAAGTGGTAGCAAGCCTGAAAAACAGGGATGAAATGCTGGCGTTTATCTGTGGATTGGGAAGCCTCTGGTTTCTATTGAATTATTCGGATAGTAAAAAGGGGAGGTTCCTTTTATACGCCGGCGTGGTTTTTTTTATCGGTTACCTCTGTAAAACGGCCATATTCCCGTTTCTCGTCATCTCCCCGCTTGTCCTCTGGTTTTTTACCAGGATGTCGGGCGGGAAAATATCCATGGTATTTGCATTGATTTTTGTCATGATCCTGGCAGCCTATTTTATTCCGCATATGTTCCTGCCAAAGATCCAGCACACCAATTATTTTATCGAGAACCCGCTCTATTTTGAAAAGAATGTCTGGATTAGGCTGGGAACCGGGCTGGTATCGCTGCTCTTCTACCTGCGCATCCTTGTCTATCCCTATCCTTTGCTTTACTATTATGGCTTTGACATGATTCCGGTAACGAACATGGCCAATTTCTGGGCCATCCTTTCACTGCTGATCCATCTTGCCCTGTTTATCTATGCTATCAGTAAATTTCACAAAAAACGCCTGGTCTCGTTTGCCATTCTCTGGTACCTTCTGGCCGTTGCCATGTATTCGAACTTTTTGGTTCCTGTGGTCGGTATTGTGGGCGAACGGTTCATCTTCAATGCCTCCCTCGGGTTCTGCATTCTCGTGGTGTATGCTATCTTTAAAATATTCAAAACCGATCCCAGGAGTCTCACCATCGAAATGGATTCACGGTTGAAAATACTTGCCGTGCTTATCCTGCTCATGATCCCATATACAGTACTGTCGGTGTCGCGCAACCGCGACTGGCGCAACCTGTTCGACCTTTACCGCACCGATGTGAAATCACTGACCAATTCAGCCAAAGCCAATGTCGACTATGCCGGGTTCCTGATGAACACAGTGTACCAGGATGAAAATTTCCTGAGGTACGGGAACGTCAACCAATATAAATACCAGACCATTATCACCCATTTCCGCAGGTCCCTGGCGCTTTACCCGAAGAATTACCAGACCATCAACGACCTTGGCACGGTATACCTCTTTATGGGAAAGAACTATGACTCAGCGGTCTATTTCCTGAAATCGGCCATAGAACTCGATTCGACGATGCAGCCGGCATGGGTAAACCTGGGCATGGCTTACCGCGATCAGAAGCAGTTTTCCAAAGCGCTCGAATGTTATGAACATATCCTGAAAGTCAACCCTAACCAGATCAAGGCTGTTTTTGCCATGGCTGATGTGTACAATGACATGGGCGATTTCGACCGGGCTGTAAAGATGAACCAGGATATGATGAAACGATATCCCAATCTCGAAATGCCCTATGTAAACATTGGCAACTATTACATGCTTAAAACCGACACGGCAACCGCGGTGAGCTATTGGGAAAAGGCCGCGGCCATCAATCCCAGCTATGAATTGTGCGTGCAGCTGAATTCACTCTATCTTTTAAAACAAGACCAGGAAAAAGCAGCTTATTATTACCGGCTTGGGGAACAAATCGCCAAACAGAGCCAGTAACAGGGCATATCACCACACCTGGTCAAATAATCATCCTTCCTGTAAAAATGGCAGTCGTGGATAGTCTGGTATGACAATTGTATGAAATCAGTCTGATTAAATATCTCTTGTTAACCAACCATATCTTTTACCAAATGAAACTTTTTCATCGCATTATCATATCAGCAACATTATTTTTATTAACCGGCATGTCCCTGTTCGCCCAAACCGGCATGATCAAAGGCAGGGTGTTCAATCATAAAAACAATGAACCTGTTCCATTCGTAAACATCATCATCGATGGCAAACCGACGCAGGGCGCCACCAGTGATGCCGACGGCAATTATGTTATTGCCAAAGTTGCACCGGGGTACGCCCGGCTAGTGGCTACCTCCGTCGGGTTTAAGAAGTTTACTTCCAATGACTTCCTGGTAACCAATGCCAAAACCATCGACCTGGATATCGGCCTCGATGAACAGGTGACCACCCTTACCCAGGTGGAAATAAAACCCTCGGTAGTTGAACGTAATGAGGAGGCCCCGCTCTCATTGCAGAAGCTCACCATCCAGGAGATCGAGCGGAGCCCGGGGGCTAACCGTGATATCTCAAAGGTGATCCAGGGCCTGCCTGGCGTGGCCTCATCACCGTCGTTTCGCAACGATGTAATTGTTCGCGGCGGCGGACCTGGTGAAAACCGGTTCTACCTCGATGGCGTTGAAATTCCCAACCTGAACCACTTTGCAACGCAGGGGGCTTCAGGAGGCCCTGTGGGCATCATCAACGTTGACTTCATCCGCGAGGTCCAGCTCTATTCCAGCGCCTTCCCCACATCGCGAGGGAATGCCCTGAGCTCTGTGATGGAGCTACGCCAGGTTGATGGCAACAAGGAAAAGTTCGGGGGACGCATTTCGGTCGGATCCAGCGATTTTGCACTGACCCTCAACGGCCCTGTAACGAAAAATTCCACGCTGATTTTCTCGGTTCGCCGTTCCTACCTGCAGTTCCTCTTCAGCGCACTGAAACTGCCGTTCCTGCCCACGTATAACGACTACCAGTTAAAATACAAGATTGACTTTGACAAGCGGAACCAGCTTTCGGTGATCTCAATAGGGGCGCTTGACAAAAACAAGCTGAATACAGGCATTGCCAATCCTGATGCATTTCAACGGTATGTGCTGCAGTATCTGCCGGTCAACAACCAGTGGAGTTATGTTTTTGGGCTTGTTTACCGGCATTTCCGCGCAAAAGGATACGATACATGGGTGTTCAGCCGCAACATGCTGAACAACGACCAGCTGAAATACACCAACAACGTGGAAGTTCCCGACAGCCTGCTCCTAAAGTACAATTCACAGGAAACAGAAAACAAGTTCCGGTACGAGGGCATGACCGACCTGGTGAAATGGAAACTGACCTATGGCGCAGGAACGGAATATGCAAAATACACGAATAACACCTTCCAGAAGATATTTACAGGCAACCAACTGATCACGCTTGACTATCATTCAAAGATCCAGTTGTGGAAATGGAATGTGTTTGCCCAGGTGAACCGCGGCCTTTTCAACGACAGGCTGAACCTGAACCTTGGTGTGAGGATGGATGCAAATAATTATGCCGGTAACATGAACAACATGCTGAAGCAGTTTTCGCCCAGGTTTTCAGCCTCCTATGCCTTCATCCCCGACAAGCTGTTCCTGAATTTCAATCTTGGACGATATTACCAGCTGCCGGCCTATACCTCTCTTGGATTTCGCAGCAACAATGGCACGCTTGTGAATGATTCGCTTGGAATTAAATACATTTCGGCCGACCATATCGTACTGGGGATGGAATACCAGCCAAAGATCAATACCAAGATATCCCTGGAAGGGTTTTACAAGTTTTACCATAATTACCCGTTTTCCCT
Source organism: uncultured Bacteroidales bacterium (assembly GCA_903913885.1). Classification (GTDB taxonomy): domain Bacteria; phylum Bacteroidota; class Bacteroidia; order Bacteroidales; family FEN-979; genus CAIVAT01. The sequence continues at coordinate 34,373 of CAIWMX010000120.1, read as the reverse complement.
GCGCGATTCGGTGTCGCTGGCAAGCAAGGGGTCTGATTTTGGCTCTGTCGGCGATGAGCCGCTGAAGTCCATTTCCAAAGGACGGGCTTATGGATTCGAGGTGCTGGTCAGAAACGCGGATTTCTACAAGTTCAATTTCATCATGACCTACACGTTTGTTCGCAGCGAGTTTACCGATTATGCCGGCAAGTATGTTCCGTCGGCCTGGGATAATCGGCACCTGCTCAACATAACCCTAGGCAGGAAGTTTAAACGGAACTGGGAAGTCGGCGCCAAATGGCGCTTTGCTGGCGGCCAACCTTATACACCCTGGGATATGGACAAATCGAGTCTCGTCACGGCATGGAATGCACAGGGGAGAGGCTACCTCGACTATGGCGCCTTCAACACGCTCCGCTTGCGCTCCTTTAACCAGCTGGATATCCGCATCGACAAGGGTTACTATTACAAAAAGTGGTCACTGATGTTCTACCTGGATATTCAGAATGTACTGGGTTATAAAGCACAACAACCCGACATCCTGGTCAACACCCAGGAAGACGGGTCGGTGGTGAAATACATTGATGATAAAGGGCAGGAGCGGTATAAACTGCGCACCATCCCCAACAAGGCCGGCACGGTTTTACCGGCCATCGGCGTAATGGCTGAGTTCTAACGGCCCATCTGACGGCGCCTTGCCATCTGCTCCTCCATCATTTTCTGGTAGCTTTTCAGCTGATCAGCGGTAAGCACAGGCTTTAATTCTGCCTCTTTCTGTTTGGCTAATTCATTGAAAGACTTCCGCATGGCAGCCGTGTCCGTAATTTTCCTGAGATCCTCCAGTTTTTTGAAGTATTTCAGGTTGATGGCAGTCACCTTGGGTTCCTGGGCTGGAGTAAGTTTAAGGTCTTCCTTCATACGCTCGGTTTGTTGTTTGGCACGGTCTTCGGGTGTCCTGTTTCCGTGTCCCATGCCGGGCACGGGTTGCTGGGCATAGATGGCTGATGTAACGAGGATGAAAAGTACGGTCAATGAAACGACCAAACGGAGTCTTCCGGTTTGTGATAACAATTTTGTTTTCATGAGGTGGTGGATTTATGATTTATTTCAGTGAGGTAAAACAGGAAAAAGCTTGTGGTTATTGTTCATGCCGGGTATTTACCTGCAGGGAATCACCGGCAGGAGGGTATGATAATGCAAAATTACTATTATTTTCAAGCGCATTTTTTATTTTCATGCTGATGATCGTTGCGCCTGCCGGGTTAATATGATCGGCATTGAAAAAAAACTCCGGCTTCCCGTGAAACTCATCCCGGTAATCGAATACCTGGAAATCATCACAATGTTTGCCGGTCAGATCAACGATATCGCGATCAAGTTTGCCGAGGTCGACCATTTTTCCAGCATACTTCAAATATTCATCGGTCATGGGCATCCGCAACAGGATGAGGTGAATCTTATATTGCCTGCAGAGTGCGAGTATTTTCAGGTAGTATTTCGTCTCGCCAAGCACCGCTTTTTTATTGTAACTTGAAAGATATACCGTGGCAATTTCGAATCCCAGGGCGTTGCGATCGGGCTCCTTTGCAAAATTCCGGTAGTTCCTTGCCGGTACGTACCCGTTTTTAACCGTTTGAAGGTCAACATTGAAGAACTGGACCGACATCAGCACATACCTGTAATTCCCGACATAGGAGAAAAAATTGCCTTCAAACCAATTCACGAGATACCCGGGATCGTTCGATTCACGCACCAGTTCGAAATAATCCAGGTATTTTCGCCAGTAACCGTCAAAGGAAAGTTCATTTTCGGCCCTGGGGCTGAAGTTCACGGGATCAATCGATAGCAGGATGTTCCGCGGCCTCTTGTTCGTCTTTTCCAGGATGTATTTTAATTTGTAATAGGTCTGGGCGTAAACCTCCTTTGGCATGATATATGAAAAAGCATTTCCCAGGATTTCAGGGTTGACCCTGTTGTGTGAATTTCCAAGCATCAGGTATTTGACAGAATCGGAACAGGATTTAAACTGTTCATCCTGGTTGCGGCTCAGCCGGAAATAATACATCCAGTGATCATAAACAACATTCAGCAAGGCATTTGCTGCGATGACCAGGATAATGAAAACTACCAGTTTTTTGAGAAACAGTTTATGCCGGTTCATGTTAAAATTGAAAGTAGAAAAATTTCTGACTGGAAAACACGCCGAAAACAAGGAGGAAGAACAACATGAAAAGGTACGCTGAATACCGGATGACCACAGGTTTGGAAAGAAATTTTGATGCAAGGGACTTCAATGCAACCATATATTCGAACCAAAGCATGAACACAACCAGGGCAATGCCTAGCACAAGGTCTGCGTTTTTGAGCAGCGGTAATAATATGGCGTTGTTTGTCCTGCTGAAATCGGCCAGGTTCCTGATCATCATAAAAGCGTCGCTGAGCGGATGAGCACCGAAGAAAAATGCGGAAGAACACACCAGCAGGAATGTAGCAGTGATGTTCAGGCCTTTCAGCAACCGTGGTGACCCGGACAGGCCGCTTGCCTGGTTAAAACGCGTCATGGCCGGCCTGAAGATGTTGGCCAGTACGATATATGTGCCCTGCAGCAGGCCAAAGATGATGAAATTCCAGTATGGGCCATGCCAGAATCCCACAAGGATGAATACGATGAAGAGGTTAAGGTTGGCCCGCCATGTTACATTCTTTCCCTTGTATTTAAATGGAAGTGAAAAGTAAACATAGTCGCGGAGCCAGGAGGTAAGGGAGATGTGCCACCTGGACCAGAAATCAGCGATCGACTGGGCGCTGAACGGCCGGTTGAAATTGGGGCTCAGTCTGAACCCCAGCAGCCGGGCCGATCCGATGGCAATGTCGGTATATCCCGAAAAATCAGCATATACCTGCATCATCTTGAGGATGAGTGCAATTCCGATTTCAGGGCCATGGAACGATCCGATGTCATTAAAAACAGGTTCTGCGAACATCGAAAGCCTGTCGGCAATGGCAATTTTCTTGAACATGCCCCAGAGGATGCGCCTCAGCCCGGATGTGAAGAGGTCGGGGTCAAAAGCATGTGTCAAATGAAATTGCGGCAGCAGCCTGCGCCCCCGCTCGATCGGCCCTGCCAGGATCAGGGGGAAAAAGGATACGAACAGGGCATAGATCCCGATATTTTTTTCAGGTTTGATCACGCCGCGGTACACATCCACCGCGTACCCGATCGTCTGAAAGGTGTAGAAGGAAATCCCAATGGGCAGGAGGATCGAATACATGGGGAACACATTATTTCTTCCGGCAACACCCGCAATCTGATTCGCGATTTCAGTAAAAAATCCCAGGTACTTGAAGAACACCAGCATTCCCAGGTTAATTACAATTGACGGGATGAGGTATTTAAACCGTTGTTTTTTATTCGTCAGCTCGCCCATTTTAAGGGCGGCGAGGTAGGAGACCAGCGTTGCAGTGATCAGCACAACGACAAATTCAGCGCGCCACAGCAGGTAAAAAAAGTAACTTGCAGCGAGGAGTACCGCCCAGCGCCATCGGAACGGGAGGGCATAATAAAGCAGAACTGTGACAGGAAGGAAGATCAGGTATCCGATGGAATTGAACAGCATATTTTCCCGGCCTGTTATTTCGTAGGTAAATCCGTTGCCGTTTCCCGGTACAAGGTGCCTTCACAGGTAACCTCCCGCTCAAGCGGGTGTGGATATTCTTTCAACAAATTTTCGAAGCGTTGCGCCAGCCCGAGTTCATAATCGGCAGGTTCAAACAATACGCGGCTTATGCTGTCGTTTCCTGCAAGGATTTTGACAGCCTTCCTTATCTTAACTGCTTTCCGTTCAAAACTCTCCCGCGTTATCTCATACTGCTGGTGATCATCCTCCTGACCATCGCAAAGCTGGTACCCGAGCTCCAGGTTGAACCTGATGGCATTGACGTTCGACCGCAGGATATGCGCAAACTGCCTGTTCCATCCCAGGAGGTAAAAGGTGGTTTCAATACCTGCGACCGAAACCAGGTAGGGTACGAAGGTGTTGTAAAATTCAGTGCGGCCAAGGAAGATACCCGATTCGGAAGACCTGGCCTCCCAGTCGATGTTTTTATCGTTCAGTAGTCCGATTTTCTCTCCCTGGTAATGGATCAGCAGGTAATTGAATTCTGGGGTGTTGATGGAATGAAACCATTGCTGCTGCTGTTCCGGAGTAATGAGCTCCTGGTATTTCATGTTCAGCCTCACCGGGTCTGAGTTGCGCCATTGCCTGACGAGCTCAATATCCTGCTCCTTAAGCCGTTCCAGGGTGATCCCGTACTTAAAGAACTTCATCGTTCAACAGGGTTTTTATAGCAAAGGGAGGTTTGCGGTTCTGCACCATGTAGATCCGGCTCAGGTACTCGCCGATCACGCCCAGTGAAAGTAATATGATGCTGGTCGAAAACAGGATGGTTACGATCAGGGCCGTAAAACCCACGATGGGAATACCATGCACGATTTTCCTGTAAATGAAGAACAAGCCAATAAAAAAACTCAGCAGCGCAGAGGTGAATCCCCCGTAAACCATCATCTTCAGCGGCATGGCGGTATAATAGATCACCAGGTTTGAGAGCATGGAGAAGAGTGAGTGGGAAGTGTAAGTTGACTGCTGGTAAGGCCGTTTCCGGTGATCCACCAGTACAAATGTGATATGACCGGTATACCAGTTGAACAGTTCATCAATGTAAATGAAGTTGATCTGGTGGTTGAGCAGGTTTTTTGCCAGGGAGGATTTCATTAACCTGAAAGAGGAACCATCGCCTTTTGTCTTGAAAACCCGGCGCGACCATCCTTTCAGCGCCCCGCTGCCCAGGTTGCGGGCCATGGAGTGTTGTTTCTTCCCATAGATGCCATAAACCAGGTCGGCATCCGAATTTTGCATGGTTTCAATGAGTTTGGCGATCTCTTCCGGCGGGTTCTGAAGATCATCGTCGATGGTGATGATATAGGCTCCCGAAGCCTGTGCAATCCCGCAAATTGTGGCATTGTGCTGGCCGAAATTCTTTGCCAGGCGAACGGCGATCACCTTTTCAGGATTTGATTTCTGTATTGACTGTAATATATTCCAGCTGGTGTCAACGCTGCCGTCATCCACGAAAATAACCTCAAATGCTTTCCCGATCGCAGCCATGGTCTTCGCGATCCGGAGAAACAGCTCTTCCAGCGATTCACAACTGTTAAAAACAGGGACAACGATAGAATATTCCGGGTTCAACTTGTTCATGTCTGTCAGCCTCCACCCAGGATCAGGTTTGTGGCACTAACCCATTTTGAGGCATCGGCCAGGTAGTAAATGATGGTATTGGCAACATCCACCGGATCTCCGAGGCCCATCAGCTGGCGCGCTTCAATTTTTTCTACCGCTTCGTAAGAGAAATTCTCGGCAGTTTCATCAAGCATGGGGGTGCGTACAAAGGCGGGCAAAATGCAGTTGACGCGTGTACCCCTGGGGGCAAGTTCAAGGGCCAGCACCCTCGCATACGCCTCGAGCGCCGCTTTGGCGCTGATATACATGGCGCCGCCAACAAAGGGGTGCCGCGTGGAAATGGAGGAGATGAAAACGATGGAACTGGGGCCTTTGGCCAGTTTTTTCTTCTTCAGGATCCCTGCTGTAAGTAGCACGGAAGCTTCAAAACTGATGCTGAAAGTTCTTGAAATGACCTCCGCGGTGATGAACCTGGCAGGGGATAGCTCAGAAATGCCGGTGCTGTGGACCAGCCCGTCGAGTATGGGCAACCCGGCAACCAGTCGGTCAATATCGGCCTTGATGGTGAGGTCGGCGAGGAACAGCTGGTGTCCATCCCCATGCAGCAACTTAAAGGTCTCTTCCAGGCGGGCAGCATTGCGCCCTGTGATCATCACCCTGGCGCCGTATTCACTGGCTGTAATGGCGGTTTGCTTTCCCAGCCCCGATGAGGCGCCGGTGACGAGGACTGTTTTGCCATGCAGATCAAATGCGTTCATACTTTTTGAGGTTGTTTTGAGCTGGCATCCTGTTCGGTGAGTTCAGGAACTACAATTCCATCAGTATCGACCAGGGCAGTTCCCCATGAGAGGCCAATTCCGAAAGCAGAAAGTAAAAGTTTGCGGGGCTGTTCCCTTAGGCTTTTTCCTATCTGAGTTACCATGGTAAGGGGAATCGAGGCAGAACTGGTATTCCCGAAATCACGGAGGGAATAGGGCACTTTGGCAGCATCCACCTTCAGCATCTTGCGCAGGGTTTCATTAATCAGGCGGTTTGCCTGGTGAAACAACAGGTAATCAAACTCATCAAGATGTCGGCTGAAGTGCTTCAAAGTAGTTTTGATGTTCGGCACAACTTCGCGCAGTGAAAAATTGAATACCTCGATCCCGTTCAGGGCGATCTGGACCCTGCTATGGTAAATCCCGTCACCATATTTCTTTATTGCAAAAGAACTCCTGCTGGCAAGGTTGCGAACACCACCATCACGGATGATGATGGCTTCATGGCCGCTGCCATCGGTCTGAAGGTTAAACTGCATGGGGGCATAGCCTGGTTTGATTTCCAGTGCAGTGGCTGTTCCTGCATCGCCAAAAAGCGGGTAGGTGCTTTTGTCGCGGTAAGCCGAAGTTATGTTTGACAGGTCGCCGACCAGCAGGAGTCCCTTTTGAATTCCCGTGGTATTCATCAGGCTGCTGATCACCGAAAGTCCGTAAATATAGCCGGAACAGCCAAGGTTGATGTCGATCGCCATGCAGGTTTTGGGCAATTTAAGCCTGTCCTGGAGAATGGCTGAGGTTGACGGGATGAGGTAATCGCGCGATTGTGAAACGAAAACGAGCAGGCTGAGGTCGCTGCGTTCCCAGCCAAGCTCAGCCAGCAATTGTTCTGCTGCCTGGAAGCAAAGGTCCGAAGTTGTCTGCCCTGCCTCCGCCACACGATGGTTTTCCACACCGATCATCTGGATCAGCTGATCCCGCTCTTTCTGCGTGATCCAGGTGTAATCGTGATTCGACAGGCTCTTTTTGGGCACACATGCCGCCACACCGGCAATCCGCACATCAGGTATCTCGAAAATGGCCATGTATATCGTCGGTTGATCTCTTGTTCTCAATGGAAACAAGACAAAAGTACTTTTTTTTTCGTTATAGATTTCAATTTTCTAATTTTGCCCGGGTAAGGAGAAACGGCTTCGTTATCCTTTAACCCGGTGAAAATATGGATTTAACGAACCCTGTGCCCGTTCCGGGCGACCTTCAGCTTGCGCCAGGCCATGCCACCATTGTCACGGTATTGCGCTGCCGTGCGGCCTCACATCCTGAGAAGAGGGCGTTTACCTTCCTGGCCTCGGGTGAGGAGGAAACAGCCTCTCTAACCTACGGAGAACTGGATACCGGCGCCAGGAATGTGGCTGCGAAACTTGCTTCGCTGGGTCTTCAGGGAAAGAACGTCCTGATGTTCTATCCTCCCGGACTGGACTTCATCGTTGCTTTTTACGGGTGCCTTTATGCAGGCACGGTGCCGGCCACTGCCTATCCGCCCCGGAAAAACCGTTCGGTACACCGGATTCACACGATTGCCGCGGATTGCGGGGCAACTGCCATTCTTACCACGGAAACCATTGCCCGTTCCATGGAGCGGAATTTCTCGGAGGACCCTTTGCTTGCCTGCCTGCCGTGGCACGCCACCGATACATGGAATATTTCCGACCCTTCAGCTGCAACTCCGGAAGAACCCGGGTTTGAAGCACTGGCATTTCTCCAGTACACCTCCGGCTCCACCGGCGACCCCAAGGGGGTGATGGTCAGCCACCGGAATATCATGTACAACCTGCGTTCGCTGCAACTGATCTTCTCAATAACGCCAGAAGACGTTGCCGTACATTGGGTTCCTCAATTTCACGACCTTGGCCTGATTTTCGGGATCCTGGAAACCGTGTTTTCCGGTTCGCTCTCCGTGCTCATCCCTCCGTTCATCTTCATCGCGAATCCGTTCTTCCTGTTACAGGCGATCTCCCGGTACAAGGCTACCCTCAGCGGGCAGCCCGACTTTGCCTTCAACCACTGCGTGGATAAAATAGATGAGGACCACCGGGGCCAACTTGATTTATCGTCGCTCCGCGTGATGTACAGCGGTGCGGAACCCATCAGGAAATCGACCCTCGACCGTTTTTTTTACACATTTTCTCCGGTTGGGTTGAAAGCCGAAGCCCTGATCCCCGCCTATGGTATGGCCGAATCCACCCTGATCCTCGTAGGCGCAAAGGAAAGAGGTCCGGTGTTTTACCTGCCGGTCAGTTCAACTGCCCTGGGAAAAAACCTGGTAGTCCCTGTTCCTGGCGGGGATAATGACAGCGATGTGCAGTGGATCGCGAGCAACGGGAAACCCACCATGGATACTTCCATTCTCATTGCCGATCCGGAAACCGGGGAGATCATGCAACCGGGAAAAATAGGAGAGATATGGGCGAAAGGGAGTACCATCACCCAGGGTTACTTTGGAAAACCGGAACTTACTGAAAAGGTCTTCAGGGCAACCCCTGCCGGCATGCAAACGCCCGAATGGCTCAGGACCGGGGACCTTGGTTTTTTATACCGTGAGGAACTTTTTATAACAGGCAGGCTGAAAGACCTGGTTATTATCCACGGCCGCAACTTTTATCCGCAGGATATCGAGGAGGTGGTTGAAGCGAGCCATGAGTCGATCAGGAAAACTTGTTCCGCAGCATTTTCCATCGAAAATCGCGGCAGCGAGCGGCTTGCCATCGTGGTGGAATTGCGCCGGACCATTTTTCCTCATGATACCGCGAAAATACTGGAATCCATCGTTTCAGCCGTTTCACGCGAATTTGAGATTCAGCCGCAGCGTATTGCCCTGCTCAAAACAGGTTCCGTAATAAAAACATCAAGCGGGAAGATCATGCGCGGGGCCAACCGTGACGCATTGCTGGCCGGAAGTTTTGAAGTGATTGCTGACCGGGTTTTCGATGAACCGGAAAAAGTCGGGATTGAATTTGAGGGAGGAACTGGCGCAAACCTTGAGCAGTTCCTGGTTGCATGGGTGTCGCTCCGGCTTAACAAGGGGATGCCGGTCGATGCGGCAAACAGTCTGCCGGCATATGGGCTGGATTCATTAAGGGCAGTTGAACTGACGGAGGAAACCAAAAATATTTTTGGGTTTGAATGGCCTCCCTACCTGTTTTTCGATGAAATATCCATCTCCCGGCTTGCACAGGAAGGGTTGAAATTAATGGAGGAACGTTGATCGCCCCCTTTTACTGAACGCGCGATTCAATGATCCTGAACAGGTCCTGCACCGTTTGCGAAGTGGCAATATCTTCTGCATTGATGGTGACATCATACTCGGTCTTAACCATGGCGATCAGAATCAGGGCGTTGATCGAATTCCACTCAAATACTTCCCTGAAAACACTTCCCGGGGTGAGGGAACCGGGAGCCAGGTCTTCATATTCTTCTTCAAGATGGGCAATGAAATCTTCAATCTTCATGGGACAGTGAATTAAAGAGCAAAGGTAAGAATTTTCCGGACATAGCGCACCCGGTTGACTTATTCGTTACTTTTACAGGCCAATTGAACCAATACACTTTATGCCTGATTTAAGTGCCTATTACCAGCCTGAACTTACATTGCCTGATCTGCTGCACAGGGCCATAGATAACCATCCGGATTTATATGTCGGGTATTCCGATAAGAATGGCCTGCTCAGCATCCAAACCTGCAAGGAACTGTTCGAGGAGGCTGAACGCATCGCCACCGGGTTTTTTAACCTTGGTTTGCGTCAGGGTGATAAAATGATCATTGCCACCCAGGATAACCAGGAAACCATTGAACTGCTATGGGGCTGTTTTCTATTGGGGATTGTCCCTACCATCCTTCAGCCTCCCATGACCTTTTCAGGGTACAACCCGTCGGTTGTTAAGCTCATCAACGTATTTGAACAATTGGGCGACCCTTTTATTTTCATGAGCGCCGGGGTTACGGATACAGGAACTTTACCCGCGGAAAAAATTAAGAAAAAAAATGAACTGGATTGCGGAGGAGGCTATCCCGTGCCAATACTGAAACCCGACGATCTGGCTTTTATCCAGTTCTCATCGGGCAGCACGGGAGATCCGAAAGGGATCATGCTCACCCATGGCAACCTGATGGTGAACATGGATGCGATCCGCATTGGCCTCGACCTTCACTATCCCGATCATATCGGCAACTGGATGCCGCTTTTTCACGATATGGGGCTGATCGGGTACCACCTTACACCCCTCTATTCCATTTCGTTCCAGTACCATGTAGAAACCATTGATTTCATCATGAATCCCGGGTTATGGGTAAACCTGATGAGTCAGCAAAAAATCACCGTGACCGGAACCACAAATTTCGGACTCGCTTTGGTTTTGCGGTACTTTAACAGGAAGAAGCCGGTTGTTGAGTGGGATTTCTCCGCAATGAAAGCCATGCTCAATGGCGCCGAGCCCATCTCGGTCAGGATCATGGAAGACTTTGTTGACACGCTCCGCCCTTTTGGTTTCAGACCTGAAGCCATGATGCCTGTTTACGGCATGGCGGAGGCAACCCTCGCCATTTCGTTTACCCCGCTGATGCAGCCTTCGGTGATTACCGCCTTCAATGCCTCCCTGCTTGACCGGGAAAACAAGGCACTTCCGCTCGACCCCTCCGACCCGGGGGCAAGGTTGTTTTCGGGCGTGGGGGTCGCACTGAATGATGTGGATATCAGAATTCTGGATGAAGAAGGTCAAGCTGTCCCCGAAGGGATCGCCGGCCGGATCCAGCTTAAAGGTGCAGGCATTACGAAGGGCTATTTCAACAAACCCGCCGATACCGAAGCCGCCTTTACAGACGGATGGCTCAGGACAGGAGATATCGGGTTCTTTTTTGAAGGAAACCTCTATATCAGCGGGCGGCAGAAAGATATCATCTTTAAAAATGGCCGGAACTATTTTGCCAATGACCTTGAGACCATGGCCTGCAATCTTGACGATGTGAGTTATGGCAAAGTGTGTTTTGGCGCCACCACCAGCAGGGAGACCGGCCTCGACAGGGTCATCGCGTTCCTGGCAGGTGTACCCGAACAGAAAGCAACCGAAGCATTCAGGGAACTCAGGGCGCTGCTGCGCAGCAACCTTGGAATTACCGTGGATGAACTTGTCCTGATAAAATCGAACGAAATCCCCAAGACCTCCAGTGGCAAACTCCAGCGGTACAAGCTGATGCAACGTTACCTGAACGGCGATTTTGACGACCGCAAAATCACGATACCTTAGGAGCAGGCTTCTTTCCGAATAACCGAAGGTAGATCTTAAGCAGGATCTGCATCTTTAAAAACCACCACTGGCTTACCTTGTGGGGAAGGTAGGTGCCGAAGATCATCACCTGCAGCAGGATGTGGTTATAGGTCAGAATGGGTGCCGATTTGAAAAAAAGCAGGGTGCTGAAACGCTTATTTTGCCGGGCATAACCTAATTTGTCGGCATATTTGCCGGCAATCTGGTCGGCCATCCGCACCTCCTCTTCCGTGAGAACTTTCTGCCAGGTGTTCATCCTCCCGGTATTGATCGGTTTCAGCAGGTTCTCATGGAACTTTTCATAAATAAAATCGCCATAGGTATTCACCGTCTCTTCCTTCTTCTTGTGGAAATCGAATACCGACGGATCATAGTCAATTCCGAGGAATTCGCACAGAGATCGGAAGGTGCTCTCCTGTTCGCTCACCAGGTCCTCATATCGCAGGATGTAGTATTTATCAGGGAAACGACGTTTAAGGTTCAGGAAAAGACGGGTAAATATCCGCCATCTGCCTACCTGCAGGCTTAAAACCGGTGCTTCCACCGCAACTTCTTTTTCGGCCAGTTTCTTGATCGAGATGAAGTTATCGCGGTAATCGCGGATGATGCAGATGAATTTTGCATCGGGGAATATGTTTCTCAACCGGTCGGCCGACATGGAATAAACCGGGTTCTTGTCGCCGATCCATAGGGTTTCCTCCTTGTTGTATATCGAGAATGCGAAATAATTGATGCTTTTTAAAAAGAGCTGGATCGAACCTTTATCCTTGTATTTCAACAGTTCACTGATGATGAATTCCTTGTCAAGCTTCAGGTTTTCAATCCTCCTGATGTTGAATTTCGAATAGAAAAAAACATGCTCGACAAATGCACGGATCGTGGTTTCATCCCATTTCCTGACATGCTTGAAACGCTGGTATAAAAACAACATGACCGGGAATTCCGGGGCGATGCGGATATTCGGATGAGCATTGAAAAGCGTTGTCAGCAGGGTAGTCCCTGAACGGGGCCGGCCCAGGATGAAAAACATCGGGATTTTACTCAGGTCATCTTTCTCCATAATGGATGGTTATTTTTCAGTGAAGCGATATTCCCGGCAAAAGTAAAATATTTACGAGTGAATTTCTGAAATGATTTTCGTGCGGATGCAGGGACATTCCGCCAGCGTGAAGGCAGAATAATTGGAATTTGTTGAAAACTTGTCACATGTAGAAAGCGAAATCTGTTTTTAATCTTAACTTGCGGGCGCAAACGGAAAAATCAAAGGTTAAAAAATGACATTAAGTGAAAACAGGAAATTGCTCCTGATAAATCCTGTCAACAAAAAACGAAAAGGCTTTATCAACGACCCGAGTACGCGGTTCATGCCGCTGGGTTTGGGCATTGTGGCTGCCCTCACGCCTCCGCACTGGGACCTGGAGCTGGTGGATGAAAGCTTTGAAGATTTCACATTCCGGCCCGCCGACCTGGTCGCCTTTACCGGCTTCACAGCCAATGCAGCCAGGGCATATGAAATCGCCGCCATTTACAGGGAAGCCGGTATCCACACGGTGATGGGTGGCATTCATGCATCCATGTGCACGGACGAGGTGCTGCATTACGTGGATTCAGTCGTTACCGGCGAAGCGGAAGGCGCCTGGACTGCCTTCCTGGCCGATTTTGAATCGGGGGCTGCCATGCGCCTCTATGAAGGCGGGATTACCGATATTCATGCAGTTCCGCGTGTGAGGCGTGATATTTACAAATATCCTTATATCTATGACCTTGTCCAGACCTCCCGGGGTTGCCCGAATGGCTGCGATTTCTGTTCGGTTACGCAGCTGTGCGGTAAAACCTACCGCGAGCGGCGGGTAGAGGAGATCCTTGACGAATTGGAAGAAACCACCCGTCCCATGTTGTTTTTTGTTGATGATAACCTGATCAACAACAAAAAGGGAGCCGCCGAACGTGCCATCCTGCTATTTAAAGGCATGATTGACCGGGGAATAAAAAAGGTGTGGTTTTCCCAGGCGGCATTGAATTTCGCCGATAATGATGAAGTCCTCTATTGGGCGCGAAAAAGCGGATGCAACATGATCCTTATGGGCATCGAAGCCGAAACGGCGCAGGCGCTCAAGGATGTCAGGAAGAACCTCAACCTGAGCAGGGGCGTTGATACCTATGAAAAGATCTTCAGGAAAATACACAGGCATGGCATCGGGATACTGGGCTTTATGATTTTCGGCATGGAGAGCGATAAGGAGGCGGATCTCTATGCCCGCCGCGATTTCATTCTGAGCAGTACGATCGATTCCTTTCAGTGTACCATCCTTACGCCTTTGCCAGGGACGGTACTCTTTCACCGGATGGAAGCACAAAACAGGATTGTGTTGAATAACTATCCGGCCGACTGGCAGCAATACGACAACACGAGGGCCACCCTGAACATGCCTGGCATGGCTCCGGCAGAAATCGAATCAGCCATGCATGAAATATGGCTTAGTTTATACAACAAGGAGGCGATGCGCCGGAAAATGTTCAGAACCCTCTGGAATACAAGGAGCTTTATGACAGCCTACTGGTCATATGCCAGCAATCACAACTATGGCCGCATGTTTTTTGAAAATATCTCGGATAACCACCCCAACGGGGTGAAATCCAATTTTGAATGGAAGAACCGCAAGCGAAGCCTTTACCTGATGATCACGGATAAGGTGATCTGGCTGATCTACCTGGTATCCTGGAAAAGCATGATAAAACGGCTTACCCGATAACCGTGTCAGGACCGTCTTTTCCTGGAAAATATTTTTCTGACATCACGGATAAAGTAGAAATCACTTTTCCGCACCCTGAAAATTTCGGTTAACGGCATGCCGATCAACCGTGAGTATACAATGACAAAGGCAATGGAACCGATGCCATAGCTGATGTTGGTAGCCCATGCCGCCCCGACCCCGCCAAATCGGGGTATGAGGAAAAGATTGGCAATAAAATTGATGACCAGTGCCGGCAGAAAGGCATAGATGGCTACCTGGGGCTTCCCCATCCCGGTAAGCCTGCTGTTAAGAATACGGAATCCGATCAGCAGCAGGATGCCGGGAAGCACGACCTGGATCATCGACGCACTTTTTGAAAATTCCCTTCCGAATATCAATGGGATCAGTGGAGGTGCAACAAAAAATATCAGGATCCCTGCAACAAGGCCGATGATCAGCGAAACCCGGAAGATGGATGCAACAGTGCGGTGAACATGGTTGTCGTCGCTGGAATTGGCGCTCCGGCTGAGGATAATGGTCTCGATGGCCATAGGAACATGCCATAACTGCTCGGCGATCTGCATGGCGAGCGAATAAAAACCGACCTCCTCCAGGGTGGATAGTTTCTTGAGCATCAGGATATCCATGCGGTAGTTAAGTTGCATGATAAAAACCGCGACGGCATTCACAAGCCCCAGTTTGATCATGCTTTTCATGATACCCTCATGGTATTTCCAGGTAATGTTGTACCTGAACTGGAGGATAATGATGCGGTAGGTCATCAGGAACATGAGGAGATTTGCCACGGCGATGGCCAGAAATGCACCGAGAACCGACATTTTCAGCCCCCATACGAACAGGATGGTGAGCAGCAGCGTGATGATGGTGGGACCTGCGTTGAGGATGCTTGCGCTTTTTATATCCTCCTTCCCCAGGAAGACCCCGCCGGCAAAGACGTTTGAAAGCAGCAGCGGAATGGTAAGCAGCACCAGGACGATGATCAGCGGATCGAAGGACTGGCTGGAGGAAAAGAAATAGACAAACCCGCATATCAGGATACTCAGCACGCTGGTCCATAACAACAGCAGGAAAAGTGCTGAGATAATATGGTCTTCGGGCAGCAGTTTGTTGCCGATATGGTAGATCGTACTCCGGCGGATGCCCAGTTGCGTGAAACCGATCACCATGATGGGCACAACAATGATTGCTGAATACAAACCAAACCCTGCCGCACCGAGCACCCTGGTAAGGATTATGCCAATGGTCAGGTTGCAGAACGTCACCGTAAGGTTGCTTCCCAGCAGGCTGAGGATGTCACGCAGGTAGGTTCTCTTTGCCAAAAGTCAGGAAATCAAAAAATGCATTAATTTAGCCGACAAATTTAACTTAATAATTTCACCATTTCACCATTTCACAATTTCGCTATTTCGCTACCTCACCACCTCGCTACCTGATATGACCATCCCCTTTAACAAACCCTACATCCCCTGGTCCTCCTTCAGGTATCTTGTCAGGGAAGCATTTTCAGGAACCATTGCAGGCAACGGGAGGTACACAAAAAAATGCCATGCGTTTTTTGAAGATCGGTTTGGGTTTGCAAAAGTACTGATGACCACCTCCTGCAGCGATGCGCTTGAAATGGCAGCCCTCCTGTGCCGGATCGAACCGGGCGACGAGGTAATCATGCCCTCGTTTACCTTCATGTCAACGGCCAATGCCTTTTTAATCAGGGGGGCAAAAGTGGTTTTTGCAGATACGTTGCCTGATGTTCCGAATATCGGCCCGGGGGAGATTGAGCGACTGATCACGCCGAGAACAAAGGTCATCGTGGTAGTCCATTACAGTGGCCTCGCCTGTGATATGGACCGGATCATGGAGATTGCAAACCGAAACGGGTTATTTGTGGTTGAGGATGCCGCGCATGCGATTGATTCCTTTCATCGGGGCAGACCCCTGGGTTCAATTGGACATTTCGGCACCTTCTCATTTCATGAAACAAAGAACATCATCTCAGGCGAAGGCGGTCTGCTTATGGTGAATGACCGGGAATTTGAAAAACGGGCCGAGATTATCTGGGAAAAGGGAACCAACCGTGCATCCTTTTACCGGGGTGAAATTGACAAATACGGCTGGGTGGATATCGGCTCGTCATACCTGCCTTCCGATTCGGTGGCAGCCTTCTTATACGCACAACTCGTGAGGTTTGACAAAATCCAGGCTGCACGTAAAAAAGTTTGGTGGAATTATTTTGACCTGCTAAAACCCTTTGAACAGAAGGGATTTCTGAAATGTCCTGTTATTCCTGACTTTGCTACCGTGAATGGCAATATTTTTTATATCACAGTGCAAGAACCCGGTACCAGGGATGACCTGATGGCATTTCTGAAATCAAGGGGTATCATTGCCCTTTTTCATTATCTTCCGCTTCATTCCAGCCCTTATTTTCTTGACAAACACGATGGCAGGGCCCTGCCTAACACGGATCGTTTTTCTTCCACCATCCTGCGGCTTCCCTTCTATAACTCACTTGGAAAGAACCGGGTTAAAGTTGTCGTTGAGGCGATAAACGAATTCTTCTCGTCAAGATAATTCCCCTGTTGCTTATAAAAAAAGCCGGGAACAAGCCCGGCTTTTTTATTGAAAAAAGGAAGTTTTCTATTGGTTTAAGATCAGAACGATTTACGACAGTCGGTTTCAGAATAGCAATTGGAAGATAAACAAGTAAAAGTAGCAAGCAAATCGGCTGAATAAGTTGCGCAGACGGAAAAACCAGAAAACTTCCCTATGCGATTAAATTGTTGAAGCAAATGTAATTGTTATTTTAATCACAAATGAAAAAATTAGACCATTATATGAAATAATTAGACCATCCCACGTATTTCACCGACGAACAGGCCGATTCTTCCGATGATAGGGCATGTAAGGGTGGATCTGCACCTGTAAAGGCGATGAGTCCTGAAAATAAATATAAAATAATTTGGATTTAATCCAGATAGCGATTATGTTTGCAGTGAAAATTTATTAATAACTAAAAATCAAGCACATGAGAACATTACTTACAAATTTTCTGTTCCGGCGTAGCGCATTGATCATGCTTCTAGGGTTAACAGGGATCGTGAACTTTGCGCAGACTGTTCCGGAGTACATGTACTACAAATTTGATGCAGCAGGCAACCAGCAGAATTATGCCAGCGCCCCTGTCGGAACAAATCCCGCGGTACTTTCGGGTCAAACGGTAGGATCAACCGGGGAGTTTGGCACTGCCCTGGTAGGCAACGGCCTTGCCTCCGGTACCAATAACCTGAATACGGGCTGGGCGACCAATTTACCCAGTACCGGCTGGACGATTTCCTTCTGGCTGAATAATTTCCCGGCCACAGCAGCTACAACCTATTACTATTTTGGGGATGCTTCAGCAGGAACTTTCCGGTGTTTTACCGGAGGAGTTGCCGGGAACGGAAACCTATGGCTACGCGGAACCGGTTTTACCGACGTGCCGATTAATGCAATCCCGGCAACCCCTACCGTGATCCACCTCGTATATACCGGGGCCGCGGTCAAGGTATTTATGAATGGCGTACTGAACAGTACGGTAGCACAGGCTGCAGTCACTTTCTCAGGTGCCGGCCCGTTTTTAGTAGGTGGATACAGCACGAGCAACAGCATTAACGCCGGAACCCTGATGGATGAATTCAGGTTATACAACCGGGCGCTATCGGATGCCGAGGTAAGTTTAACATGGAATCAGCCTCTCCCTCTGTCAACCCTCCCGACAGTGGTTACCGTGGCCGCATCGGCCATAACCGGAACAACCGCAACGCTGAATGGCACGGTCAATGCCAACAATGCATCTACCACGGTATCTTTTGAATATGGCCTGACGGTTGCCTATGGCACGGTGGTTGCGGGCGTCCCCGCCACAGTCACCGGAAACACGGTAACCCCTTCAACAGCCGCTCTTGCAGGCCTGGTTCCCAACACCACCTACCATTACAGGATCAATGGTGTAAATGCCGGCGGGACGGTGAACGGAAGTGATATGACCTTCACCACGGCCATTGTGCCACCCAGTGTCGTAACAGCCGCAGCAACCGTTGTTACCGGCACTACTGCCACATTAAATGGCACTGTGAATGCAAACAATGTATCATCCACTGTCTCCTTTGATTATGGCCTTACCGTGGCTTATGGTACCAATGTGCCGGGTGTTCCGCTAACGGTCACCGGAACTTCAGCCACGGCCTCCTTGGCTGCATTGACAGGCCTTGTCCCCAATACCCTCTACCATTTCAGGATCAACGGGACCAATACCGGAGGAACCACGAACGGGGGCGACCTCACCTTCACAACAGCTGCGGTGGCGCCCACGGTGACCACGACGGCAGCCACAGGGGTGGGGACCACCTCGGCAACCTTCAACGGGACCATCAATGCCAACAATTCGTCCACGACGGTTTTGTTCGATTGGGGACTTACAGTAGCCTATGGTAATACCGTAGCCGGAACGCCATCACCGGTTACCGGCACCACCACTACGAATGTCAGTGCGGCAGTTACCGGTTTGGTAAACGCAACAACCTACCACTACAGGGTGAGAGGGACCAATTCGGCCGGAACCATAAATGGCGGTGACATGTTCTTCCTTACCGGTTGTCCCGCCCCGTCGGCTGCCGGAGCCATTACCGGCCCTGCCTCGGTTTGCGCCTCCTCTGCAGGCAATGTTTACACGGTGGGAACCATCACCAATGCCACAAGTTACAACTGGGTATTGCCAGCAGGTGCCGTGATCACGGCCGGCACAGGAACCAACACGATTACCGTAACCTTCGGGGCCACCTCGGGAAGTATCACGGTTGCCGGAACAGGCTCCTGCGGAAGCGGTCCTTCCTCATCACTTGCGGTTACCGTCAATGCGCTTCCGGTCCCAACCATCGCCGGGCCGGCAACATCCTGTGTGAACTCCACCAACAACATTTATACGACCCAGGCCGGGATGTCAGGGTACACCTGGACGGTTTCAGCCGGGGGAACCATCACCGCCGGTGGCACAACCAGTGCAATTACGGTAACCTGGGCAACTACGGGGGCCAAAACGGTAACCGCCAGTTACACCAATGCGAGCAATTGCACGGCTGCAACGCCCGCATCCTATGCGGTAACCGTCAATGCACTGCCCACCCCGACCGTCACGGGAACGGCCAGCCTGTGCCAGGGAGCGGCAGGTGTTGTATACACCACCCAGGCCGGGATGTCAAACTATGCATGGACAGTTTCAGCCGGTGGCCAGGTCACGGCCGGTGGCACGGCCACAAGCAACACTGTGACGGTGACATGGAACGGATCGGGCGCACAAACGGTGAGCGTAAATTATGCCAACGCTAATGGATGTTTGGCTGCTACAGCCACCGTATACAATGTTACGGTCAATCCTACCCCGGTGCCGACCATCGGCAGCAACAATGCTCCTTGCGTTGGGTCAACCGGGAACATGTACTATACCCAGGGAGGAATGACAGGTTATATTTGGGCTGTTTCTGCCGGGGGAGCCATTGTCTCTGGACAGGGTACCAGCGCAATCAATGTAACATGGACCGGCGTGGGGGCACAATGGGTCAGTGTCAATTACACCAACGCTTCATCCTGTTCAGCGGTTACACCGTCCATTTACAATCTCTTTGTTAACCCGTTGCCTAACGGTGCGGGCGCCGTTACCGGGACTGCATCACTCTGTGCCGGTACGAGCGGCGTTGCCTATTCATGCGCTGAAATTCTCAATGCAACCACCTATACCTGGACATTGCCTGCCGGGGCCACTATTGCCACTGGCGCCGGTACCAAAAGCATCACGGTCAACTACTCAGCCAGTGCGGTTTCAGGTAGTATAACAGTGGCTGGAACCAACAGCTGCGGCAACGGGCCTGCCTCGCCTGCTTTCGCTGTTACAGTGAATCCTCTGCCGGCAAATGCAGGAGCCATCACCGGCAGTGCCTCGGTTTGCGCCGGAGCTGCCGGGGTAGCCTACAGTGTGCCAACCATTGCCAATGCCACAGCCTATGTATGGACGGTTCCGGCCGGGGCAACGATTACTTCAGGTGCAACCACCAAAAGTATTGTTGTAACATTTGGAGCAACGCCTGGTACAGGTTCCATCACCGTGAAGGGAACCAACACCTGCGGAAACGGTGTCGTTTCGGCCAACTTCAATGTAACGATCAATGCAATCCCTGCGGCTCCTGTTGTAACTGCAGCAGGTGCTGTTCTTACCAGCAGCGCCGCCAGCGGCAATCAATGGTACTATGCAGGGAATCCCATTGCCGGGGCCACCGGGCAGTCATACACGGTTACACACAACACAGGCTATTACTGGTGTGTTGTGACAACCAACGGCTGTTCATCGCCCATCTCCAATAAAGTTTGGGTGGTGGTAACCGGCCAGCAGGAATTGCAAGGCAGCAGTTTCAATGTATTTCCGGTACCCAGCGACGGTCAGTTCACAGTTTCTGTTACCAGCCCCGTGGAGGAAACCTTTACTATCATGGTGTATAACCAGTTGGGCGCAAAAATCTTTGAACTAGGCGATGTCCGGGTGAATGGGGTTTTTGAAAGGAAAATCGATCTCCGTCCCGTTGCCACCGGCATCTATTCGGTAATCTTCCTGAACAGCGAACATAAAATTGTCAGGAAATTACTGATTAACAACTAAAGAACCCAATAGCAAAAAAAGCCCTTCCAATTCCGGAGGGCTTTTTTTTTTCACCATTTCACAATTTCGCCACCTCGCTACCTCGCTACCTTACCTTCTCCACTCCGGCAACCTCCCCGGTGTTACCGGTGCTCCCAGGTTCTCAAGGGCTTTTTCCAGTTCGGGGATTTCCTTTTCACCAATATGTTTTACCTGGTCGTAAACAGGTGGAAACTCGGCTTCCAGGATAGCATAGGCATCTTTCTGGGTTTGGGACGGTTCGCTTGTTGATGACCAACTGATCCAGGTAAGCTGGCCCAGACGTGAATTCAGGGGTACAGGCGCAGGAGGATTCTCCTCCACACTTGGCTTGCCGGTATTACGGTTGAATTTTACATTGAGGATTTCGTCAAGCTGCAGCTGAACCTCACGCGCCTTTTTCACCAGTTCAGCGCTGGCGGCCGGCGTACTGTTCAGGGCCTGGAGGATGCTGGAAGCACGTTTATTCAGGGCGTCAGCATAATTTTCGGTTCCCTGCATCACGCGGGTGATTTCAGCAACCTTTTGGTGAAACGCAACCATGGCGCTGCGGTCACGGGCCGGCAGGGTGGTGTTGTTGAGAACCACCGTGTTGAATTCAACCGGTCCAGCCAGTGTTTTGGTTTCACCATTCGAGGTGAGGGCCATGGTGATTTTGTATTTCCCTGGCATCGCCAGCACACCGCTGCCATTGTCGGCCAGCGGATCAAATTTTTCGGTTTCAACAATCCGGGTTGACTGGTACCTCAGGTCCCAGTTTATCCTGTTCACCCCTTTTGAAGGGTTTGTGCGCATGATACGCACCGGAGAACCGTTGGCATCGGAAACCGTAAAGGTTAGGAAGGGCGCGGTTTCAAGCTTTTCAGCACGAAGTTCAGCTTCAGTAGGCTGGTAGATCGGTTCGCCTTTTTTAAACAATTCGGCTTCTTTTTCCTTCCGGATATCCTTTTTGGTCTTGGGAACCTCTTTGATATAGTAGGTAAACACGGCACCAAAATCGGGATTTTTCGCCATAAACACCGTTGAACCCTGTGCACCTTTTGTATTGGTAGGCAGGTACATCAGCGCATCCTTCACCGGGAAAAGGAATCCTTGCTGATCCAGGGTCTCCTTTTTAAGGTTTCTCAACGGAGAATAATCATCAAGAATATAGAATCCGCGGCCGAAAGTGGCAAGGACCAGGTCATTTTCACGTTTCTGAATGGTCATGTCCTTCACGCAAATTGAAGGGAGTCCCGATTTCAGCTGGATCCATTTCTTACCACCGTCGATGGTAAAGAAACACCCGAATTCCGTGCCTGCAAATAGCAGGTCGGGATTGACAACATCCTGCATGATGCTGTGAACCGTTCCGTTTTCCGGGAGATTCCCTGCAATGGACGTCCATGATTTACCCTTGTCGGTGCTTTTAAGCAGGTAGGGTTTGAAATCATCCCGGAGAATGTTGTCAAATGAGGCAAAAACAATATTTGCATCAAAGCGTGAGGCGAAAATGTCGCTCACGTAGGTGTTTTCAGGAACCCCCGGGAATTTGTCAATTTTTGTCCAGGTTTTCGCGTCTTCCGATACCTGGATCAGCCCGTCGTCGGTTCCTGCAAACAGCAGGTTTTCCTTCACCGGTGATTCGTCGAAAGAGATGATGGTTCCGTACAGCGAGGTTGATACATCTTTCTGGATGGCATCACTGGGCCAGTATTTGCCCATCACCGGCCAGGTGTTGCGGTCGATCTTTGCCGTGAGGTCATCGCTGATCACCTGCCAGGTATTTCCGCGGTCATCGCTGCGGAATACCTTGTTGGCCGTTGTGTAGAGGCGGGTTGGAGAGTGCGGACTTATGATGAGCGGCGTGTTCCAGTTCCACTTGTAGCTGTCTTCGCCTTTACGCGGCTCGGGTCTGATATCGACAGCCTCCTGGCTTTTCCGGTCGTACCTGACCATGCCGCCATACTGCGATTCGGCATAAACGATGTTCGGGTCAACAGGGTCGATCTGCGACCAGAAACCATCACCGCCATTGGTGTTGAACCAGTCGTCCGACAGCACGCCGGCCCCGGCTGTGCTGCGCGAGGGGCCGCCCATGCTGTTGTTGTCCTGGGTGCCGCCATACACATAATAGAAAGGCAGGGAGTTGTCGACTTGTACCCGATAGAACTGCACCACCGGCAGGTTTGATTTGAAGATAAACTCCTTACCCGCGTCGAAGGTTTCGTAGGCACCGCCATCGCAGCCGATCAGGAAATGTTTGGTGTCGCCCGGATCGATCCACATGGCATGGTCGTCGACATGACGTTTGTTGTTGCCAACCTGCCGCCAGGTTTTTCCACCATCTTCGGTCACCTGCGACACGGTTTCAACCGAATATACTTTATTCACATCTTTGGGATCGCAGTAAATTTCATTGTAATACTGGCCCTGGGCCGAATGGTCACTCATCTTCTGCCAGGAAGCGCCGCGGTCGTTGCTGCGGTAGAATCCCTTGGCATCGGGGGTTGATTCGATGATGGCATAGACAACATCAGGATTAACTGGTGAAATGGCCAGGCCGATACCGCCCATGTCGGCGCCTGGCAGGCCGGAAGTCAGTTTATCCCACGACTCGCCGCCATTGGTCGACTTGTAGATGGCCGTCTCCGGCCCCCCGCCGATCTTGGTGAATACATGGCGTCTGCGTTGTTCCGATGAAGCATACATCACATCCGGGTTCCGGGGGTCCATGATCACGTTGTTCACTCCCGTGTTTTCACTAATTTCGAGTACCTTCTTCCAGGTCTTGCCGCCATCGGTTGTTTTATATAATCCGCGATCTCCCCCGGGACCCCAAACGGAGCCTTCGGCCGCCACGAAAACCACATCTGAATTCCGCGGGTCGATCGCGATCATGCCGATCTGGCGCGAATCCTTCAACCCCATGTTTTTCCAGCTCTTTCCATCGTCGCAACTCTTGTAAACGCCGTTCCCGTAGCCAAGGGAACGCTGGTGGTTGTTCTCGCCCGTGCCAACCCACACCACGTTGGTATTGCCCGGATCAATTACGACACAACCGATCGAATAGGTGCCGTTATTGTCAAAAACCGGTTCAAAAGTGGTGCCGTTGTTGACGGTTTTCCATACATGACCCGAGGCAACTGCAACGAACCATTCACTGTGGTTTTTCGGGTTAACGGCAAAATCGGCGATGCGCCCGGAACAGAATGCCGGCCCGATGCTTCTGAATTTCAGTCCGCTCACCAGGGAGGAGTTATAAACCGAGTCTTCCTTTGGTTTATCCTTATCCTTTGATTTTTCTTTAGATTTTTCTTTTGCAGCTTCTTTGCCGGCCTCTGTTTTTGCGGGATCAGCAGGTTTGGGGGCTTTCTTCTCTGTTTGGGCTGACGCTGCAATGCTCAAAATGAGTGCTGCTGTTAACAGCCATCCTGAAAATCGTGGAAGTTTCATGGTTGGTTTGTTTGATGGTGAGAATGTTGTAAGTTTAACTTGTTCATCCATTGACCGTTAACAGTTCATGGATTGATTCGCGGGTTGGTGTTATGATTCCTTTTTCTGTAATGATCCCGCTGATAAACCTGGCGGGTGTGACATCAAATGCGGGATTGAAAGCAGAGGAACCTGGTGAGCAAACCAGGATTTTTTCCAGGCGGCCATCGGCAGTGATTCCTTCCTGGAACAGTACTTCATCTTCATCGCGTGTTTCGATGGGGATATGGGTCCCGTCGGGGCAGGTTGCATCGAATGTCGATGTGGGGGCCGCGACATAAAAGGGGATGCCGAATTCCCTGGCGGCGATTGCTTTTTCAAGGGTGCCGATTTTATTGGCCGTATCCCCGTTAGCTGCGATACGGTCGGCACCCACGATCATGAGGTCGATTTTTCCCAACGACATCAGGTAGGCCCCTGCGTTATCAGCTATAATGGTATGCGGCACCCCGGCCTGGTTGAGTTCCCACGCGGTGAGGCGGGCGCCCTGGCTCCTGGGCCTGGTTTCATCGGCATAAACAAATATTTTCTTTCCCTGTTTATGGGCAAGGTAAATGGGGGAGAGGGCGGTCCCGAAATCAACGAATGCCAGCCAGCCTGCATTGCAATGGGTTGCAATGTTCATCCCGTCGCGGATGAGCGTGTTGCCGAATTCCCCGATTTTCAGGGAGTCTGAGGCATCCCGGTCGGCAAGACGCTGAGCTTCAGCCTGGGCTGATCCACGGGATGAAAGGGCTGCTGCATTCACATGTTCGACTGCATGAAAGAGATTCCGTGCCGTGGGACGGGTCATTTCAATTTCCTGTCTCGCCTGCAGGATGTAATCGTGAAAGCCGTCGGAAGGTGCTTCCTGTACTGCCTGGGCCATGGCGAAACCTGCCATGGCGCCGATGGCTCCGGCACCCCTGACTTTCATGGTGCGGATGGCTTCGCAGCTTTCGGCACAGTTCTTCGCTTCATGGATGCTGAAAGCAAAAGGCAGCAGGTTCTGTTCAATGAAAAAAACCGACGTTCCCTCCATCCATACAGTCCGGTAATCTATTCCATTGACATTCATACAGGATGGATGAAATTCGCTTTATTACCGGTGACACATCATTTTCAGCCCCCAGCCCTAACAATCATAAATCGTCAATCGTCAATCGTAAATCGTAAATCGTCAATCGTAAATCATTATATGATCTTCCACCCCAAACTAACCACCCAAACATTGTTCTTTGAGTCATATTGGGATTTGTTGATCATCTGGCTCAGCCCTGCCTGGTAACGGATATCCAGGGTGAACATCAGCACATCGACCCCGGCACCTGCCTGGATTGACCAGTTAACCGACTTGAAATCGCCGCTTGTAAGCGGCCCTGTGCTTGTACCGCCTTCGGCTATACTTTTATTGACGACAAAGGAAGCTTCAGGACCGGCAAAAATGCGGATATTCACCAGTTTGAGATCCATCAGCTTAAATCCCAGAAGCACCGGGACGTCCAGCGAACCGATTTTAACAGTTTCCTTCCAGTTGTGGAGGTTACTGGTAAAAACACCTCCCTGGGAAATGTAATAAACTTCCGGCTGCAGGTATACTTTTTTCCCGATTCTGACAAAAGCGCCAAACTGGAACCCGGATTTGAAATTTGAAGATATCGAATCAAGATTGGTAGAAAGTTTGGAGGCATTGTAGCCGACTTTTATGCCAAGATTGAGCTGACCGAACGATGTTTCAGCAGAAAAAAGAACAGGGATAAAAAATAGCAGGATTACGATGAGCTTTTTCATGTGGATAGGTTTTGGTTAACAGGTCAAAAGTAGGAATTAAAAATTAAGAATTAAAAATTAAAAATAAAACCGTCCTGATATTTCTCACCTAACCTTCAACCCTGGCACCACTCCGTAATTTTTAATTTTTAATTCTTAATTTTTAATTAATTACTGCAAATCCCGTGTACGGTACGAGTACTTCGGGAACTATAATTCCTTCGGGTGTCTGGTTGTTCTCCAGTAGGGCGGCCACGATGCGCGGAAGCGCCAGTGCGCTGCCGTTGAGTGTATGGGGGATCATCATTTTCCCGTTCTCATCCCTGACCCTTAGTTTCATCCTGTTCGACTGGAACGTTTCAAAATTGGAAACCGAACTGACTTCAAGCCAGCGGGCCTGAGCGGCTGACCAAACCTCCATGTCGTAGGTAAGTGCGGAGGTAAAGCTCATGTCGCCGCCGCAAAGTTTCAGCACCCTGAAGGGCAATTGAAGTTTTCGCAGCAACCCGCTCACATAGGTTCTCATTTCTTCCAAAACGTCATATGACTTTTCGGGATGGGCTATCTGTACAATTTCAACCTTGTCGAACTGGTGGAGGCGGTTTAACCCGCGCACATCCTTGCCGTAAGAACCGGCTTCACGGCGGAAACAGGCGGAGTAGGCCACGTTTTTTATTGGAAGGTCCTGGATTTTCAGGATGGTGTCGCGGTAAATATTGGTCACGGGAACTTCGGCCGTGGGGATGAGGTAGAGGTCGTCGAGTCCTACGTGGTACATCTGGGCATCCTTGTCGGGCAACTGGCCGGTGGCATAGGCTGATGCCGCGCTGACAACGTACGGCGGCTGCACTTCCAGGTATCCTTCCCTGAGTGCTTCTTCCAGGAAAAAGTTGATAAGCGCGCGCTGCAGCCTGGCGCCTTTTCCTTTATACAAGGGGAATCCGGCGCCGGCGATTTTATTCCCGGTGATGAAGTCGATGAGGTCGTATTTCGTGGTGAGATCCCAATGGGGCACTGCGGTTTCGGCAAGTTGCGGAATGTCCCCTTCCTGCATGACCACGAGGTTGTCTTCAGGCGTTTTTCCACGCGGCACCGATGGATGGGGGAGGTTTGGCACCCTGACCAATACGTCATCCAACTCCTTTTTAATATCTTCAAAACTTTGATCCAGCACTTTGGCCTGGTCTTTGAGATCGCCGGTTTTCTCCTTTAATTCGTTGGCTGCGGCAGTGTTCCCCGATTTAAAAAGGACCCCGATCTCCTTTGCCAGCAGATTGCTTTGCGCCTGGATGTCATCAAGCCGTTTCTGGGTTTCGCGGCGCTGATCATCTAAAAGGCCAATACGGCGGATGATCTCTTCTCCGTTGAAATTCTTTATTGACAAGCGGTCGATCACCTCCTGTTCGTGTTCGCGGATATAGTTCAAAGAAAGCATAAATACGTTGGTTTTACTGGCAAAAATAGAGAAAAACTTCCACCCGGGTGAAAAAAAAACGGCAAGGGTTAACCCATGCCGTTTTACAAAAGCTGATGTGAAAGCACGAGAAATACGTGCATTAATACGCTAGTTTACAGATTCTTCCATCGGAAGAATGGAAACGAAAGAACGGTCGCTCCTTTTCTTTTTGAATTCCACGATCCCGTCGATCAGTGCAAAGAGGGTATGGTCTTTGCCAATACCGACATTCAACCCGGGATTATGCACTGTTCCGCGCTGGCGCAGGATGATGTTGCCTGACTTGGCAAACTGCCCGCCATAAATTTTAACGCCCAAACGTTTACTGTGCGATTCACGGCCGTTGCTGGAACTGCCTGCCCCTTTCTTGTGTGCCATAATACCTTGATAATTAAAAATTAAAAATTAAAAATTAAAAATTCGAAGTTTGAAGCCGGAATTTTTAATTGGAACATTTTCTTTTGATTGCAGGGTTTTCCCTGGTATTTCCAGGGAAAAACCGGCATTAAAATTTGATATCTTCAATCAGTATTTTGCTGAAATCCTGCCGGTGGCCCGATTCCTTTTCATATCCTTTGCGGCGTTTCTTTTTAAAGATAACCACTTTGTCACCACGGGCATGATCCACGATGGAGCTGCTGATAGAGGCTCCATCAACCAATGGCTTGCCTACACTGATAGTGCCGTCGTTATCCAGCAGCAGTACCTTGTCAAATTCAATTTTTGTCCCGGGTTCACCATCAAGGCGGTGAACAAAGATCTCGTCGTTCTTCTCTACCTTGAACTGCTGACCGGCTATTTCAACGATTGCGTACATGTTATAATGAATTGATGTTCGTAAAATTGGGAGTGCAAAGTTATAAATTTTTTCTTATAATCAACTCCCCGGAATAAAAAAAAGCATAATTATTTGATTGAGTGCAGTCAAAACACGACACTGCAGGGCCATCGAAGGAGAAACGAAGGATAAGACGTGCCGGTAAATTAATACCTCCCCCCCCTGACCCCCTCTCCGCGCGGAGAGGGGGAGAACAGTTTGTTGTTTTTGAATCAAAGACTGGTTATGCCATTTATCAAATCAGTTTACCATGGGGTGAGGTATTTCATTGCAAACTAATAACATGACTCAACAACCAAACTCCCCCTCTCCGCGCGGAGAGGGGGTCAGGGGGGGAGGTAGCCATTTTAAAAGGGGCCGGGTAGGGGTGACAGTAATATCCCCGGCGGAAAAAGATCACTCAATGATATTGTCACCCTGAAGAATTACCGCAATGGGTGTCACTACAATCATGTTTCTATCTTCCTGGCGGGAAAACAAAATTATAGCGTAATTTTGTAACATTATCATTCATTGTTACGTTCAAGAAACTAAATGGATTCATCCCGATACCGAATGATGCTTCCTTACCTGAAAAGCCTGGCATTTCATTTATTTATGCCAGTTATCTTGTTATTGTCTTTTGGCGTGACTGCCGGGCAAAATGCACCGGCAACCCCTGCTGTCCTGATGGGCGTTGTCACCAACGGGGCAAGCGGAATGCCCGTCATCGGCGCGAAAGTTACCGTAAACGGATTGGTAACCTGGTCGGCTTCCGGTGGGATTTATTCCCTGACAATTGACCCCGTAGGGGTGTTCACTGTAACCTGTTCCAAATCAGGTTTTGACAATTTCACTTCAGCACCTGTCGCATTTCAGCAGGGCATTACGTCCCAGTTGAACATCGTTCTCTGGGAAACCCTCATCCCCGTAGCCCCTGTCACGGCTATCCTGGATACTGCTACCCAGGTAGTCAATGTCTCCTGGCCTCCTCCGTCGGGACATTATGAACTGCTTTACGATGACGGGATCCAGGATAATTTTACCGAATGGGCATCCCAGGGAAATATGAATGCCGTTAAATTCTCTCCTGCCGGCTTCCCGGTGAAAATTGTCGGAGGATCGGTCAATATCGGGAGTGCAGGTAATTACCCGGCCGGCAGCCCCACTCCCGGCGTTTTCCAGGTGAGTGTATACGACGCCCTTGGAGCAGGAGGAACCCCGGGCAGCAACCTGGCGGGGCCGTTTACCGTTGTTCCTGCAGGAACAGGATGGATCGAATTTTCCCTGCCGCTGCCCGTTACGATTACCAGCGGGGCTTTTTATCTGGTCATGATCCAGGTGGGCACGCCACCGGATTGCTCGGGCATCGCCATTGATGAAACCAACCCGCAGTTCCGCAGTTATTCCAAATATGTGAGCGGAAACAGTCCCTGGTTTCCGGCCGGGGGCAACTTTATGATCAGGGTGCAATGTGAAGGC
The DNA here is from genome assembly GCA_903913885.1 of uncultured Bacteroidales bacterium. Taxonomy (GTDB): domain Bacteria; phylum Bacteroidota; class Bacteroidia; order Bacteroidales; family FEN-979; genus CAIVAT01. The sequence continues at coordinate 4,643 of CAIWMX010000120.1, read as the reverse complement.
CCGGGAGGGCCTGCCAGCCTCGAAGATACACCGGCTGCCCCGGTTGTTTACAATATTTCACGTCTCCGCCAGGGTGAGGAACAAAACCCGTCGGCGTGGACGCCCTTGGCAGTGACCGCGGCCAATACGGTCCCCGATAATGTATGGCCGTCGTTGCCCTGCGGTCCCTACCGGTGGGGCGTGAAGGCGCAATATGCAGTAAACCGCTGGTCGGCGACGGCGTTTTCAAATATCCTTGGGAAATGCTGGACAGCCCCGGTTACCTTTCATCTTGCTCCAAGCTGCACCGGAAGCGGATTCGCAGGCACTTCTGTTAATCTTGTGAACATGGCCTATCCCGATACATCCTATCACGCAATCACTGATTCGACCGGGATCATTGCCTTTCAGCATGTATGGAAGGGCACTTACCAGCTTACAGCCTCCCGGTTCGGTTACGACACATTGCAGCAAACAATTCCCGTCACGGCACCCGTGTCCCTGAACGTTAACCTGCTGCAGGTCAAAAACCCGCCGGCAAATCTGGTCGTGAACGACAGCAGCCTGATGGCACACTGGGATGTCCCGCACTTTGAAAAACCAATTTTCTCTGAAAACTGGAGCAGCAGCAATTTTACGCACAACAACTGGACCCTCGATGCAGGCAGCAATTGGGAGATATCCCCCTCGGTTGGGCATCCTGCACCCTGTGCCGTTTTTTCCTCCCTGCCCCACCTGGTGAACTACAATCAGTCACTTGTCAGCAAAACGATTGAAGGCGAACGCTCTACACTCTTAAAGTTAAAGTATGATATCTTACTTGACAACGTAGGAACAACAACAGTGAACCAGATGGCTGTCGAATTATGGAACGGCACTGCATGGCAAACCCTGAAAACCTATACCAACAGTGGGGGGAATTTTCCCTGGACAAGTGAAGAAACCGATATTTCCGGATATTCCGGTCTGAATTTCAAACTCCGTTTCCGGGCATTTGGAGATGACACCTATGATATCAACGACTGGTGCATCGACAACATCAGCATCATTGCCTCGGAGCCGGCTCAGCAGCAGGCGGTCTGCATTCTCGGGTACTATTTTTACCTTGGGAATGTGATCAGCGGGTACACCACGAAAAATGCGTACCAGATTCCGGGAAACCAGGTCCAGTATGGGCAAACCTACAACGCCTGCGTCAGGGCGCTGTACGGCAGCGGCTATTCCGATTTTGCCTGTACCGCCTTTACGTCACATTTTCTCTACCCGGTGCGCAACCTCCACGGAACACCGGTCGAGAATGCCGCCTTTATTGCCTGGGATAAACCAAACGCCGGGACGGATTCTCTGTATATTGCTCCTGCGGGGCTTATAGGGTACGTGGTTTATCGCGACGACAGCGTGGTGGCACAGATATCAAATCCCGATTCCCTCACGTTCTATGACTACAACCTTGAGTCAGGAATCTATCATTACGGCGTTGCCGCACAGTACAACCTGAATTTATACGGATTCCCGGGACAGGTAGCTGAAAGCACGCAGGCCGGACCGCTCGGAATCACGATTTCCTTTGGCCGGCAACTCCCGTTTTTTGAATCGTGGGACCAGGGAACCTTTTCATTTAATGACTGGAAGTTCTCCCCTGCCCAGAGCAACTGGGTTATTGATCAGAATGAAGGAATTCCTGTACCGGCTGCCAGTTTCAGGTGGCAGCCGCCCCAGGTGAATTACAGTTTTGCACTGGAAAGCCCGGCGCTTAACGGTGTGCCGTTCAGTTGTGCCGCCATCTGGCTTGATTTCGATCTGAAACTGTCGGACCGGAATGCGACCGGCACGGAGAAAATGATCGTGGAAGCCTATTATAATCATGAATGGCATAAGAAGGATGAAATTAAAAACTCCGGCAGCTTTGGCTGGACAAACTACCATATCGACATCTCACCTGTCAGGGGAAAGGGATTTCGTGTACGTTTCCGTGCTACAGGGCTGAACTCCTCTGAAATGTTAAACTGGTATCTCGACAATGTAAGCATTTACCCCGTTTGCTACCCGGCAACCAACCTGGCAGCTCACCCTGTTGGCAATGGTGCCAAACTGACATGGTCCCCACCAGCCTGTTACGGAGGGAACCTACTGAACGAAGGGTTTGAGGAACCTTTTTTTCCGCCAGGCTCATGGACAAAGCAAACAACAAATTTGTCGGCAACCTGGTCGCACACGGCTGCATCATCCCCGCTTGGTGCACATAACGGGCTCTTTTCTGCCGGCCTAACCTGGGACTACACGCATCAGGATGAATGGCTTATTGCACATAACATCTATGTAAACGGCGATCTCACTTTCTGGAGTTATGCCTTCCAGGGTTCGCTTCATTTGGATCATTATTACCTGCAGGTATCTTCCGACCAGGGAGCCACCTGGAATGTGCTGCTCGATATGTCGTCGTTGCCCCCTTACCCGGGAACCGGAGGCGTGAACGAATGGAACACACCTTATCATGTCGACCTGTCGGCCTATGCCGGTGAAACTGTTGACATTGCATGGCACGCGGTCGACGGCGACGGAAACGGGCTATGGTACCCCTGGGCCATCGACGATTGCTCCATCGGGGGTAAAAGCCATCTGAAAGCTGTCTCCCTTGCAGGGGCCGCCAATAATCAGGGGAATATTCCTGATCTGCAGGTTCTGGATATTCTTGGTTATGATATCTACAGGCAGGCCGGGGGCACAGGAAACTTTGTCCTGGTCAATTCTAACGTGGTGAATGATACCGCATACCTGGATGCCGGTCTTCCGACAGGACAATTTAAATATTTCGTGCAGAGCAGGTTCCTGGAATGCCAGAATTCGACCAATTCCGATACAGTATTGGTTGATGTGGTCACAGGTTTCAGCACATTGGATCATCGTGAGTTGAATGTGTTTCCCAATCCGGCCACAGGTCATCTCACCGTGACCGGAGGTAAAGAGATAAAGGAGGTCAGGCTTTTTTCTGCCGCCGGAGTTTGTGCAGGAACCTGGCCAGTTTACGGTTCGCGTTCCTACACAATGAATGTCAGGGATTTTCCAAGGGGCATTTACATAGTCCAGGTGCAATATGATGAAGGGATACAGCGTGTCAAAGTATGCCTCATGGACAATTAAGGATAGATAACACATAACATACTTATATCAATAATAAGCAACAATTCATCCGGGATTTTGGATTTGGCAGGACAAAGACCAGGTGCATTACCTTGGGTTGCGCCCCCCCCCAAAAAAACACTTAAAAAAGTAAAAAAAAACCGGATTATTTTTTATTTTTTAATTTTATTTTTACCTTTGGCAGGACAATCAATATGTGTGCTATTGGCAATTTGTTGAAAATCAACATTTATGCCATATTCTTTTTTTTTTGGCAATGTGGAAGTATTTCAATTCGGACGCTTATTCCATCATATATATCAATAGCTTTATTGATACCCCATATTTTTTTACCACCAATCCTTTATTAACTAATCCAAATCCTATGAAAAAAATCTTCAGATTTTTGCAAATTATGGTTCTGGTAATGCTCTGGGGAGGAGCAATGGCACAGGCGCCTTACTGCACCCCGACCTACACTACCGGATGTACCTTCGGAGACGGTCTTACCCTTTTCCAATTGGGAACAATCAACCAGGCGATCGCCTGTAACGGCGCACCCAATGCGTGGTATCACGATTATACAGCATCCTCCACGACGATGATTACCGGCACTGCATACACACTGACAGTTCAGTCTGGTTACAGCAGTACCTACATGAGTCTCTGGATCGACCTGAATAACAACAATACCTTTGATGCGGGTGAAATTTTCGTGACAGGATTGAACTGTGCTGCATCCGGCACCAATTACACCGCCACCATCACCATCCCGACAGGGACAACCGCCGGCGCCCACCGCCTGCGTTACAGGACAGAATGGCTCAGTGCCCCCACAGGTCCCTGTTCAAGCCAGACCTATGGCAACTCTGCCGATTTTACCATTAATGTCGCAGGTGCCACCTTCGGAACCCTGACAGGAACAGTTACCAATTCGGTAACCTCGGCTGCCATTGCCGGCGCTTCGGTTGTTGTGGGCGCCATGACACCTGTTCTTACCAATGCCGCAGGTGTATATACCGTGACAAACATTACACCGGGCACCGTTACAGTTAATATTACCGCAACGGGATATATTCCTTATAGCGGCACCGCTGTTATGGTTGGCGGTACCACCACCACCAAAAACGTTGCCCTGGCCCCGAGCCCGAAAATCAACGGGACCGTCACCGATGCCTCCACTGGCGCGCCGGTTGTTGGTGCAACTGTTACCATCGATTTACCCAGCCCGACCAACCTTCCCGTTACCATGACGGTTGCCGGCGGGATCATCCCCCTAACTACGGTGAATGTCATCGGAGTTCACAACGTTTATATCAACAAAACCGGTTATGATCAATGGGTCGGTTCAATAACCCTGACAGGTGGCGCCACAACTGGTGTTACTGCTGCTCTTTTACCGACCGCAGTTCAGCCAGGCCCCTTCACGGCTGCTTTGAACAACCCCACCACCCCGACGGCTGTTAACCTTAACTGGGGCGTTCCCCAGGGCATGTACCAGATCATCTATGATGACGGCGGCGAAGAGAACTGTGCCATCTGGG